>JASIAO010000231.1 GCA_030041955.1 Acidobacteriaceae bacterium | reverse complement strand
TGGTGATGGCGGAGATTTGGGGATTGTCCGGATGGGAGACGGGCAGTTGGTCGCGGGCGGCGGCCTTGATCATTTCGCCGACGCGGACGAGATCGCGGGCCTGTTCGGGGAGGATCTCGAGGCCGAGGGGCTCGGCGTCAGCGATGACGTAGAACATGCCGCCCCAGGCGACGTCGACGGTGATGGCACCGAGGCTGGGGACTTCGACGGGCTGGTCGAGATGCACAGCGAAGCAAGGGACGTTGGTGAAGGTGACGCTGAGGACCTTGCCGCTGCGGACTTCGGCGTCGACCTCGACGAGGCCGGCGGGGGTGTCGAGTTCGAGATGACGCGTGCCGTCGTGCGCGGGGACGATGCCGGTTTCGATGAGGGCGGTGACGACGCAGATGGTGTTGGTGCCGGACATGGGCGGGTACTCGACCTGCTCCATGATGACGAAGCCGGCGTCGGCGCCGGGGATGGTGGGCGGCAGCAGGAGATTGCAGTTGGAGGCGGGGTAGCCGCGGGGCTCGCGGAGCATGCGCAGGCGGAGGTCGTCCATTTCGCGCTCGAGGTAGAGCATCTTCTCGAACATGGTGTTGCCGGGGACGTCGGGGACGCCGGAGACGATGACGCGACCGGGCTCGCCGCAGGCATGCAGATCGACGGCGGAGATTTTGCTGAGGAATTCCATAGGGCTGGAACCGCTGGGCCAGTATAGCGAGAGACGGGCGGAGGGATCAGGCGGACTAATCGAGGCGGACGAGCCAAGCTTCGCCTTCGCTGGGACGGAGACGATCGGCGATGGCGATGGCAACGGTGCGGTTGTCGTCCTCGGGGCGGATGCGGACCCAGTATCCGGTGGGGCCCTGGAATTCGATGACGTTGGCGGTGCGGTACTCGCGTTCGAGCTGCTCCTGCAGATGGCGGGCGGCGCCAAGGTGCGAGAAAGCGCCGATCTGGACGCACCAGCGGCCTCCTGAATCAAGAGGCTCGGGGGTGCTGTAGACGTCGATGCGGACTTCGCCGACGCCGGCACGGAAGAGCCCGACGGCTTTGGCGGCGCCAACGGAGAGATCGAGGATGCGGCCGGCGACGAAGGGTCCGCGATCGGTGATGCGCATGACGGCGGACTGGCCGGTGCGAACATTCGTCACGCGAATGAGCGATCCCATGGGGAGGGTGCGATGGGCGGCGGAAATGTCGTTCTCGTTGTAGATTTTGCCGTTAGCGCCGGCGTGGTTGTTATAGGGAGGGCCGTACCAACTGGCGATTCCGGTTTGAGTGAAGATGGGCGAATGGGTCTCGACGTACTCGTCGTCGGCGGAGATGGAGGGCGCTTCAGGGTATGCGGGGCGAGTTGCGGGTGCGGGTGGTGCGGGCGTGGTGGATTCAATGGGCGGAGGGGGCGGGGTGTAAGCGGTCTGCTGGCGGTGCGAGCAGCCGGCGAGAAAGGCGAGGGCGAGGCTGGCGGCCGCGACGGGGAAGATTCGACCGTGGAGATAGTCGGTCATGCACTTCACCTGATCTACGATGCGGGAGAAGCGGTCATGGAGATTGCGCCGAAAATGTACCAGGTCCCGGGGTGCATCGGTCATCAACAATTGCCTGCCAAAGTCCATATTGCCGGGGGTGCAGAGGGAGGGTCAACTACAAGGGTCAGGGTGTTCCCGAACAGTAACGCGCACAAGCGGTACATCCCGAAGGCGAAAACTCACTTCCAAACTGGAGGACACCGGGGTTTTTCCTATCGCGCGCCACGTAACCCACATAAATTTCCTGATGTTGCCGATTTTGGTTTTGGCCGCCGGGACGGCATGCGGACAGCTGCGGATGGCGCTGCCGGATGCGCCGCAGCCGTCGGTCGCAGTCGGACAGGAGCAGAGCGCCAGCGCTTCGTCGAGCAGTCAGAGTCAGTTGCAGCCGACGCCGCCGGGAAAGCCGGCGCCGGGATCCGCGGGATCGGTGGAGCACGAATCGTACACAAAGCGGAAATGGGCGCAATATGTCGATCCGGGCGAGAAGGTGCCGCGGCTGAGCGCGCACGACAAGATGGACTTCTGGCTGCACGAGGAAACGCAGCCGTGGTCGGCAGGTCCGGCGCTGCTTTCGGCCGGCTGGGGACAGCTGACGGACGGCGCGCCGGATTACGGCTCCGACAGCGCGGCCTTCGGCGAGCGGTTCGGAGCGGCGCTGGTGCGACAGGCGAGCTTCCGATTCTTCTCGAGCAGCCTGTTTCCGGCGATCGATGGCGAGGACCCGCGGTATTACCGCAAGGCAGAGGGAAGCATCCGGAGCCGCGCGATCTGGGCGGCGGAACGGGTGCTGATCACGCAACGGGACAGCGGCTACCACAGCGTGAACTTCTCGCTGATCGTGGGGCATCTGGCGGCGTCGGAGCTGACGATGGCGTGGTATCCACGCGCGAGCGCCAACCAGGGTGTGGCGATGGAGACATGGGGAACGTCGCTGGCCGGAGCGGCGGTGAACAACATGTTCCTGGAATTCTGGCCGGACGCGGTGAACCGGTGGCGCCGCCATCGGGAGCGTAAACACGCCGCGTCGTCTCCGCAGGCGTGACATCCGTCATATGGTTCAGGCAGGATTCGGACTTGCAGGCGCCAGCCGTCTCGGTGGGCTGCGACCAGGAGGATGACCGAGCAGGGATGGCGGCAGGTTTCGTGGCGGAGACGCGCGGGCGGCGATGGATGCAGCGGCGGGGGTGGTGCGCCGCGTTGCTGCTGATGGGCGCGTGTGGCGTGAGCGCCGGACAGACCGAACTGCCTGATGCGCCAGCGCCGGCGTTTCTGGCCAGTGCGCCTGCGGGTGGCCCGGTAAGCGCAGCTCCGGTGGAAGGCGAGGGGCAACAACAGACCTTTCCGCCACAGGTGCGAAGGCATGGCGGGCGGACCGTGCCCGGGCTGCAGCCGAGTTATCTCCCGATGCCACAGCCTTGTATCGCGGATGCCTGCAGCGAAGTCGCGCCGGCGCCGCGGTGCTGCGAGCAGGACATTGGCACCTTCGACGAGTACCTGAAGAACAACGCCATTCACATCTACACGCCGGAGGAGCTGGGCCGGATCGCGTGGCGGGGGGTGATCGACCCGTTTAACCTGCTGACCATTGGGGCGACATCGGCGTATTCGGTGGCGACGGATTCGCACTCGCCGTACGGACCGGGCGCCATGGGGATTGCGAAGCTGAGCGGCGTGGCGCTGACGCAGGACATGACGGGAGCATTCTTCGGGACGTTCCTGATCCCGTCAATCGATCATCAGGACCCGCATTATCACCGGATGCCGAATGCGTCGCTGGCGCGGCGGATCGCGCATTGCATCTATCAGCCGTTCTGGACAGACAGCGACACGGGCAAGGGGATGGTGAATTATGCGACCATCGTGGGCTCGGTAGCCGACGAGGCTGTTGGTATCACGTACGTGCCGTATCAGCAGTTGGGGTGGGGGCCGAGCGCGGAGCGGATCGCCACGGGGTGGGCCTTCGATCCGGTCGGCAACTTCGTGACGGAGTTCGTGCCGGACGTGGCGCAGCACATCAACCTGAACATCGTGTTTGTGCAGCGAATCATCAACCGCGTGGCGATCGAAGAGGGAGCGGGAGCGCCATAGGCTGCGGATCTCAGGGTTGCTTGCTGAAGTATTTAGGGTGACGGCCAGGCAGCCATGGGTCGTAATGCGCGGCGAATTCGGCGCGCTGCTCGGTGGATGGGTGCGAGTAGGTCCAGAACTCGACAAAGCGGTTGGGGTGGGGGTTGTCGAGCCAGAGCTGGGCGTCGGCGCAGAAAGAATCGACGGCGGCGGCCTGAGGATTGGGCACGAGGCCGTGGATCACCTCCTGGCCGTAGACGTCGGCCTGATGCTCGATGTGGCGGGACATCGCGTTGGCGATGGGCTCGGAAAAGAAGCTGAGCAGGACGTAGAGGAAGATGAGCACGCCGAGCGAGGACCAGGATGACTGGGAGTCAATGTGCCAACGCGGGCCGCGCGTGCGCACGAGCGACTGGAGCAACAGAGAGGCGAGCCAATAAAAGAAAAGGATCACCGGAACAGAAAATGCGATGCCTTTGGCGACGTGGTGCAGGACGTAATGACCCTGCTCGTGGCCGTAGGTGAAAAGGATTTCGTCGGGGGTTTCCTCGCGGAGGGTCGTGTCCCAGACGACGATGCGTTTGGAGGCTCCGAGGCCGGTGACGTAAGCGTTGGGACCGGTGACTTTGCGGCTCGCGTCCATGAGGAAGATGCGACTGGGCTGGATGTGCAGGCCGCCGCGGGCGGCAACGCGCTCCAGCTGATCGACGAGAGCGGGGTCGGTTTGGGCGAGCGGCTGAAAGTGGTTGAAGAGCGGGTCGATGACGAGCGGGGCGACGAAGACGGCGAAGACTTCGACGGGGATGGTGACGATCCAGAGCCAGAGCCACCAGCGGCGCGGGGCGTGGCGCAGGAGGGCGTAGAGGACGCTAAAGACGAGTGTGCCGACGAGGATGAAGATCAGCGTGGATTTCGACCAGTCGGCGAGCCAGGCAGGCCAGGATTCGACCGAGATGCCGAAGGCGAGGCCGACGTGATGGCCGAGCAGCGCGGCGGGGAGATCGAGCAGAGAGAAAATCACGAGCCAGAGCGGAGCAGCGATGAGTCCCTGCAGCCATGGGCGCGGAGAGAAGCGCGCGGCGAGGCGAGCGATGGGAGCGCCGGCACGGATGAGGAACCACAGAGTGAGGAGCAGCCACGCGGTGGCTCCGAAGTAGAGGCCAGTGCTCCAGTGGCTGAGGGCGATGGCTTTGGCAAGCTTGTCGGGTGGGAGGGTGCAGAGGGGCTGGGCGTTTCCCACATCTGCCAGCGACGAGCAGAGGTGGGGCAGGCGGGGGTTCAGTGTGGAGAGGAGTGCCACGTTTTCAGGGTACCGTGCCGCAATGTGCCGAGATGAGATCACGCGACCCCCACTCAAGCCAAAGGAGGGCCTGGGTGGGCCACCCGCCGTGCCGCAATGTGCCGAGATGAGATTCGCTCGGGGGGGTGGAGCCAGTCACGTTGCAGCTTTGTCGCAGGGCTGAACGCCTAGCCCTGCCCTTTCGGGGGTCTGCCTGTTCCCAAACGAGAAAAAGTATGGGGGGAGGGTACTTTCGGCAGGGACTGCAGAGCTTGGCTGCTTGAGAAGTGGATGGCGGGGGAGTTTGCTTCTTGCTGTGGGGTGAACCTGGCCGGGGCAAGGTTTGGCGGTGCCTCCTCAAATTGGCGCTATTTTCCGCGAGGTGGGAAGCCGGGCGGATTCGATGCGAGAGTATTTTCTTCGCGGTCTGGGGCATGCCTTCCGATTTCTGCCAGGGGCGGGCAGCTGTGGGGCACCAGGATTCATGCGCTCGTCCAGAGCCACGCAGCCCCACTCAAGCCAAAAGAGGACTTGAATGGGCCACACGCGAGCAGACATCAGGCGCCCGCAATCCCACGGTCTCGCAACAGCGGCGACAGGGATGGGGCACCCGGGATTCAAGCAAGCCCCACTCAAGCCAAAGGAGGGCTTAATGGGCCAGCCGCCATTACGCTGGATCAACACAAACGCGTCCCGGTCTGCTGGTCATATTCCTGCAGGCTGCGGGCGAGGCTTGTCCATGCGGGATGTGCAGGAAGAGTTCGCGCCTGATTCACGGCCGGTACCACCGTCGGCTGAGCGATCTTCCGAGGGAAGCGAATCCGGTAAAGTTCGAGCTTCGCTGTTCTGGTGGTTGTCGAAGCAAGGCACTCCCCGCAGCCCTGTTTCGCGTGGCGAACCGCCCCACAAGATCCGGAAAGTTTCACTCGGCCGCTTAGATCCGGAGTCGGACATCGGGATCTATGCCATCCCGGAAGGCCCTCCCCTTGGGAACGTGCCGCCGCGCTGCTGGTCGTAGCGATTTTCAGTCTTGCGGGCTTTCTGAGCGGCTTCGTCGGCAATCCGCTTCAATTCCTTATCCTTTTGAGCCTTCGCGATTGCGGGGTCATCCGTCTGCGGAGTCCTGGGATCTTTGGGTTCGTTTGGCATGATGTCTGCTCCTTACTCTGTAAGTGACGCCCGGGGGGATGCGCGTACGTGTACGAGAATCGAGCTACAGCGGGAGGGGCATGGATTTGGAGTTCCAGAGCCCCCTCTGCTGCTGTGAGTGTAGGCCCAAACCTATGCGGGTGCTCGGTCGCAGTGCAGACGTCCGCTTCGAAGGCGTCCGGCAACGCGAGTTTTCGCGTTTGTCCTCCGGTTCGCTCAGGATGACACTTACAGGTTGAAGAGCTCGCGGAGGCGGCGGGTTTGCGCGCGGCTGACGGGGATTTCTGTCTGCTTTTTGTCGTCCATGCGGAGCTGGTACGTGCTCTTGAACCAGGGAACGACTTCGCGGATGTGGTTGATGTTGACCAGATAGGAGCGGTGGGCGCGCCAGAAGACCGCGGGGTCGAGGAGGTCGAAGAGCTCTTCGAGGGTGCGGCACTTCGACTGGCCTTCGAGGGTGGGCGTGACGACGGAGATGACGCCTTCATCGATGGAGGCGAAGCAGATGTCTTTCTGATCGATGAGGAGCAGGCGGCTGCCGGACTGGAGCACGATTTTGCCACTGTGCGCGCGGGGAGTCTGATGCTGCTCGATGAGCTTGAGGAGGGTATCGACGCGGAGATCGGCGGGTTTGGTTTCCGCAGATTCCTGCAGGCGGAGACGAGCGCGGTCGACGGCCTGGAGGACGCGGTCGCGATCGAACGGCTTGAGCAGATAGTCGATGGCGTTTACGTCGAAGGCGCGGACGGCGTACTGGTCGAAGGCGGTCGCGAAAATGATCTGGGGGAGATGGCCGCCCTCGCCGAGATCGAGGAGCTTGCGGAGGACGGCGAAACCGTCGAGGCCGGGCATCTGCACGTCGAGAAAGACGACGTCGGGGTGGTGGGTGCGGATGAGGTCGACGGCTTCGACGCCGTTCTTGCCCTCGGCGAGCACGTCGACGCTGCCGGTGGTGTCGAGGAGATACTTGAGCTCTTCGCGGGCCAGTTCTTCGTCGTCGACAATGAGGGCGGTCATGGGCATGAGCTTGATTACATCCCTCAGGGGCTAAAGCCCCATAGTTTCCGGACCTTTCCGGCACGACTAAAGTCGTGCCCCTCCAAAACGGAGCGATGCTCAGCGCTTCGCTAAGAGTATAGGAACGCGGCGCAGGAGGGTCAACGAAGGGATGAAGCTTCTAAGGATCTCCAGGGCTAAAGCCCGCATATTTCGAAGCGGCCTGTTCCCCGGCCTTGAAGGCCTGGGCTTTCGCCGTAGTCCTGCTTCGCAGGACATCACTCGGTGAAGGCGTGAAGACGGGCGGGGGGGTGGTCGGCGGCGAGGTGATGTCCGCAGTGGACACAGTAGAGGTCGGTGATGCGCGCGGTGCGATGGCAATTGCCGCAGCAGGGGGCAACCTGGTATGCGCACTGGGGACAGAAGTGGTAGTCGCTCTCGATGCGGCATCCGCAGGCCGGGCAGAGGGAGAGCACGGGCTGGCGCAGCAGGAAATAGAGGACGGCGCCGATTCCGCTGGGGATGACGACGCAGACGACGGTCCACATGGCGGTGCTCATGCCGCGGCGCGGAGAATCGCGGCTGATGTAGCCGACCATGAGGACGTAGAGCGCGGCGAGAGCGCCGATGCTGATGTTGAAGTAGACGCGGAAGCCGAGTGGGACGTTGGGGGGATGGTGGCGATGAGCGGGAACCACGATCCACATGACGTACTGCATGGCGACGAAGGCGAGCAGCGCGCCGGCGATGGACCATGCGGGGATCATCCGCAGTTCACCGGAGAAACCACCGGATGAATTTTCAGTACGCTGCGGGATTTCGGGTGTCATGGGTCGCGATCCTGACTATTCGTCGCTGCGCGCGCCGCGGCGGCCGCCTCTCCACGTCACCAGGAGGATGGCGAACATGGCGGAAAGGAGAACCATGGAGAGCGTGAGCAGCATGACGGGCATATCGAAGAAGTGCTCACCGGCGGCGAGGTCCGTCCAGGCGCTCCACAAGGCAGGCGTGAAGAGCACGACGAGGGTGGCCATGGCGAGGAGAGCGAAGCCCACGTGACGGCGGCGGCGAGCGCGCTGGGCCTGCATCTCGTAAGCCGCTTCCATCACGGAGCGGCGGGTGCGGAGGACCACTTCGGGCACGAGATGACCGGGAACGCGAGAGGGGCTGCTCATTTCGCCTCCGATCGATTGGAGGCCGAGGCCGAGTGGCGCGTTGCTGCCTCCATGCGCGGGCGGAGCGCGGCGAGCCCGCGATAGAGGCGCGACTTGACGGTGGAGAGCGGGGCGCGCGTGAAGCGGGCAATCTCTTCGAGGGACATCTCCTCGTGGAAGCGCAGGACGAGGACTTCGCGATGCAGCGGCTCGAGGGTGAGCAGAGCGTCGGCGACGAGCTGGCCGCTCTCGGCGGTATTGAAGTGATCGAAGGGCGACTTTTCCTGGCTGGGAACTTCGAAGGGGCGATCGTCGTCGCCGCTGTCGCACATTTCTTCCAGGCTGGCCATGGGGCGGCGCCGGCGGAGATCAATGACGAGGTTGCGCGCGATGGTGAAGAGCCAGGTATCGAAGCGCGAGTTGCCGTTGAACTGGGAGCCGCGGGTGAGGACGCGCATCCAGGTTTCCTGGAAGAGGTCTTCGGCGAGCTCGCGGTTGCCGGTGAGGTAGAGCAGGTAGCGCAGCAGCCGGTGCTGATAGAGGAGGATGAGCTCGTCGAGAATTTTCGGGTCGTGGCGGCGGAGGCCCTCGATGACGAGGGCGTTTTCGCGCCGGACCTGATCTGCAAGCTGGAGGGCTGCCGTGCTCATGTCAACATCAGAGACGGACGACACAGGACGGAAGACGCTGAAGGCAACGAGTTTTTCGAGTTTTTCGGCAAAATCCAAGGCAGTACCTGAAGGCCCGGATGGCGGAGGCGGCGAAAAGCGTCGACTGCCGCGTGTAACTCTTCCATTATCAACCAGATTTGAGCGGCGGAGCAACGATTAAACTGAAGGTAATGGAAATTCTTTATGGGCTGCACCCGGTGGAGGAAGCCCTGCGCTCCGGGTCGCGGCGGTTTGACCATGTGTGCGTGGCGCGGGAACGGCACGACGAGCGACTGAAGCAGATTGTGGAGCTGTGCCGCGAGGCCAGCGTGAAGGTGCGGCAGGAGCCGCGGGATGCGCTGAACCGGCTGGCGCGCACGGCGGCGCATCAGGGAGTGGTGGCGGTGGTTCGGGAGCGGGAGTTCCTGGACGCCGTCGATCTG
>JASIAO010000230.1 GCA_030041955.1 Acidobacteriaceae bacterium | reverse complement strand
GGCGAAAGCACCTGGAGTGCCTTCGAAGTCCTCGGCCATCTCATCCACTGCGAGCGCGTGGACTGGCTGACGCGCGCCAGGATCATTCTGTATTCCGGAGAAACCCAGCCGTTCCCGCCACTCGATCGCCAGGGGCACGTGCACGAAATCGAAGGCATGTCGCTCCCGCAGCTTCTGGAGGAGTTCGCAGTTTTGCGCGCGGAGAACCTCGCCGCGCTCCGCGACCTGCATTTAAGCGAACAGGATCTGCAACGGCGCGGACGGCATCCGGCTCTTGGCGTCGTAATTCTTGCGGAGCTGCTGTCGGCCTGGGCTGTACACGACCTCACCCACCTGCATCAGATCTCCCGCGTGATGGCCTGGCAATATCGTGATGCCGTCGGTCCGTGGAGTCGCTTCCTGGGCGTCCTGCAATGCAGCGGCCACAGCGCCGCTTCGTAATCGTCGTGGGCGTTTCATCCCGCGCAGTATTTTGCAAAAGAAGGATCGGCATTGTGAACTCTGGCCGCCTCACCAGCTAACCGCCTTTTAGCTAACCGTATTTCCGCTGCTCTTCGCCGGCCACCGCAGCGAGCACACGTAATGCTCCACCACCGGAGTCTCCTCGAAGAACTGCCCAATCATCTCCCGCCACTCCAGGAACGCCGCTGACTGCCGGAAGCCCACCGTGTGCGCCTCCAGCGTCTCCCATCGCACCAGCAGCAGATAGCGACGGAGATACTGTCCCTCTGTCTCGACGCATCGCTGCAGTTCGTGTCCCAGGTATCCGCGCGCCCCGGCAATCACCGGCGCCGCCTTCGCCATCGCCGCTTCAAACGCGGACTCCCGTTCTCCGCGCACGCTTAACGCCGCCACTTCTAAAATCATTCCTGAACCTCACACGGAATTCTCACCCCGGCCGCAGAGCGCTCGCCGCAGCAACCGTGCGGAGCGGAGGGACCCGTTCTCAGCGAACCCCCGGAAAGCCGGCTAGCTCAGATAACCGCTCCCCTTGGGCTCTCCCGCAATCGTATGCTTCGGCGCCTTCGCCTCCTCGCGCTTTCTCGCGCGATACTCCCGCACCCGCCGCCGCGTATCGTCCACCGAAGCCGCTCCCCCGCCCACGATCAGCAGAAAAATCAGCCCCAGCGCCATGCTGAAGTCCACGCGCGCCTCATGCAGCATCGGCCACACGCCCTGGTGGTGGATCAGCATCGGAACCTTCGTCGTCGCGATCGCCGTGCCAATCACTATCAGCAGCGGAATCGCCGCCAGCCGCGTAAACAGCCCCAGGATGATCAGGGTCCCAAAGATGATCTCGACGAAGCCAACGATGGGTGCCGTAAATTGCGGCAGCGGAATCCCGATCTGCGCGAACCGCCCTGCACCCAGCGCATCGGGAAACAGAAATTTCTGGATGCCCTCCGACACGAACACCCACCCCACCAGAATCCGAATCAGAATCACCGCCCGCATCGCTCACCTCACCGTAGATTTGTCATCCCGAGCGGAGTGTCGCGCGTTTTCGCGCCAAACGGAGACCAGCTTTTGCCAGGTACCCTGGCTCTGCCCAAAGTTAGCAGATATGGGGCGCCTTTGCTGCCCGCTGCACCCTGATCCCTAAGACCTACATGCTGTGCCCTGCACGCTGTCCCCTGACTTACTTCACCTCTTCGACGGCATCTCCCTCACCCGGCGCCAGGAACAAATTCTCCTCGATCCCGTGCTGCCGCGTGTAGAGGTCATAGTACCGCCCGCCCAGCGCGTAGAGGCTCGCGTGCGTGCCCCGCTCCACAATCTGTCCGCCCTCGACCACCAGAATTTGATCGGCCCTCCGGATCGTCGACAGCCGGTGCGCGATCACAAACGTCGTCCGTCCCTGCATCAGGTAGCTCAACCCGTGCTGGATCATCGCCTCCGACTCCGAATCCAGCGACGACGTCGCCTCATCCAGAATCAGAATCCGGGGGCTCGCCAGGATCGCCCGCGCAATCGACAGCCGCTGCCTCTGCCCGCCCGAGAGCTTCACGCCGCGCTCGCCCACAATCGTGTCGTACTGCTCCGGAAACCGCTCCGCGAACTCATCCACGCGCGCGATCCGACACGCCGACAGGAACTCCTCTTCCGTCGCCTCCGGATACGAGAACATCACGTTCTCTTTGATTGTCCCATCGAACAGGAACGACTCCTGCAGCACCACGCCCAGTTGGCTTCGGTAGCTGTCCAGCCGCACCGTCGATAAATCCACGCCATCCACCAGCACCCGTCCCGAATCCGGCTTGTGAAACGCGCAGATCAGGCTGATGATCGTCGATTTCCCCGACCCCGACGATCCCACCAGCGCTGTCACCGTCCCCGGCTGTGACTCGAAGCTGATCCCGTGCAGCACCGGCTTGTCCTTGTCGTAGGAGAACCGCACATCCTCGAACCGCACCTCGCCCACAATCTCGCCCAGCGTCTTTACCCGTGCCGGATCGGCGAACTCGTCCTTCTCCGCCAGGATTTCCATCGTGCGGTCCAGTCCCGCCACCGCTTCCGTCAGTTGCGTCCCGATGTTCACCACCTGGATCACCGGCGCGATCATGAACGCCAGAAACATCGTGTACTGGATGTAATCTCCCGGCCCCATCTGGTTGTGCATCGCCAGGTGTCCGCCCAGCAGCATCACCAGGCCGCCCACCACCCCCAGCACGGTCGTCGCCGCCATGGAGAGCAGGCTCGTCGCCGTCAGAGACCGCATCACGTTGTCCAGCAGCCGCAGCACGCCCACGGAAAATACGCCCGCCTCGCGCTGTTCCGCGTGGTAGCCCTTCACCACGCGCACGCCGCCCAGGCTCTCCGTCAGCCGCCCCGTCACTTCGCCGCTGATCTTCGCCCGCTCACGGAAAATCGGCCGGATCGTCTTGAATGCCTTGCGCAAAATCAGGACAAAGCTTCCGATCACCGCAAACACGATCAGCGTCATTCGCGGGCTGCGGTGCAGCAGGAAGGCAAACGCCATCCCCGCCGTCATCAGGCCGCCCACAAACTCCACCAGCCCGGTACCGATCAGGTTGCGCACGCCCTCCACGTCGCTCATGATGCGCGACACCAGGACGCCCGTCCGGTTGGCGTCGTAAAAGCTCACCGACAACCGGCCCACATGCTGCTGCACCTGCTGCCGCAGCTCCGCGATCATCCGCTGCGCCGCCTTCGACAGCAGTTGCGTATTGGAGAACGACGTAATCGCCTGGATCAGCGTCGCCGCAAACACAGCGATCACCAGCGGCATCAGCCGTTGCTCTTCGTGCTTCGTCAGCACCAGCGAGACAAACGGCTTCGACAGATACGGCAGCACCAGCCCGGCCACGCGGTTGATGGCCACCAGCAGCAGCCCCACCAGCAGCAGCCACTTCCGCGGCCGCACCAGCTTCCAGATCTCCGGCATCACCTTCCGGAGCTCAGGCTTCTTTTTCGGCGCCTCCGCGCCCGGCCGCGCCCGCATCGCGCGGCTTCCGCTGCGCTCCGCGTTCACCGGCATCGCCCCGAATCGCATAGAAAAAGAACCCCTGGCCCCTTCAGCCGCGGGACTGTCAATCGCCCACTGATTGCTGACAGCTGATCACTGGTCACTCACCACTGATCACTGGCTCGTGGCTATTCCGCCGGCTTCGCCCTTCTGGCTTTGATGAACGAGCGCACGCACAGGAGCACAAAAACCAGCAGCAATCCCGCCATGGCCGCGCGATATTCCACGATCGCCGGATCTGCCTGCGTCGCCCCTGCCTGCATGTGGAAGTACGCCCATGCGTCCCCCACGGTGAAGGCAAACCCCAGCAGCCCAACCACAACG
This sequence comes from Acidobacteriaceae bacterium, assembly GCA_030041955.1. Lineage (GTDB taxonomy): Bacteria > Acidobacteriota > Terriglobia > Terriglobales > Acidobacteriaceae > Palsa-343. The sequence goes on along the minus strand of JASIAO010000230.1, from coordinate 6,282 downwards.
GCGATGTGCATCACGACCTTTCTTTGCTTGGCGCTGTCCGATCGCGCCATTACGCCCAGCAATCCCAGCAGGATTCCGAAATACGCCGGAAACAGCGTCCCCGGATCTCCGCTTCCCGCTCCGGTATGCCCAACAATTCCCAGCACGAGCAGCACCAGCCCAAAAATGATGGTGATGTTTGCCATTCCCCCTCCCGCCCTACAGTCTACTGGAGACTGCTCGATCCATAGGATCACACGCCTGGGGGATGCATAGAGAATAATCCGGGCAACAGCCCGCCTGGGCCACGGACATCGATCTGGCCTTTTCCTGCACCGTAACCCGTAACCCCTTCTTTACCGCTGTATCCTCGCCGACCCGCCCTGCGCAAATGCCCGCACCTGCTCCAGCGTCGCCATCGTCGTGTCTCCCGGAAAGGTCGTCAGCAGCGCCCCATGCGCCCATCCCAGCTTCACCGCCTCTTCCGGCGACTCGCCGCTCAGCAGCCCGTAGAAGAGTCCCGCCGCGAAACCATCTCCGCCGCCCACGCGGTCGTACACGTCAAGCTCCGCCGTCGGCGCCGTGTGCGTCTTCCCATTCACCCAGGCCACCGCGCTCCAACTGTGCCGGTTCGTTGAGTGCACCTCGCGCAGCGTTGTCGCCACCACCTTCACCTGCGGATACTTCTTCACTACCTTGCCGATCATCTCCACAAACGCGCTCGGATCGAGCTTCGATTTCGACTTATCCTCGACCTTCGGACCCTCCACGCCCAGTCCCTTTTGCAGGTCCTCTTCGTTGCCCACCAGCACGTCCACGTGCTCCACGATTCGACCGATCGTTTCGACGGCCTTGTCCGCCCCACCCGAGATTTTCCAGAGCTTCTCCCTGAAGTTCAGGTCGAACGAGGTCACCGCCCCCGCCTCCTTCGCGGCCTTCATCATCTCCACCGCAACTTCCGCAGTCGTTGCCGACAGCGCCGCGAAGATTCCTCCGCTGTGCGCCCAGCGCACCCCGCCAGAGAGGATCTTTTTCCAGTCGAAATCGCCGGGCTTCAGTTGCCCCGCTGCTTCATTGCACCGGTTGTAAAACACCACCGGGGGACGCACGCCATACCCGCGGTCGCTGTACACCGTCGCCATATTCGGGCCGCACACGCCGTCGTGCTCGAAATGTTTATAGAACGGCCGCACCCCCATCGCGCGTACCCGCTCCGCGATCAGATCGCCGATCGGATAGTCCACCATCGCCGAGGCAATCCCCGTCTTCATCCGGAAGCAGTCGGAAAGATTCGCAGCCACGTTGAACTCGCCGCCGCTCACGTGGATCGCGCACTCCGTCGCCTTCCGGAACGGCACAATCCCCGGATCCAGCCGGTGCACCAGCGCCCCCAGCGACAAAAAATCCAGCTCACCCTCTCTGCGAATATTCAACGCGCTGCTCATCCGTGTCCGCCTCCGTACGAATCCACGCTGCACCTTGCGAACCGTGGTCAGACCACTCGTCTGCCCTAAGAATACCCGATCATGCCTTCCCCGCAGCCAGCTTCTCCACATCCGCCAGCACCTGCTGCGGATTCCAGTCGTTTCCCGGGTACCACTTGTACAGCTTCCCGTCCGGCGCGATCACCACCGTCGAAAGCGAGTGTGTAATCGTGTGGTCTGGCTCCGGCGTCACTCCCACATCGAAAAACTGCAGCACCTTCGGCAGCTCTTTCTCCGGCGGCGCCGCAAAATCCCAGTGCGTGAACGTTTCCTTCGTGTAATTGCCCGTGTACGCGCCGCCATAGCTGCGTAGGACGTTCGGCGTGTCGTACTTCGGATCGAAGCTCACGCTCAGCAGGTGCGTCTTCGCGTACAGCGCTGGGCTCTTTTGGAGCGACTTGTCAATCTCCGCGAAGTTCCGGCTCATCCGCACGCAGAAGTTCGGCAAGGGGCACCGCGTGTAGATGAACGTCAGCAGCACCACCTTGCCCTGGAACTGCTTCAGGCTGATCGTCCGGTCACTCTGGTTCAGAAAATGAAAGTCCGGAATCGTCTCGCCCGGCTCCAGATCGTTGTACGTCACGGCCGGCTTGTAATTCGGCTTCGCTTCATCCACGATGTCGATCTGATCCAGCAGATCCGCGTTGTCCGTCGGCGTCAGCACCGCTGTGATCGTGTCTCCCGGATGCAGTTCCGTTGCGATGTTCGGCTGCTTCAGCGTGTAAGGCATGGTCATCGCTTCCATATAGCCAGGAATCGCTTCCGTATCCACCGTCACTTCCCCCGTTTTCGCGTCGCTCGACACCACGATGCCGCGGATGGGATACGTCTTTGCTCCCGCCTGCTGCGTTCCCGCTCCGCTCGCCTTCTGCCCCGCGTGGCAGCCCGCCAAATACAAAACCGCTGCCAGAATCGCAGCGGTGAAAATTCGCGCACGTTGGAAAATCACAGGCCAGTTTACACTTGTCTCTACCAATCCCGCATGTCACTCGAACCGGTCTCATAAATGCCGGCTGCTGGGTTAGCTGCGGATGAAACCCGCCACCAACCGGGGTCCCCGGCGAGCAGGCTCGCTGGGGTGGACGAAGCGGGGCTCAGGCGGTATGCGAGGGCCGCAAACCTGAATATGAGACTGGTTCTCGTTCTGCCCATCGCCGATGCGCTGCGGCGTGGCGCTGCTGTCATCACGGCCACACCGCGCACCGCCCGCGCCCTGCAGCTTCAATATGCTGAGGACCAGCGCACCGCCGGCCAGGCCGTCTGGCCAACCCCCGCCATCCTCGACTGGGATTCCTGGCTCCGCGATCTCTGGCGCGACGTCGCCTTCTCCAACCCCGACGCGCCCATGCTTCTCTCCCCGCTCCAGGAACGCATCCTCTGGATGCGCCATCAGCGCAGCGACGCCAACCTCGTCCTATGGCCTGATTCCCTCGCCGCCCTCGCCATGGAAGCCTGGTCGCTGCTCTCCGCGTATCGCGCCCACCCCGCTCGCCGCCACTCCTGGGATCAGGCCGACGCCGAGCGCTTCCGCAATTGGGCGCAGGACTTCGATCGCGAATGCAGCGTGCGCGGATGGCTCAGTGCCGCGCAACTGGAATCGCGTCTCGCCGACGCCCCCTCCGGCGTCATGAGGCTGCCGCCGGAGCTTCTGCTGATTGGCTTCGATCGCGTCACGCCCGCGCAAAAGCAATTCCTCGCCGCGCTGCGCGCCCAGGGTGTCGCCGTCTCCGAATATGCTCCGCCCGCCCGCGATTCTCAGCGACGCTGGATCGCCGCCTCCGATCCCCGTGAGGAAATTGCCGCCTGCGCCGAGTGGGCCCGCAATCTTCTCGGCAACCAGCCGGGCGCCCGCATCGCCATTGTCGTTCCCCGCGTCGCCGAGTCGCGCGGAGAGGTCGATCGCGCCTTCCGCCGCGCTCTTCTTCCCGGCGACGATATTCGCGCCCCCGCGCCGCCTTTGCCCTTTGAATTCGCCCTCGGCCATCCCCTCGCCGATGTGCCCTGCATCCGCGCCGCGCTCCTGCTCCTGCGCTGGATTGTCGAACCGCTCCCCGAAGAAGAGATCGCCTGGCTTCTGCTGTCCGGATTTATTGCTGCCACGGTTACGAATCATCTCACCGTCGCGCGCAACGACGCCGTTCGCCGCTCAGCCGGATCGCTCCTGCCCCGCTGCTCCCTCCAGGGCTTCCACGACGCCCTCCAGCACGTCCCTTCGCTCCACAATTTGCGCGACGATCTCGGCGCGCTGCTCCAGTTCGTCGACGCCAACGCGCTCATCAGGCAGGCTCGCCAGCCGTCCGCCTGCACGGAGTTCGTGCACCTTCTGCTCGATCGCATCTTGTGGCCCGGCGAGCGACCCGCGGACTCCGTCCAGTTCCAGGCCCTCCAGCGCTGGCACCGCCTGCTTGACGATTGCGCGCTGCTCGATTTCGACGGCTCGCTCGTCGCCTTCGCAGAATTCGTCTCTCTCCTCGAGCGCCAGGCACGCGACACCGTCTTCGCGCCTGAGTCCCACAACGCCCCCATTCAGATCATGAGCCCGCTCGAATCCTCCGGCCAGCATTTCGACGCCATCTGGTTCATGGGCGCCGACGATTCAGCGTGGCCCCTGCGCGGCCGCCCGCATCCCCTGCTCCCGCCCGCTATTCAGCGCCAGTTCTCCATGCCCCACTCCTCGCCGGACGCCGACTGGAACCTGGCCCACGCGGTCACCGCGCGGCTGCTCGCGAGCGCGCCGCAGTTGGTCTTCAGCTACGCGCGCCATAAGCAGGATGCCGAGCTGCGCCCCTCGCCCCTGGTCGCAGCTCTTTTCCCTCGTCAAACCGTTCCGGAGCCTGCGCGCAATCTCCGGCCGTCGCCTTCACCGGCTGTCTCGGCGCTGGAGCCGCTACCCGACGACTCCACGCCGATGCCCTGGCCGCGCGAGCGCGCCGCTGGCGGGGCCGACGTTCTGCGCAGCCAGGCCGCCTGCCCCTTTCAGGCCTTCGCCACGCGCCGCCTCGCCGCCGAGCCGCTCGACGATTGCAACTGGGGATTCACTTCTGCCGAGCGCGGCATCATCCTCCACAAGGTTCTTGAACGTCTCTACTCGCAACATTTCCGCAGCCGCGAGGATATCGTAACCGTGACGGCGACAAATCGGCTTCCCGCCATACTGAACCCTCACATCGACGCCGTTCTTGGCGAACTCGCCCCTGCGGGACCCTCCTCCGCCTGGCAGGACGCCTATCTGGCCGCGGAAAAGCGCCGCCTGCGCGCGCGTCTCGCCGAGTGGCTCGCCTGCGAAGCGAAGCGCCAGCCTTTCACCGTCGAAGCCTGCGAGCAGGGCCTGCACAACGTCCACGTCGGCGATCTCCGCCTCCATCTCCGCGCCGATCGCATCGACCGCCTCCCCGACGGCACCCGTCTCCTCATCGACTACAAAACCGGCGCCATTTCCCCTGCCGCCTGGCGCGGCGACCGTCCCGACGAGCCACAACTCCCGCTCTACGCCGCTTACGGCAATGTCGGGAACCTCGGCGGCGTGTTGCTTGCGCGCATTCGCGCCGGTGAAACCGGGTTCGACGGCCGCGTTCGCGACGCCCGCGCGCAGCTTCAACCTGATATCAGCGCCCGCAAGGCTCTCGTTACCGATCCGTACACCGATGCCATGCGCGATGAATGGGCGCGCTCCCTCGCCGCCCTCGCTCGGGAATTTCTGCGCGGCGAATCCTCCGTCTCGCCTCGCGAGCCCGAAGTCTGCACTCACTGTCCGCTGCCCGCACTGTGCCGCAAAGCTGAGCTTTCCCTCAGCTCCTCCGCCGACGAGGAGCTCGATGCCTGATTCGCATTTTGAACCTGCCGACGCCGCCGCCCGCGAGGCCGCTCTCGATATCGGGCGCTCCGTCATCGTGCAGGCGCCCGCCGGCTCCGGCAAAACCGATCTCCTCACGCGCCGCTTTCTCCGCCTTCTCGCCGTGGTCGACGAGCCGGAAGAGATCCTCGCCATCACCTTTACCCGCGCCGCCACTGCGGAGATGCGTGCGCGCCTGCTCGGCGATCTCGAGGCCGCCGCGGCGCGCCGCAGCTTTCGCCCCGACGAGCTGCCGCGCATCCAGCTGGCGCAGAAAGCTCTTGCCCACGCGGAGAACCGCGGCTGGCGCCTCCTCGACCAGCCCCAGCGCCTCGCTGTCGAAACCATCGATTCCCTCTGCCTGCGCATCGCGCAGCAGCGTCCGCTTCTCGCCCGTCTCGGCGGCCGCCTCGAGCCCACTGAAAATGCCGAACCGCTCTACGCTCTGGCCGCGCGCCGCACCCTTCAGCGCCTCGGTAGCGCCGACCCCGCGCTCGACGAGGCTCTCGCCCATCTCCTCGATTTGCGCGACAATCGCCTCGCCGACTGCGAATCCCTCCTCGTCCACATGCTCAGCGTGCGCGATCAGTGGCAGCATATCTTCCCGCTCTCCGGCGAAATGACTGAGGACGACTGGGACCGGGCGCGCCTCCATCTCCAGGCGCCTTTCACGCGCGAGATCCGCCGCGTCCTCGCGGAAACCTTCCGCCTCATCGAGGTTGAGCCGCACCTGCGCGACGAGTTGCTTCCCCTCGCGCACTACGCCTGCTCCAACGGCAACGAGCGCCTCGCGCTGCTCGCCGGCGTCAACGCAATCTCGCCCTCCATGCCTGTCGATCACTGGAAGTGCATCTGCGGTCTCCTCCTCACCGAGGAAAACGAATGGCGCAAAACCGTCGACAAGCGCCACGGCTTCCCCGCGGAGCGCACCAGCCGAGACGCAAAGCAGCGTAAGGACGCCATGACCTTCCTGCTCGGCCGTCTCCG
>JASIAO010000229.1 GCA_030041955.1 Acidobacteriaceae bacterium | reverse complement strand
ACGAGGCGCGGAAAACGGGAGAAGACGTGGCTGACGGGCTGCATGCGGGCGCGCATGACGGCTTCGCGCAGGTCGGCGGTGACCATATCGAGACGGCGGCCGAGTGGGGCAAATTGCGCATCGGCGCTGGTGGCCTGCAGGATCTGGTTGCGGGTGAGAACCAGCTCGCCGACCAGGTTCATCATGCGATTGAGGAGCTCGACTTCGACGCGCAGCGTGGAGTCGGCCCCGTTGGGGGTTGCAGGAGCGTCGGGGGAGGGCGCGGATTCGACGGGTTGATAAACCTCGGGCCGCGAGGGAATCGCCGGCGCAGGGGCGGATGGAGACCGCGGTTGCGGCTCTGCCGTCGACGATGAAGGTGCGGGCGTTTCCCTGGGCGGCCCTGCCTCTCCGGCGGATTCCGGAGGAGGCGCAACTTTGCGCGCACGCGGCGCGCGAGGACGAGCGGGTTTGCGCGAGGGCGGGGCGGCGGGGACGCGGGATGGCGAGAGCTGGAGGGCGTCGAGACGCGCGATCATGGCGCGGTCGTCGTCTTCGCCCTGACCTTCGGTGCCGTCCGACTCGATGGCGCCCAGGACGCCGCGCAGCCGGTCGAGGAGGGCGAGGAGTCCGCTGATGATTTCGGGATTGACGGTAAGGCGGCCGTCGCGCAGGAGGCCGAGAAGATTTTCGCCGGAGTGGGAGAGGGCTTCGAGGCGCGAGAAACCGAGAAAGCCGGTGGCGCCCTTGATGGTGTGGACGGCGCGGAAGATTTCCGCGAGCAGGCCGGCATCGGCGGGGCGGGCCTCGAGCTCGGTGAGGCACCGCTCCATGCGGTCGAGCCCCTCCTGGCTTTCGAGCAGGAATTCGTGCGTGAGGTCGTCCACGATTGCGTTATCGGACGGGCGGCCGGGAACTTGAGGGATCTGATTGTTGGTCCGGAGATATTCCGTTTCCGCAGCGAAACGTTATAGCCTCAAGAGGTCATGCCGACGATGGATGCCGATGCACTGGAGCGTTTGCGCGAGGCCGCGATGGAAGCCGCGGGGCGGGCGTACGCGCCGTATTCAAAGTTCTATGTGGGGGCAGCGCTCGAGTTCGACGATGGGAGCGTGTTCACGGGCTGCAATGTGGAGAACGTTTCGTACGGGCTGACCAGCTGCGCGGAGCGGAATGCGCTGTTCCGGGCCATCAGCGAGCGCGGGGCGGGGCCGAAAATTGTCGCCGTGGCGGTTACGAATCGCAATGGCGCGCCGTGCCCGCCGTGCGGGGCGTGCCGTCAGGTGATGAGCGAATTCGTGACGGCGGATGCGGTGGTGACGTTTCCGGGCGAGCGGGGGTGGGAGACGCGGACGTTCGCAGAAATTTTCCCGCTCAGCTTCAGCTTCGAGCCGCAGGGCGGGACGGAATGAGACAGGGCGCGATGAGCCTGCATGCGGTCGATCTGATCCGAAAAAAGCGGGATGGCGAGGAGCTTGCGGACGAGGAGATCAGGTTCCTGGTGGAGGGCGCGGCGCGCGAGACCATCCCTGAGGAGCAGTTGGCGGCGTGGCTGATGGCCGTGTTCCTGCGCGGGCTGACGCTGCGCGAGCTGGATACGCTGACGACGGCGATGCGCTATTCCGGCGAGGTGCTGGATCACGCTGGGCTGGGGCGGAAGACTGTCGATAAGCATTCGACGGGTGGCGTGGGCGACAAGACGTCGTTCCTGGTGGCTCCGATAGCGGCGGCGGCGGGACTGGCCGATCCGATGATCAGCGGGCGCGCGCTGGGACATACGGGCGGAACGCTGGACAAGCTGGAGTCGATTCCGGGGTACCGGACGCAGCTTTCGCTCGAGGAGATGCGGCGCGTGCTGGAGCGATGCGGCGCGTCGATTGTGGGGCAGACGAAGAACCTGGTTCCGGCGGACCGCAAGCTCTACGCGCTGCGGGACCGCACGGCGACGGTGGAGAATCCGTATCTGATTTGCGCGTCGATCATGAGCAAGAAGCTGGCCGCGGGTCTCGATGCGCTGACGATCGACGTGAAGACGGGGTCGGGGGCATTTTTGCGCAGCGAGGATGAGGCGAATTATCTGGCGGCGCTGATGGTGGAGACGGGCGAGCGCGCGGGGACGCGGACAGTGGCGGTGCTGACCGACATGAGCCAGCCGCTGGGGCGGATGGCGGGGAACTGGATCGAGATCCAGGAGTCGATGGCGCTCCTGAGGAACGAACGGCATCCGCTGAGCGAGGATTTGCGGGAGATTTCGCTGGTTCTGGCGGGATGGATGATTTTTCTGGGCGGGAAGGCTGCGAGCGCCGAGGAGGGAAAGCGGATTGCGGAAGAAAAGCTGGTGGATGGGTCGGCGCTGCGGGTCTTTCGCGAGATGGTGGCGGAGCAGGGCGGCGATGTGCAGGCTGTGGATGCGGGTGAGGCGTTCCATCGGCCGAAGTTCCGGCGCAGCTTTCGAGCGATGAAGAGCGGATGGTTCGCGGCGGCCGACTGCACGAAGATCGGATGGGCGGTGCAACGGCTGGGCGCGGGACGCGAGCGCGCGGGCGAGCCGGTGGAAGCGCATGCGGGGCTGGAGATGCATGTGAAGCTGGGGATGAAGGTCGAAGCGGGTCAGGCGCTGGCGACGATGTTCAGCGAGGATGAAGCGCGATTCGCGGAGCCGGAGCAGTTGCTGGCAGAAGCGCTGACGATCGGCGCAGAGAAAGTCGAGCCGCCGGCGCTGGTGCGGAGAATTATCTCGGCGGAGAACAAAAATATGTTTTTGAAAGCGGCGCAGCGAACATAGGATGGAGAAAACTCAGGGAGTCTTCAAACCCGGAAAATATATCCCGCAGGGGCTAAAGCCCCGGTTGGTTCCGGGTGGATGGCGGCACGGCTGAAGCCGTGCTCTTTCAAAGCCAGGGATTAACCAGGGAGAGTGAATTGGCGCGGTTTACGGGTGTGCTGGGACTGCTGACCATGCTGCTGCTGGCATGGATTTTTTCGACCAACCGCAGAGCGATCCGCTGGCGCACCGTGATCTGGGGGCTGTGCCTGCAGATTGCGTTCGCGTTCATGGTGCTGAAGTGGACCTTCGGCGAGCGCATGCTGCACGACGCGGGCGGCGCGGTGAACAGTCTGCTGGCGTACGCGTTTGCAGGATCGACCTTCGTCTTCGGCGACCTGGGCGCGGCGCACTCGAAGATCGGCGATGCCTTCGGGACGAGCTTCTTTGCGTTTCAGGTGCTGCCGACGATCATCTTTATCTCGGCGTTCTTCGCGGTGCTGTATTACCTGGGCATCATGCAGATCGTCATTCGCGGCTTCGCGCGGGCGATGCTGTGGACGATGAAGGTGTCGGGCGCGGAGAGCCTGAATGTCGCGGCCAGCATTTTTATGGGGCAGACGGAGGCGCCGCTGACGATTCGGCCGTTTCTGCCGGGTGCGACGCGGTCGGAGCTGATGACGATTATGACCAGCGGAATGGCGCACGTCTCGGGCGGGATTATGGCGGCGTACATCATGTACGGCATCAACGCGAGCAGCCTGCTGGCGGCGGTGATTATGACGGCGCCGGGGACGATTCTGATTTCGAAGATGCTGGTGCCGGAGGTGGAGAAGCCGGCGACCGAAGGCGTGGTGCATATTCCGGAGAGCGCGGAGCACAAGGAAGAGAATTTTCTGGGGGCGATTGCGCGGGGCACGATCGACGGCGGACGGCTGGCGTTCAACGTGGGCATCATGCTCATTTCGTTCCTGGCGCTGATTGCGCTGGTGAACGGGCTGCTGGGCGGGACGCATAACTGGCTGGGCGCGCATCACATTCCGTTTCCGCATTCGCTGGATGCGATTCTGGGATTTTGCTTCGCGCCGATTGCGTGGCTGATCGGGATCCCGTGGCACGACGCGCCGACGGTGGGGAATCTGCTGGGAACGCGGATGGTGCTGAACGAGCTGGTGGCCTACACGTATCTGGGCAACTATGCGAAGCACGGGGTGCTGGCGGCGAAGTCGGTGACCATTGCGACTTTTGCGCTTTGCGGGTTTGCGAACTTCAGCTCGATTGGGATCCAGATCGGGGGCATTGGGGCGCTGGCGCCGAACCGGCGCAACGAGCTGGCGAAGCTGGGGCTGCGGGCGATGCTGGCGGGGACGATGGCGAACCTGATGTCGGCGTCGATTGTGGGAATTCTGATTAAGTGAGCCGGATTTCGTAACTATGGCGAGCACACTTTTCGAAAAGGCGAATGCCGCGGCGGAGTTTGTAGGGGCGCGGGCTCCATTGCGGCCGCGCGTGGGGATTGTGCTTGGGTCGGGGCTGGGCGCGTTTGCGGGGCAGATCGAGGCGCCGGTGGCGATTCCATTTGCGGAGATTCCGCATTTTCCGCAGTCGACGGTGCCGGGGCACAGCGGACGGCTGGTGATTGGGACGATTGGCGGCGTGCCCGTTGCGGTGATGCAGGGGCGGGTGCACGCGTACGAGGGATACAGCGCGGAGGAAGTGACGTTTCCGGTGCGGGTGCTTTGGCGGATGGGCGCGCGGGCGCTGGTGCTGACGAACGCGGCAGGCGGGATCAATCCGGCGTTTCGGCAAGGGCAACTGGTGCTGATCGCGGATCACATCAATTTGTCGGGGCGGAATCCGGTGGCGGGGGCAAACGACGAACGCTTTGGCCCGCGGTTCTTCGACATGAGCGAGGCTTATTCGGCGCGGTTGAGGAAGGCGGCGCACGAGGCGGCGAAGAGCATGGATCTCGACCTCGAAGAGGGCGTGTATCTGAGCGTGCTGGGGCCGAGCTTCGAGACGCCGGCGGAGATTCGGGCGTTCCGGACCATGGGCGCGGATCTGGTGGGGATGTCGACGGTGCAGGAGACGATTGCGGCGCGGCAGATGGGGATGGAGGTGCTGGGGATCAGTTGCGTGACGAACATGGCGGCGGGGATCCAGGCGCAGCCGCTGAGCCATGAAGAGGTGATGGAGACGGGGCGGCAGGTGGAAGCGCGGCTGGCGGAGTTGCTGTGGGGAGTGGTGGAGAGGGTGTAACCCTCAGTTCGACACCCACCCTGGCGCGCCAACATCTGCCTAACCCGGATGGGGCACCTGGATGAGGCTCTTTGTAGGCGCATTGGCGGAGTGAAACCCACTGTTCCTACGGCCGGAAAAATAGATCGATGCTCATCCTCACCGGGACTGGTTTGTCCTCGTACATTGCCGGCTTGAACCGGTACTTCTTTACGGCCCTGAGGGTGTCTTCGTCCGCCCTTATTCCAAGGCTTTGAGTGACCTTCACATCGTGGGGCAGGCCGTCGGGGCCGACGATAAGGGAGACGACTTCGGTACCGACCGCGTCGGATTCGTTGTCCGGGTCAGGGGCGCGGAGCAGCTTCGGGGCGATCACGCCATGGCCGACTTCATAAACGGCACCGAGGGCGGGGTCCGTTTCCACGACGATCGGCCCGGAGGCTGTTTCCGGGGCCGCATCGGGCGTGGGCCCTGCAGAGTTGCCGGATGCTGCCGGCGCGGCCGCATGTTCGTCGTGCCACTGAGGCACCGGCTCCGCCGACTTCACCCAGGCCGCGACAATCATGTCGCGCAGCATCGAGGCTCCCGCCGCGATGCGCTCGGCCGTGAACTGGCGGGATTCGGGCGTGCCGGTGCCTTCGAAGCCGTGCTGCTGATCGAGCTGGTAGACCTTTTCAACGAGCGAGTTGGTGTGGCGCAGGTAGGCGAGGTAGTCGGTCCACTCGTCATTGATCGGCTGGAGCGGGGACATTTGCGCCTGCACGTCGGACTCGTTGATGGCGGCGTTGACGAAGTCGGTTTCGAAGCGCGCGTGGATGGTGTGGTCGGTAGTGTAGTTGTTGGGATTGGGGCCGGTCCAGCCGTTGTATTGGACGGTGGTGTGGAGGGGCTGCGAGCCGTCGCCGACGTAATGGCCGAGCCAGCCGGCGTAGAAGATGATGGCGGCTTCGACGGGCCTAGTGTCCTGGTTCGCGGCGCTGAGCTGGCGGTAATCGCGCATCGCGGACTTGAGGCGCTGCCAGACTTCTTCGGTGATATACGGCTGGAAGCCGACGCGGTCGGGCTGCATCTCGCTGGCGAGTTTGGGATGGGTGAGGCCGTAGGCGTAGAGGTCGGCGATGTACTCGTAGCGGCCGCGGGGCAGGGTTCCGATGAGGTCGGCGAGTTCGAGATCGATGAAGTGGTCAGGGGCTTGTTCTGCCGCGAGCTCGGGCTCGGCGCGGGAACGCCAGCGGTCGGGCTCGGGGCCGAGGTAGGCGATTTCGTCGATGGCGGCGGGGGTGCGGAGGAAATCGGGGACGGTCGAGGGCAGGCTCTCGGCGGCGAGGTGGTTGATCATGGTGTGGCCTTTGCTGCCCCAGGCGAAGGAGGACGGCGCGGCGACGAGCGGGAGAACCAGCAGGACGAAGAGCAGGCGCAGGGATTTCATGATGAGGCGAGTATAACGGGCGGTCAGTGATCAGAGATCAGTCGTCGGTGATCAGTGAAGTGCTGAGCCGCAGGTCCTTCGACTCGTTCGTTCGGCTCCGCGAACGAACTTCGCTCAGGATGACAGAGTTTTGCCTGAGGGAGAGAGTGGTTTGCTCCCTGAATGCCGCTACACCCCCACGGGGAAGGGTTTCGGTGAGGTGTCGTCGAGATTTGCGCCGGTGCGCCAGCGTTCGAAGCGGCCCTGGAAGAGGGAGAGCAGGCCGGTGTAGAGGTATCCGACGACGAAGAGCAGGAGGAAGGGCACGGTGAAGAAGTTCTGGTTGGCCATGGCGTACCAGATGCACAGCACGAAGTAGCCGCCGATGAGCAGCTCGATGAAGGGAATGAGGCCGAGGCGCTTGCGGTACTTGGAGGCCTGGGATTTTTCGCCCTTTTTCCGGACGCGATATTTGGGCGTGCGCTTGAAGGCGCTCTGGATGCCGAACAACGCCTCCATGACGGCGATGGTGTTGGTGACGGTGAGACCGATGCCCAGCGCCATGAGGAACGGCATGTAGACGAGGGTGCGATACCAGCGGCGCGGGAAGAGTTCTTTCTGCGAGACGAGATAGAACGACGAGATGGAGAACGAAGAGGCGAGAAAGAGCGGGAAGTCAATGTAGAGCATCTCCCACCAGCCCTGATAGAAGCGGATGATCATGGCCGGCATGAGCAGCACGGAGAGCACGACCATGAGCGGGTAGCTGATGTTGGCGGTGAGGTGATACCAGGCTTCGATTTTGGCGCGCCAGGGAGCGTCGCTGCGGAAGACGCGGGGGAGGATTTTTTTCGAGGTCTGGATGAGGCCCTTGGCCCAGCGCTGCTGCTGGGTCTTGAAGGCGGTCATCTCGATGGGGACTTCGGCGGGGCATTCGACATCCTGGAGGTATTTGAACTTCCAGCCGATGATCTGGGCGCGGTAGCTGAGGTCGGTGTCCTCGGTGAGGGTGTCGTGCTGCCAGCCGCCGGCCTGGTCGATGACGCAGCGGCGCCACATGCCGGCGGTGCCGTTGAAGTTGAAGAAGAGGCCGGCGCGGGCGCGGGCGCCGTGCTCGAGGATGAAATGGCCGTCGAGCAGGATGGCTTCGACCTGGGTGAGGAAGCTGTAGTCGCGGTTGAGGTGCGTCCAGCGGGTCTGCACCATGCCGATGTTGGGCTCGGCGAAGTGGTGGATGACGCGGAGGAGCCAGTCGCGCGGGGGCACAAAGTCGGCGTCGAAGATGGCGATGAATTCGCCGCTGGCCACTTTCATGCCCGCCTGCAGCGCTCCGGCTTTGAATCCGGTGCGGTCGGTGCGGTGCAGGTAGACGATGTTGTGGCCCATGGCGCGGTAACGGTCGACGATGGCGGATGCGACTTCTTTGGTTTCGTCGGTGGAGTCGTCAAGGAGCTGGAACTCGATCTTGTCGCGCGGATAGTCGAGGCTGCAGCACGAGTCGATGAGGCGGTCGACGACGAACTGCTCGTTGAAGATGGGGAGCTGGACGGTGACGCGGGGCAACTCGGCAAAGCGGCTGGGCGGTTCTTTGGTGGCGTTCTTTTTGTAGTGGTAGTACTGCCAGACGAGCTTATAGCGGTGGAGTCCGTAGACGGAGAGGACGATCATCACCACGAAATAGGGCGTGAGCAGCAGCGTGTCGAAGGAGAAAAGCTGCCAGTGGTAGAGATTCTGAAAAGTGTGGTCGCCGTAGTGGGTGCGCAGGTAGTGGCGCAGGTCACTGCGCATCTGGAAGAGGCAGAGAGCCTCGGCGCAGGAAAAGAAGAAGCGAGCCGTGAGGTTCGTCGGGAGCAGGAAACTGTGCATCGTGTACAGGGTACAGTACAGCGATCAGCGATCAGTGATCAGCGTACAGCGTTTAGCGGGCAGGGTCAGCGTACAGCGCAGAGCATGGCTGGTCACTGATCGCTGATCACTGGTCATGGGGTGCGGATTACTTTCTGCCGAGGCGGTAGACGATGCCCATGCTGCCCCCGAGGTTCTTGTCCTGGAAATTGCTGCCATAGTTCGTCATCAGGTCGACGGCGGACCAGCGAATGGCAAGGGCGGGGCTGAGGTTGTAGTCCACGGAAGCGCCGGGGGCGATGTTGAGCACCGTGGAGTCGGTGT
>JASIAO010000228.1 GCA_030041955.1 Acidobacteriaceae bacterium | reverse complement strand
GCCTCCCCGGCATAGCCGGGGGGCCTCCCTTGCTTTGCTAGTGGTTAGTTATTCGTTGTTAGTTGCATTTTTCCGGCGTACATTAACATCCGCGGAGTTGTGTTATGCCGGTACTTCGCTTTTTCATTTCCTGCTTATGCGCTTTGGCTGGCGCCGTTGCTTCAGGCAGCCTGGCTCAAATGCCGTCCGCGCCCGAGGCGGCCGGCAAGGGACTAACCGAAGCCCCACAGCCGATTCTGTTTCCGACGACGCTGGATATTTTCTCCAGCACTCCTCTTTCCGTGCCTCCGTTCGGCTATTATGGCGCGGCCCAGTGCGACGCATCCGGCCGAATGTATTTTGCCGCCGGCAATCCTCCTGCGGCAGAGGCGACGTATCTGTCAATCTCTTCCGATGGCCAGCAGCAGTTCGTGTACAGCCTGCCCAAAGCGATCCTCGACGCGCCCCACAACGTTTCGTTTTATGCGGCGGACGACGGCGAGATGCATTTTCTTGTGGTGCAGCCAGGCGTCAGCGTACAGCGGCTGCGATTCGACAAGGACGGCAAACTGGATGGCGCCGAGGATCTGCCTGTGCCGGCGAACATCATGGTCAACAGCTTCGCGGTGACAAATCAGGAATATCTCCTGTTGCTGGGATATTATCCGCTGACGACGGCGCACGGTTCCGAAGACGGCGGATCGTACCGGGCCATCTTCGATGTCAACGGAAAAAGGATCGCCATCCTCTCGCAGGAAAAGGAGAGCTCCGGGACCGATCCCTCCAACGGCCCCTCCCAGGAGGCCATCACGGCGTGGGGAGAGAATTTTTACTGGGTCGACGGCGACTCGATCATCGTGATGGACACAACGGGGAATGAGGTCCGCAGAATTCCTTTTTCGCGGCCATCGAACACCGCGCGGGTGCTCAGACTGCACTTGTCCGGCGGGCTTGCGGAAGTGACCTTTCTCGATATCAAGGCGCGGCCGCAAACGAGGTATCTCGTTGTGAATGCCGCGACGGGAGATACTTACGGCCTCTATCTTCCCCCTGAGGGAGGACCGATGAGCCTGACC
Organism: Acidobacteriaceae bacterium; assembly: GCA_030041955.1. GTDB lineage: Bacteria > Acidobacteriota > Terriglobia > Terriglobales > Acidobacteriaceae > Palsa-343. The sequence continues at coordinate 13,519 of JASIAO010000228.1, read as the reverse complement.
TGCTTTGACTCGAAGGAGGGGATGACGTTCCTTGCGTTCAAAGGTGGTCACCTGAGCCTGGTGCAGGCGCTGGTCCCCTGAGAACCGGTCTTTTACAGAGGTCCGGGACATCGATGGGGACGATGCAACCGGCTTTGATGGGGGGTCTCACGCGAGCCAGGTGCGGGTGTGGCGCATGGATGGATGAGACCAGCTCGAGGCGGAGTTCGCTGTTAGCGGCCGGCGCCGCCACCGGAAGAAGTTTTCCGAGCCGGAAGGCCGGATTGGCGAGTAGTCCGGTGTCCCCGGCCTGAAGGCCCGGGCTTCTACCGCAGATCCAGCTGGCGCGGGACCGCTTCGCCCAGGAACGCGGTCATGCGACCAGGGTCTTCGTTGCTGACTGCTGCCGGAGACGAAAAGGTCTCAGCTTATAGCCAGCAGCTAACAGCTAGAGGCTCGCTGTTAACCGTTACTCGATGCGCAGGGCCTCCAGGGGCTCGACGACGGAGGCGCCTGAGGCTTCAAGGCGCCGGCAATCCCGTTGCAGTTCCGCGACAACGTGGCGGGAAAAGAGCAGGAAATGATGGGCGGCGAGGAGCAGGTGCGACCCGTAAAACATCTTCACGGGATGGCGGCGGAATTTTCTGGTTAGATTCCACAGATATTTCCAGTAAGAGCGCCGGTAACTTGAGCGGAAGCCCTGAACCCACACGGAGCTGAGGAAGCCGCGCAGGTTGGCCAGATGTCCCGCAGAAGGCGGTCTCTGGCAGGCCTTCGGCTCCCATACTTCGAGCGAGCGCAGGCTGCGGCGGAAATAGGTTTCGGGCTCGTAGAGACGAGTGAGCAGACGGCAAAAGCCGCGCAGCAGGACCGGCAACGGCATCATGGTGTGGAAGTTCGGGGTGCTGAAGTTCGAGGTCAGGTCGGTTGCCTGATGGAGCCGGCCTTCGCGCTTCATGCGATCGTAGAGCGGGGTGGTCGGGGGAGCCTGGAGCATCCCCGCCATCGCCCAGGAGATGGCGGCCTTCTCGATGAACTCGAACTGGCGGTCGAAGATGGTTTCGTCGTCGGAGTCAAAGCCAACGATGAATCCGGCGACCACCCACAGCCCGCCGCGCTGGATGGTTCGAATCTGATCGATGAGATCTCCGCGCAGGTTCTGAAATTTTTTGGTTCCGCGGAGCGCGTCCGCCGAGGGCGTTTCGACGCCGAGGAAGACGCAGATGAAGTTGGCTTCTACCATGGCGGCGAGAAGCTCCGGACGGCCGGCGAGATCGATGGAGGCCTCGGTCCAGAAAGCAAAGGGATACCCGCGCTCGCGCTGCCAGGCGGCGAGATCGTGCGCCAGGGCGAGAGCATTCTTCGCATTGCCGATGAAATTGTCGTCGACGACCAGAATGCCCTTGCGCCAGCCCAGCGAGCGCAGCACTTCCAGCTCGGCGATGAGCTGGGCGGGGGACTTAGTGCGGGGCTTGCGGCCGTAGATGGTGATGATGTCGCAGAACTCGCATTGAAACGGACAGCCGCGCGAGAACTGCACGGAAATGTGGGTGTACCTGTCGAGCTGCAGCAGATCGAAACGAGGAATGGGGCTGCGCGAGACGTCGGGCTTCTCGATGGCGTGGTAGAGGGCGCGGGCGGTGCCCGCTTCCAGGTCAGCCGCGATGCCGGCGAAAACCTCCTCCGCTTCGCCGACCAGAACGTGGTCGGCCATGGTGCGCAGCAGATCGGGTTCGCTGCTGGCCCACGGACCTCCGATGAAGGTGCGAATGCCGAGCCGACGGGCGCGGGCGAGGATTGCGGCGGTGTCAGCGCGTTGCGCATGCATGGCGCTGACCATGACCAGATCGGCCCAGAGGTAATCCTCGTCGCGAATCTCCTCGATGGCATGGTCGAGCAGCCGCAGCGTCCAGGAGGGCGGGCATAAGGCGGCAACAGTGATCAGGCCCAGCGGGGGCGAGGCAGAATCTTCCCGGATCATGTCGAGGAGGCCTTCGAATCCCCAGAACGAGGGAGGAAAGCGCGGCCACACGAGAAGCACTTTGAGGCTCGAACCGAGCGGGGCGAACGATGGTTGCGGAGCCTCATCGGTGAGGATCTCCACATGCATGCGGGAAGTATATAGCTGGTAGCGAGTAGCTGGTAGCGGGTGGCGGGTAGCTGGTGGCTGTTAGTCCCAAGTCCCCGGTGTCCGGGTACCAGCGATCCATTACCAGTCTTCAGTCCCCAATTCCAGCAACGAATCGCCTCACGTGCCGCCGAATGCCTGCCGACCACTGGTAATGAATAACGAACAACTAAAAACTAGCAAGTGGGGACGGGCAAACGGAATCTACTCGATGCGGAGAGCCTCCATGGGTTCGACGCCGGAGGCGCGCCACGCGGGGACCGCGGCGGCGAGCGACGCCGCGATGGCGAGCACGATGATGGTGACGCCGAGGACCAGCGGGTTGTACTCGGAGACGCCGTAGAGCTGCGAACTCATCAGGTGTCCGGCGAGGATGGCGGCCGGGATGCCGATGAGCAGACCGACGCCGACCTGAGCGAAGGCTCCGCGCAGCACCATATGCTGGACGTGTTGGCGGTTCGCGCCGAGAGCCATGCGAATGCCGATTTCGCTGGTGCGCTGCGCGACGGCGTAGGCGGTGACACCGTAAAGGCCGATAGCCGCGAGGACCAGCGCGAGAACTCCGAAGAGCGACGTGAGCTGCACGATCATGTTCTGCTGGCTGAAGTTGAGGCGGACCTGCTCGGCGAAGCTCTGATATCTGACGAGGACAAGATCCGGGTTGACGGTGGTAAGAGCGCGGCGCACCTGCGACTCCAGATCGGGAACATAGCCGCGGGTCTGGATAACGATGGAGTTCATGAAGGAATGGCTCAGCGTGATGTAGTGAGCGTAGTCCGCGGCGCGGGGATCGGTGGGCGGCAATTGCGACCACTGATCCGCCGGCAGGTAGTAGGTGGGATGGATGCGCTCGGTGGGATCCCAGTACTGCGCGTTCTGGACGACACCGACGATTTCATAGGTTCCGGTGACGGACGAATCCCAGTCCCCAAAGTGCATGCCGATGGGGTTCTTGCCATGGAGCTTTTGCCGGACAAACGCAGGATTGACAATAGCGACGTTGCGGCCGGAGGCGTTGTCGGCCTGGGTAAAGGCGCGGCCCTGGAGGAGCTTCATGCCGATGGCGTTGAAGTAGTCGGGAGTCACGCGGACCCAGGAAGCGCCATCCTCATCAGGACCGGGCGCAGGCTGGCCCTCGATAAAGACCTGCTCACCCCAGTTGTCGCCGTTCATGGGCGTGTAGAGGGCGAAGGCCACGCGTTCGACACCGGGGATGGCGGAGAGAGTGTCCTGGAGCTGACGGTAGAAGGCCTGCATCTGATCCGGGGTCTGGCCGGAGGCCGTCTGCGGTCCGAATTCAGCGACGTACCGGTTGTGCGTCTGGAAGCCAAAGTTCTGATGCTGGAGCCTGTTCATGCTGAGAATGAGAAAGCCGGCGGCGCAGAGGAGCACAACGGAAACGGCAGCCTGGGCTACAACCAGAGCTTTTTGGGCGAAGGTCGCGTGGCGTCCGGTGGAGCGGTTGGCGCCGCGCAAAGCCTCAATGGGATCCGCATGAGCGGCAAGCCAGGCGGGCGCAACGCCGAAGAGCAAGCCTGTGAACACCGAGACGGTGAAGGTGAACGCGAGTACCAGCGGAGATGCGCTGGGATTGATGGTGACGGGGTCATGCTGGAAGGCCAGATGGAGGATGAGGCGTGCCCCGCCCCAGGCGAAGAGCAGTCCGGCGAAGCCGCCGATGATGGCAAGAACGACGCACTCGGCGAGAGCGCGCTGGACGAGGCGGCGGCGCGGGGCCCCAAGTGCGGTGCGCACCGCGATCTGCTGGCGGCGGGAGGCGGAGCGGGCGAGCATCAGGTTGGCCAGATTGGCACAGGCGATGAGCAGGACGAAGCTGGAGATCCACATGAGCAGGTGCAGATCGTCCTTGTAGTTTTCCTGCATGCGCTGCACGCCTCCGCCGCCGGGCGTGAGGCGAAGGTATTGCTTGGGGATAAGCGGGAGGGCTTCGCCGCGAAGCTTGCTCAGCGGGCTGCGGAGGAATTGCTGGAGCTCGACGTTCATGCGCGCCTGGATGGGGGCGATCGGCGTTCCGGGAGTGACACGGCCGATGAGGTTGAGCCACTGCTCTTCGGGATGGTCGAGCCAGCTCATGAGAGGCGCAACGACCGGGCTGAGATTCAGAGGCAGCCAGAACGCCGGCGGGTTCGCGGTGAGGCGCTCGCCGAAGAATCCGGGTGGAGCGATGCCGACGATGCTGACAGCGTGGCCGTTCATGAGGAAGCTGGCACCCACTATGGAGGGGTCACGCCCGAACTTCTGCTCCCAGGTGTTGAAGCTCATGACGGCGACGGGCGCTGCGCCGCGGGTGTCATCGGAGGGACCGAGCAGGCGGCCGGCGTATGCGCGAATGCCAAGCGTGTCAAAGGCGTTACCGGAGACGAACTCGCCCCACAGAGGTTCGGCGGGATGATCGCTGCCGGAGCGGCGGACGGCCCATTGATAGTCGGTCGACTGAAACGCCCCGAGGCTCTCGAATCCGGGTGTGTTGTCGCGGAATTCGCGGTACTGCTCGTAAGAAAAGAGCGACCAGTCGTTGGGCTTGTTGTCGTAGTCAGGCAAGCCGCTGTCGTTGCAGCATTGTTCGTCATCGCCGATACGCCATAGCTGACCGGGATCTTTGACCGGCAGCGAGCGGAGCAGCACGGCGTTGACGAGCGTGAAGATGGCCGAGGTGGCGCCGATGCCAAGCGCCAGCGTCAGGACCGACGTGATCGCGAAGCCGGGGGATTTTCGAAGTTGGCGAAACGAATGCTTCAGATCGGCAAACACTGGGGTTCTCCCGCTGGGATGGGATGGGATGATCTCGACGCACAGTTAAAGGGATGCACCCCGCACACCATTCAGTATGACTGGCAGGTTACTGAAAATAAAGGACTCGTACCGTCTGGTATGGAGTGCGGCGTGTCCGCGCGGAGACGGAAGTGTTCGGGAACGGACAGTTTTCTGGGGTAGGTTTAGCCGCGAGCCGTACCGGTTGCAGCGAGGCGCAGGCGGACAAATTCGACGACGGCGTCGCTGAGGAACTCGGGCGGCGAGATGGACAAAATGGGTTTGCCGGCGATCGCGGCGAGGTCGGGGATCAGCGCCGGTGCGCCATCGTGAGTCGGTACGAGAATCGCGTCGGCGCGGGAGAGCAAGCGGCGGGCGGAGTCCTTGAAGTCGGCGACGGAGGGATCGAGGACCGTGAGGTAGAGGTCGGGGGTGAGGAAGTCGAGGACGCTGTTGGACTCAAGGATGCAGTTCTCAGAAGACTCGATCACTTCGCTGACGCGCAGCATCGCCTCGGCGAGCATGCCGATGCGGGTGCGAACCCAAAAGGAGCGCGCGGCTCCGGCGGAGAGGAATCGCGAGCTGTCGGTCCCGCTGGCGGAATCGCGCTCCGGAGTGATGGCGACGCAAGCCTCTTCGGCCTGGCAGGCGCACGGCTTGCCGTCGGCGGTGCAGAAGCCGTGGCCGTACTGCGTGATCTTGAAAGCCGTCCAGTGCAACTCGGGCAGGCGCGCGATGAGGCTGGCGACGACCGAGGTCTTGCCGATATTGCGCGAGTTCCCGCCGACGACGACGATGGCCACAGAACTCCCCTCTGCATGATTCGATGCTGCGGCGGAGCATCGGACACGCTGCCGAATGAGCCATGATACTGCCGGTGTCCACGGCGGGCGTATTGACAGTGCCGCAGGGCGGCGGTAATGTAGGACACCAAGACGTCTAGGGGTAAGCGGAATGCCGAAAAACGATCTGCAGGGAACGCTCGATTTGCTGGTGCTGAAGGCTCTGGCACAGATGGGAAAGCTGCACGGATATGGGCTGGCGCTGCACATCCAGCGGGCGAGCGATGAGCTGCTGCGGGTGGAGGAGGGGTCGCTGTATCCGGCGCTGCACCGCATGGAGCAGAGCGGGTGGATCGGGTCAGAGTGGGCGCAGACGGAAACCGGGCGGCGCGCGAAGTATTACCGGCTAACCGCGGCGGGACGCAAGCGGCTGGACGAAGCCGAACGGGATTTCGAGGATTTGGTGAAAGGCGTGCGGGCGGTGTTGCGGTACGCGTGAGGACTGGCCGTCCCACGCATTCCAAAACCGGGCACCCAGGAACTGGAGTGAGCCATGAGCATGTGGCGGCGAGTTCGCAATTTGTGGCGGCGCGGAGCGGTGGATGCGGAGATTGAGGTGGAGCTGCGCGCGCACATCGAGATGGCGGGGGAAGACGGCGTGCGCTCGGGAATGAGTGAAGAGGAAGCGCGACGGGTGGCGCGGCTGCGGTTTGGAAATCCGGTGGTGATGCGGGAAAAAACGGTGGGTGCGGATGCGGCTCTGGGTCTGGACGGGTTGTGGCGCGATGTGCGGTATACGCTGCGGCAGATGCGGAAGGCGCCTGGATTTGCGGCGGTGGTGATCGTGACGCTGGCGCTGGGGATTGGGGCGACAACGGCGATCTTCACGCTGATCGACCAGGTGATGCTGCGTTCGCTGCCGGTGACGAAGCCGCAGGAACTGTGGCGGGTAGGCGACTCGGCCGACTGTTGCTACTCAGATGGCTACACGCAGAGCAGCGACGGCTCGCAAAATGACTGGAACCTGTTTTCGTGGGAGACGTACAGGCTATTCCGTTTCCATACGCCGGCGTTCGAGGAGTTGGCGGCGTTCCAGGTCGGCGAAGGGAACGCGGAGCTGGCGCTGAGGCGCGCTGGCTCCACGGCGCCGGCCGGTACGGGCAACGGCGAGTATGTCTCCGGCAATTTCTTCCGGACATTCGGCATTTCGGCGTGGCGTGGGCGGCTGTTCAGCGACAACGACGACCAGGAAGGCGCAGCGCCGGTGGCGGTGATGAGCTTCCACACCTGGCAGGAGAAGTATGGAGCAGACCCGTCAGTGTTGGGGGCGACCTATGAGATCAACGGTCACGCTTTCACGATGGTCGGCATCGCGCCGCCAGGATTTTTTGGAGCGAAGATCGACGACAACGATATGCCCGATTTCTGGCTGCCGCTGGCGACCGAGCCGCTGATTGCCGGCGGAAGCACGCGGCTGAAGGATCCGCGGGCGGCGTGGCTGGATCTGATCGGACGAGTGCGGCCGGGGACAAACTCGAGAGCGCTCGAGGCGCGACTTGACGTTGAGCTGCACGGCTGGCTGGCCAGCCACGTGGGGGACATGACGGCGCAGGAGAAGGCACTGTGGCAGAAGCAAACGCTGCATGTGACGCCGGGCGGCGCCGGCGTCTCCCTGATGCGGGAGAACTACAAGGGCGACCTCCGGCTGCTGCTGGCGGCCGCAGTGTGCGTGCTGCTGGTGGCATGCGCAAACATCGCCAATCTGCTGCTGGCGCGCGGGCTGAGGAACCGGCAGCAGACCGCGGTGCGGGCGGCGCTGGGAGCAACGCGGCTACAGCTGGTACGCAAGGCGCTGATCGAGAGCGCGGTGCTGGCGGCAATGGGCGGCGCAGCCGGGATTGCGGTTGCGTATGCGGGAGCACAGCTGATTCTGCACCTGGCGTTCAGCGGAACGGGCAGCTGGGTACCGGTGAGCGCAGCGCCCTCCATGCCGATGCTGCTGTTCGCGCTGAGCATTTCCGCGATCACCGGAGGCATTTTCGGCACGGCGCCGGCATGGATGACATCGCACGCGGAGCCGATCGAGGCCATGCGCGGAGCGAATCGCTCGATGGGGTCGCAGGCGGGAGGCCATCGCTTCCGGGTGCAGACGGCACTGGTGATCGTGCAGGCGGCGGCCTCGCTGGTGCTGCTGGGCACGGCGGCGATGCTGGGCCAGAGCCTGCGCAATCTGGAGCACCAGAACCTCGGATTCGATCCCGCCGGACGGTATCTGGTATCGATCGATCCGAAGATTTCCAGCGTTCCGCAGCAGCAATTGGTTCCGCTCTTCCGCACAGTCGAGGATCGTCTGGGAGCTTTGCCGGCCGTGCGCAGCGTCAGTGCAGCGCTGCACGCGCCCATGACCGGCGGCTGGGGACATGAGATCCGGATCGAGGGCCGGCCAGAGCCTGGCCCGAGAGATGATTCATGGTCCGGCTGGAATCGCGTGATGCCGGGGTACTTCAGGACCTTGGGCGACAGGATCCTGATGGGACGGCCAATCACAGACGAGGACAATGCCACAACACGCCGCGTGGCGGTGGTCAACGAGGCATTCGCGAAGAAGTTTTTCGGGAAGGAGAACCCGATCGGCCGGCACTTCGGCCCCGCTCCCGCGATCAATGCGGGGGTGTATGAAATTGTCGGGGTGACCGGGGATATGGCCTGGGATTCGTCGAGCGTATGGAACGGTGTAGAGCCGATGTACTTCCTGCCCGAGGCGCAGAACGCACAGTTTGCGGAAGCCGACCTGGAGGCGCGTGAGCTGTGGTCGCACTACCTCTACAACCTGGTGATCTGGGCGCCGGGCAATCCGGCGGGCCTGGAGCCGGAGGTGAAGAGCGCGCTGGCGGATATTGATCCAGGTCTGGTGATGTACGACATGCAGTCCTATTCGGACGTCATCGGCGGCGGTTTTGCGCAGCAAAACATGATCGCGAGCCTCACGTGGCTGTTTGGCGCGGTTGGACTGATGCTGGCTGCCGTGGGCCTGTATGGCGTGACGGCGTATGGCGTGGAGCAACGGACGGGCGAGATCGGCGTGCGCATGGCGCTGGGCGCGAACCGAGGTTCGGTGGTGGGGATGGTGCTGCGCGGAACGTTCCTGCAGGTGGGCATAGGGCTGACGCTGGGGATTCCAGCGGCGATTGGCGCGGGCCGGATGATCGCGAGCCGGCTGTACGGGGTCAGGCCATGGGATCCGCTGATCCTCGGCGGAGCTGCGCTGCTGCTGGGTCTGGCAGCGCTGGCAGCGGCAGCGATTCCAGCGCGGCGCGCGGCGAGCGTGGATCCGATGCAAGCGCTGAGGAGCGAGTAGGACTGGCCATCCAGGCGAAGCCGCTTCGCGGGCAGTTCGCGGATCGGCTGGGTTCATGGTGGAGGAATGCGGCAATGGGATGGAGCGCGAGAATCCGGAATTTGTGGCGGCGGGGCAAGGTGGACGCCGAGATTGAGGCGGAGCTGCGCGCGCACATGGAGATGGCCGTCGAGGATGGAGTGCGCGCGGGGATGACGGAGGAAGAGGCGCGGCGAGCGGCACGGGGGAGGTTTGGGAACCCGGTGACCGTGCGGGAGCGGACGGTGGGAGCGGATGCGGCTCTGGCGCTGGACGGGTTGTGGCACGATGTGCGGTATGCGCTGAGACAGCTGCGAAGGTCGCCAGGGTTTGCGTTGACGGCGGCGCTGACGCTCGCGCTGGGGATTGGGGCGAACACCGCGATCTTCACGCTGGTGCATGCGATCCTGCTGGAGCAGCTGCCGTTTCAGGATCCGGGGCGGGTGTTCAGCGTGCAGAACGGCGTTGCGGCTGGGCTGGGGTACAACATCGGGTCGAAGGATTTTGTCGCGGCGTTCGATCACGCGGCGGATTCGATGCGGACGATGGACGCGGCGGCGTTGTACTCGACGAGCGGCGTGAATGTGGACGTGCCCGGAGGCGTGGCGGCGCGCAGGGTGGCGACGGAGACGAGCACGCAGTTCTTGCGCGTGCTGGGGGTGACGCCGGAACTGGGGCGCGGTTTCCTGGCCAACGAAGACGTGCCGGGGAACGATCATGTGGTGCTGATCAGCGACGGCTTCTGGCGCGGAGAGCTGGGCGGCGATGCCGGAGTGCTGGGGCGCACGCTCGAGGTCAACGGATTTGAGTTTCGCATTGTGGGCGTGCTGCCGGCAGCGATGAATTTTCCGGCGAAGACGGACTTCTGGACACCGACGATTTTCGACGAACACACGGCGCTGCGCGAGGCGGGTGCATTCTTCACCTCGCTGGTGGTGAGGGCGCGCGCGGGGACTTCCGCCGGAGCTTTGCGCAGCAAGCTGGTGGCGCGGGCAACGACGCTGGCAGGCCACAGGTTGCCGCAGGAGCTAACCCCGGAAGTGACGCCGATTGCGGCGGAGCTGACGAAGAGCATTCGTTCGTCGCTGCTGATGCTGACCGGTGCCGTGCTGCTGGTGCTGCTGATCGCCTGCGCCAACCTGGCGTGCCTGATGCTGGTACGCGTGGCGCGGCGGCGCGGCGAACTCGCGGTGCGGGCCGCGCTGGGGGCCGGGCGCAGGCGGATGATGCAGCAGCAGATGGTGGAATGCCTGCTGCTGGCCGCCGGCGGAGGAGGAGCGGGGATCGCGGTAGCGTATGGAGCGCTGCGTCTGTTGCTGGCGCTGCATCCGGCGACCCTCCGGAATTTCGCGCCACCGGCTCTGGATATGACGGCGCTGGCGTTTACGGGAATCGCGTCGCTGGCAACCGGACTGGCGTTCGGAGTGGCTCCGGCGTGGCATGCGAGCCGGGAAGACCCGGTGGAGGCGATGAAGGTTGGCGCGGGACGCGGATCGCCGCACGGATCGCGGCTGCGCAAGGCGCTGGTGGCCGGCGAGATGGCGGTGACACTGCTATTGCTGACGAGCGCGGCGCTGCTGGTGAGGACGCTCGGGAACCTGGACCGCGTGCCGCTGGGGTATCGCGTCCAGGGGCTGCTGACATTCTCCATTTCGCTACACGGCGCTCCGTACATCGCAACGCAGGGCTCGAGCACGCCCGCGCTGATCGACTTCTACAACGGGACGCTCGAGCATCTGCGGGCCATTCCGGGGGTGAGTGCGGCGGGGGCGGTGAGCAGTCTGCCGCTCGATCCGCGGCCGGACATGCTGCTGCCGGTGAGCGGATCGCCGATGGGTGCGAGCGCAAGGCTCACCGCGGCAAATCGCACGGGCACGATTGCGGCCGCGCCGCGATTTGCGAGCAGAGGCTATTTCGGGGCGATGGGGATTCCGCTGGTTGCGGGACGGGACTTTTCGCCGCACGACACGCACACCAGCCAGAAGGTGGTCATCCTGTCGAGCGACCTCGCGAAAAAGCTTTGGCCGGGACAGAATCCTGTGGGGCGCACGATGCACTGTCTGTGGTTTTGCCAACCGGCGCCGGTGGTAATTGGGGTGGTGGCGGCAACGCATCAATTCGGACCGCGCCACGAGGTTGAGCCGGAATACTTTATGTCCTACGCGCAGCAGGACTGGCCGTACTTGACGTTTGTGCTGCGGACCAGGAATGATCCGCAGGGGCTGGTTGCCGAGGTGCGCCGCGCCGTGGCGGCGGTTGATCCCACGCAGCCGGTGTACGACATGCGCACGATGCAGCAGCGACTGTATGGGAATGAATCGCTGGTGCGGTTTGAGCTGTTTCTGCTGAGCGTGTTTGCAGGCGTGGCGGTGGCGCTGGTGGCGATTGGGCTTTATGGCGTGATCGCGTACTCGGTCGCAGGGCGCAGGCATGAGATTGGAGTACGGCTGGCCCTGGGCGCGGAGCGCGGCAGGATCATGCGCGCCGTGCTATGCGAGGGCGCGTTGCTGGCGCTGGCGGGAGCGGCGATCGGACTGGGGTGCGCGCTCGGCGTGATGCGGGTGCTGAGGGCCACGCTCTTCGGCGTGACGGCGCACGATCCGCTGACGCTTGCATCGGTGTGCGCTTTGGTTCTTGTAGTGGGCACGGGCGCGAGCTACTGGCCGGCGCGGAGAGCGGCGGGGGTTGATCCGATGCAGGCGCTGAGAAGCGAGTGAGGACAGCGCACAGGGTGCAGCGTACAGCGTTCAGAAACAACGCCGCTCGATGCTGGGCGCGGCTGCTACGGCGTGTTGAGCGCGGTGACGACCAGGTCCGACGGCGCGGCGCGTTGCGGGATCTCGATATGCAGGATGCGGTGGGCCGCGTCGTACGCACCGATGCGGATGGCGACACCGTCGAGCGTGGCGCTGACGTGGGCGGAGGGCCAGTCGTAGACGGCGATTGAAACCTGCGTCCACCAGGGGTGGTATGACCCTGTTTGCGCGCCGATGTGCAGATGCAGCGAGCCGGGCTGCGCCTGGCAGGTGTACTCGATGCGGAGGAAGTCGCCGCGCTTGTAGGCGAAGGTGGTGCCGTCGTCCTGATAGAGCGAGCCATGGCAGTCGGGGCCGGGATAGACGCGCAGCTCGAGCGGGCCCTCGGGGGTTTGCGATGTGTCCTGCACGAGTGGCTGGGTCGGAATGATGGATCCCCCGCGAACGTAGACGGGAAGCATGTCGAGCTGCGGCGTGACGGTGACGCTCTGAAGCGGGGTGGGCTGCGCCGGAGCCGCAGAGGCTCCAGCGGACGCGCCCTGCGCTGCGGTTTTCGCGACGGGCGCGGGAGCGGATTCCGTCACGCGGAGGCCGGTCCAGTAGTCATACCAGGGAACAGGCGGAAAGGTGACGGCATAGCTGTCGACTTCGTCGGGGTAGGGCGGTGGCGCGACCAGGATGTCGGGGCCGAAGAGGAATTCGTTCCCGGCGGTGAGATCGAGCGGACTGCGATCGGGCATGGCGTCGGGAAATTCGAGAAAGAGCGGACGCATGATGGGGAGGCCGGTGCGCGAGGCGACTTCGGCGGTGGTGTAGAAGTACGGCATGAGGAGATAACGCTGCTCGATGTAATGGCGGCGGATGGCTTCCAGCGCGGGTCCGCCGACCCAGGGCTCCTGCGGGTTGCTTCCCTTCTCGGTGTGGTCGCGCTCGATGGGGTTGAAGGCGCCGACCTCGATCCATTTGGTGAGGAGATCCATGGAGGGTGAGCCGGCGTAGCCGCCGATGTCGTCGCCGGCCATGTAGAAGCCGCAGAGGCCGAGGCTCTCGAGCATCGGCGTGCTGAGGCGGAGATGCGACCAGGAGCTGGAATTGTCGCCGGTCCAGGTAGCGGCATAGCGCTGGCCGCCGGCGAAAGTGGCGCGGGTCAGGACGAAGGGGCGTTGATCGGTCTTGAGCGCGAGCAGGCCGTCGTATGTGGCGCGCGAGTTCTGCATGCCCATGATGTTGTGGATCTGCCGCTGGGTGACGGTCTGCGTTCTGAAGCCAGGCTCGTCGATCTGGCCGACGACGTCGAGAGGGATGGTCTTCGTCGGGGTCTGAAAGACGGAAGGCTCGTTCATGTCGTTCCAGAAGCCGGAGACGCCTTCGTCATAGAAAGTCTTGTAGAGCGTGCCCCACCACTGGCGCGTAGACTGCTCGGTGAAGTCCGGAAAGACGGAGGGTCCGGGCCACACGGTGCCAACATAGAGCGAGCCGTCGGGGTCGTGGAGGAAGTGGTTGCCGGCCTGGCCGGAGTTGAAAGGCGAGTAGTCGTCGCCGGGGAGATACGCGATGTGGAGATCGGTGATCAGGATGAGGTGGAACTGCTTGCGGGTCAGCTCATCGACGAAGGCGGGGAAGTTGGGAAACTTGGTGGGGTCGAGGGTGAAGGGGCGGTTGTTCACCTGGTAGTCAATATCCATATAGAGAGCGTCGGAGGGGATACGGTCGGCGCGGAGGCGGT
>JASIAO010000227.1 GCA_030041955.1 Acidobacteriaceae bacterium | reverse complement strand
GCGTCCCAAATCCAGCTCCCCGTCTTTCAACAACCTGAGCAGGATGAAATAGCAGTCCCACCCATACATCTCATTGAAGCGGCCACCAGGAACCACATACGCATTCGGCAGATACAACAGCCCCGGCGCGATCGGCGGCAGCTTCTGCCCCATCCCCACGATCTTCACCGGCAGCCGTTCCACGCGCACTCCGCACTGCGCCGGCAGAGTCGCTACCGCCGCCGGCTCCGGAAAATCCACCGGAAGATACAACACCGGCCGCGTCTTCACCTTGGTATCAACCAGCGATGTGCACTCGCTCATCGACCGCCGCAGCGTCGTCCACGCCTGGTGAATGTATGCATCAATCGGCTGCGCCAGCACGGGGGCGGTCGCGCGGCTTCGCGCGGACGTCGAGCGCACCTGCTGCGCGCCGGCCGCAGACCCCGACCACAATGCCAGCGCCATCGCAATAATCAGCGCCGGCCGCGCACGCGTTACCCCGCCGAAGATCCCACGCATCTCGCCGATGCTCCACTTCCCTGCTTTTTGCTGCATCTGCAACCCCGAAATTATTGATTCTATGGCAGCCTCATAGCGCAGAATTGGTTCTAAGCCAAAGAAACCGCGCGCTGCCGCTCCTGCATTGGTATCTCTCGAAAGGCCCCATACGTGACTGATCCCCGCATCGACTCCCCGACCTCCGCCCCACCTCGCCGGCGCAGCACCTTCCGCCGCGTTCTGATATGGACCGGCTCTATCCTCGGCGTCCTCCTCATCGGTGTTCTCATCGCCGGCGACATCGTCCTGCACCACGCCGGCCCCATTCTCAAAAGCAAAGTGGTCGACACCCTCAGCACCCGCTTTGACAGCCGCGTCGAGCTCGCCGGCTTCCAGGTTTCGGTCGTGAAAGGCTTCGAGGTCTCCGGCACCGGCCTCAAACTCTACCCTAACCATATTGCGATGAAAGACCCCCTGATCCAGGTCGATCGCTTCTATTTCCACGCGCTCAGCTGGCGCCAGCTCTTCCAGACGCCCCTCTTCATCAACCGTGTACAGGTCAGGGGTCTTGAAATTCATCTGCCGCCAAAAAACCAACGCGCCAACATGCCGCACCTCGAAGATAATTCGAAACCCGGCGCCGACCAGAGCCACAACGGCATCAAGATCCTGGTTGGCGAGATCCTCGTCGACCAGGCTCGCCTCGTCTTCGAAAACAGCGACCCCTCCAAAGTCCCGCTCACCTTTGTGATTCACCAGATCGCCCTGCACACCGTCGGCCCTGGCCGCGCCATGAAGTTCCACGCTACCCTCGTCAATCCCAAACCCCTCGGCAACATCGACTCCACCGGCGACTTCGGTCCATTCGATGCGGACAGCCCCGGAGACACCCCCGTCGATGGCCGCTATTCCTTCACCAAAGCCGATCTCAGCACCATTAAGGGCATCGGCGGCATGCTCGCCTCCACTGGAAATTACCAGGGCAAGCTCAACCACATCGTTGTCGACGGCGAGACCACCACTCCCGATTTCCGTCTCTCCACCGCCGACCACCCCATGCCCCTGAAAACCACATTCCACGCCATCGTCGACGGCACCAACGGCGACACGCATCTCGAACCGGTCGACGCCTGGCTCGAGCAGACGCACATCGTCGCCTCCGGCGATGTCGCCCACGTTCCCGGCCAAAAAGGCCGCGACATCCGCCTGGACTTCACCGAGGGCCCAGGCCGCATTCAGGATCTGCTGCAGCTGGCCGTCAAATCCCAGCAGCCGCTCATGACCGGCCAGGTCGTGATCCACGCCGCCTTCAATATCCCACCCGGCGATCAATCGGTCGTCGACAAGCTGCAGCTCAAAGGCACCTTCAGCCTCGACGGCATCCACTTCACCAGCGACAAAATTCAGAACAAGGTGGACGAGCTCAGCCTCCGCGGCCAGGGCAAGCCGCAATTGGCCGAGCAGGAGGATGACGCCATGAAGAGCGACAACATCCAGCAGGCAATTGCCGCCGACGTCGCCTCACAGATGCGCGGCAACTTCACCCTCGCCAACGGCAAGATCGACATCTCCACGCTGAACTATCGTGTCCCCGGCGCCGACGTCGCCCTCAGCGGCTCGTATACCCTCGATGGCGAAGCCCTCGATTTCACCGGCACGGCGCGCCTGAACGCCCACGTCTCACAAATGGTCACCGGCTGGAAATCCTGGCTTCTCCGCCCCGTCGATCCATTCTTTGCGAAAAACGGCGCCGGCACAGAAGTTCCGGTTAGGATTACCGGAACTCGCTCCTCGCCTCAGATCGGCCTCAATTTTCACTGAGCGTGGGCCGCTGCTCCTCCTGCTTCATGCTGCACCGTTGCCTCCGCCCGCACGGCACATCTCTGCGATTGCTTCCGCTCTCAGTAACTTTTAAACTCCGAACTAAATGCCGCACACCCGTGAGGACCCCGAGCGCCTGGTCAGCGCCGCACGCGCCGAAGACGAAAATTCCTTCGAGCTCAAACTCCGCCCCCGCCGTCTCGCCGAGTTCATCGGCCAGGAGAGGATCAAGGACCAGCTCGCCATCGCTCTTGAGGCCACGCGCGCCCGTGGCGAAGCCCTCGACCACGTGCTGCTCTCCGGCCCCCCCGGCCTTGGCAAGACCACGCTCGCCTCCATCCTCGCCAACGAGCTTGAGGTCCCCTTCCAGCAAACCTCCGGCCCCGCGCTGCAGATCCAAGGCGACCTCACCGCCATCCTCACCAACCTGCGCGAGCGCCAGGTGCTTTTCCTCGACGAGATTCACCGCCTCCAGCCGGTGCTGATGGAAAAGCTCTACACCGCGCTCGAGGACTACAAGCTCGACATCGTCATCGGCCAGGGGCCCGCCGCGCGCACCCACGTGATGGAGCTGAAACCCTTCACCTTCGTCGCCGCCACCACGCGCCCCGGCCTGCTCTCGTCGCCGCTCCGCTCGCGCTTCGGCATCCTGCTGCGCCTCGATTTCTACTCCGACGACGATCTGCGCTTCATCGTCTCGCGCTCCGCCGAGGTCCTCGGCATCGAGATCGATCAGGACGGCGCGGCGGAGATCGCCATGCGCTCCCGTGGCACGCCGCGCATCGCCAACCGCCTGCTGCGCCGCGTGCGCGACTACGCACAGGTCCGCGGACCCGGCCGCATCGATCGCGACACCGCCTCCCAGGCGCTGGCCATGCTGGAGGTCGATGCCCACGGCTTCGATGAGCTGGACCGGCGGCTGCTGCTGGCAATCATCGAGAAATATCAGGGAGGTCCGGTGGGGCTGGGGACGCTGGCCGCGACGCTGGCCGAAGAAGAGGACGCTCTCGAAGAGGTGTGCGAGCCGTTTCTCATCCAGATCGGCTTTTTGGACCGCACCCCGCGCGGCCGCATGGCCACCCGTTTGGCGTACGAGCATTTCGGAATCCCGATGCCTGGAAAGCAGGGCGGGCTGTGGTGAGGGGGCTATAGATTCTAGC
>JASIAO010000003.1 GCA_030041955.1 Acidobacteriaceae bacterium | reverse complement strand
CGAAGACGGCTTCCTGGCCGGTGAGGAACAGCGTGTATCCCGGCCCGCGCGACAGAAATTTCACCTGAGCATCGGTCTGGCCGCGGTTCTCCTCGAAGCTCAGCGGCACTCTGGCAAAGTTATTCGCAGCTCGCGTCCTGGCCAGCGCGGCAGCCTTCGCGCTGGCGCTGTGCGTTCCGGAATTTGCGCTCTGTGCCCCGCTTGACTGCGCCTGCGCCGCGCACCCGAAGACGAAGAAGAGAGCGACGATGGAAATCCAGAGCAGGAGCACGCGCAGACCTGGGGAGGCCGCGTCCCTGGGTCCGGAACTCGCGTTTCGAATTGTATGAATCCGTCTGCGCATCTCGCATCCTCCTCGCAGAATCGAGGGGTAATCGCTCTGGGAGCGCTCGCGGATTACTGGAAGCTGATGGTGACGGTGGCAGTGATCGTCTGGCCGGCGGCGGTGACATCAATGGGCGACCCCGGGAACCCGGTCGCTTCGGTAAATGAGTTGATAAGGCCAGTGGTCCCTCCACTGCCGTGGTCACATGTGGCAGGGCTGACGGTGTTGCCACAGCTAATAATGTCGGACGAGGCTACATTGATGCTTCCCGCCTGGAGCGCAATGGTGGACCCCGTCAGGACAATGTCGCCTGCGCTCGCGCCGGATGCCGGGACCGTGACGGTGAGCCAGCACTCGAGGTTGCTGGCAGCAGGAGGAGTGGTGCAACTCCTATTGAAGAGACTTCCAGGCTCGACCAATCGGCAAACTGTCTGACCGCAAGGTGTCGAACCCAGGTTTGAGCCCAGATCTACTTCCCACGTTCCAGCCGAAGCTCCGCCGGTGAGAAGACTGCTGAGGAAGCTGGGGTTTATGAGTTTATTTTCAAACGTCGTCTGAGAAACCACCGTTCCGTCCGGGTTCTTTACCTCGATGACCCAGTGCCCGTGCACCGTAAGTCCTTCGTGCATCCCTCCGCGGCTCCTGGGTTCGCCGGCGGCCTGGGCGGCAGCCGCAGCCGGCGCAGGAGCCGGAGCGGCTCCTGCCTTAGCCAAAGCTGCTGAGGGTGATGCATTTTGCCCCAGCGCATCCGGTGGGGCCAGGAACAGGACGGCGAGGGCTACAACGGCGAGAACCAGGGCGAGAAACGCAAACAGCTGGGCGATTCGGCGGCGGGGGCAAATCGCATCCGCGATCATTTCCATCGAATTTCTCCTCAACGGCGCGGCAACTTGGGGACTCCGCGCCAGTTCGAGCGAAATTACGGGCACTCCTGCGCCCAGGTCAATGGACAGAGGCTGACTTTTAGCTGAACTTTAGCTGAACTACAAAGCAGCTGTATTCGCTGGATTTACGCATAACTTCCTGGCGTCGCTCTGGCGAATCTGTGCTATCGTGGGGCCACTCGGTTCACAGCCCTCGGCTTGCGGGTGCGCTATGGCGACATCTCCGCTTCTGTCCGGCTACCGCTTTGGGTCCTTCACGCTCGATCTCCGCTCCGGAGAACTGACGAAGAACGGTCGCCGCATCCGTCTGCAGGAAAAGCCGCGCAGCGTTCTGGTCGCTTTTGCCGAGCGGCCCGGTGAAGTGATCACCCGCGCCGAACTGCGGGAGCGCCTCTGGCCACACGACACCTTCGTCGATTTCGAGGACGGCCTGAACACCGCGGTGCGCAAACTACGAGAGGCGCTCGACGACGATCCCCAGTCCCCTCGATTTATAGAAACCGTGCGTGGACGCGGATACCGGTTTCTCGCAGATGTGGAGCCGGTCATTCCCGAAGCCGGCCGTGGCGCGGACCGCGACGCCACAGCCGAACCGGCCTCGCCGGCGCAATCCGTCGCTCCTGAAGAAGCTGTCGCAACTCCCGTGGCCCCACGCCGCGGCCTGCGCGCCATGTATTTCCTGCTCGGATGCGCGGTCGCGGCCGCCTCTGTGGCGCTTTGGTTCTGGCTGGCGCACACGCCGCCCGTGTTCTCGTATGGCATCACCGAGCCGGTCCTGATCGCTGACTTCGATAATCAGACCGGCGATCCGCGCTTTGACCGCGCGCTCGGCACGGCGCTCACCGTCAGCCTGGAGCAGGCGCGCAATCTGAATGTCTATTCCCGGCTGCAGATGCAGACCGCGCTGCGCCTGATGAAACAGAATACCGGTGAGCCGATTAATGCTGCTGTGGGCCGAGAGATCTGCCAGCGCGAGAGCCTGCACGGCCTTATCGTGCCGGGCATTACGCGCGCCGGGCACCAGTACCGGCTGACCGCGCAGCTTATCGACCCCGCTACCGGCGCCGCAGTGCGCTCCTACGCCGAAACCGCCGGCGACGAAGACCACATCCTGCCTGCGCTCGATTCCATCTCCACCGACATCCTCCGCGACCTTGGCGAGTCGCGCTACACCATCCGCATCAGCCACCGGCCGCTGCCCCAGGTCACCACTGCCTCCATCCAGGCGCTCGAGGACTATACAGAGGGAATGGACGCATTCCACGATGGGAGGCCTGAGGATGCGGAGCGCCTGTACAAAGCCGCTATCGGCATTGATCCCGACTTTGCCATGGATCACGCCGCGCTCGGCTACCTCTATTACAGCTTCTTCCTCAATCGTCCCGGGCCTGGCGAGCAGGAATTTCGTATCGCGCTGGCGCTCTCCGGCCGCACTACCGAGCGCGAACATGCCTGGATCGAGCTCCGTTATGCCGAGAGCCAGGGCCGCATCGCGGATGCGCTGGAATCCTATCGTCTCTATCTGCAGCGCTTCCCCGGGGACGCAGACGCGCGCTATTCCTATGCCCGTCTGCTGCGCATGAACGGTCACGCACAGGAGTCAATTTCGATCTACCTCCAGCTGGCGAAACAGGAAGCCGACGACTCGGGAGTCTGGGTCGAGCTGGCAACGGCCTATGCCCAGCTTCACCAGTGGGGTCCTTCGATCCAGGCTTACCAAAAAGCCTTTGCCATCGAGCCCTCCAGGATGTTGGTCGCCAACATCAATCGCGAGTACGGATTCGCGCTCATTCACGCGGGAGATCAGGCGAAGGCGGAGCAGGTTTTCTCCGCCATGCTCACCGATCCGGAAAACTATCCGCAGGGCGAGCGCTCGCTGGCTCAGCTCGATATGGTTCGCGGCCAATACGCAAGCGCCCGGCGGCGGCTGATGCTCGCGCTGCCGGGATCCCACGATCCCTTCGCTGTGGCGCGGATTCACTACATGCTCGCCGCGGTGGATGCAGCGCAGGGCAACCAGCGCGATCAGATCGCACAGCTCGACCGCATCATGACCGCCTTCGATTCTCTGGGGCCGAAGGTTCTTTACGGAGCGCTCGTCGGCCAGGCCTATGCGCGGGCCGGCGAGACAAATAAGGCGCGGGCGATCCTGAATCGGATTGCCCCGATCGCCAACGACCGCGTCGAGGAACAGGTGGCCTACCTGGGCCTGCTGAAAGCGGAAGTCGCGGTGGCTGCGGGCGATCCGCAGGGCGCCCTCCAATACGTCAGGCCGCCTGCTCCCGATGATGACGAATCTGTCGCGATCTGCACGCGGGAAGCGCTGGCCCATGTCTACCAGGCAATGGGCAGGCGCGATGACGCGATCGCGTGGTACACGCAATTTGTAAACGCCGGGGCGCCAGGATGGGAGCCTCTGCGTTACTTCTCGGCGGCGGAATTCGCCATCGCACAGGATTACGCGCAGAACGGGAATCGCGCCGCGGCGATGGGAGAAGTCAGCGAGTTACTCAATCAGTGGAAGAATGCCGATCCCGGATTGTCATTGCTCATCAGTGCCCGTCATCTCCGTGATCAGCTATTAGCGGCGGGCCAGGCCAATCACGGAAAGCAGTGAGGATCTGCGTGATTGATTCTGAATGCTTTAATATTCATAGCGGCAGTGTTCCTGCCTCTGCGCCACGCAACATGGCCACGCCTGATGTTCTTTCCGGAGACTTCCGTTGAATCGCACCTGCGCTGTCCTCAGTCGAACGCTTTCCCTCGCGTTCTTCGTCCCGCTTGCGATTCTCCCGCTCTGCGGGCAGCAATCGCAGCCACTCAGCGCCGCCGCGATCCCGCAGGACCAGCTGATCCGCCCCGATCAACTCAATCGCGAGCTGCAGTCGCATAACACTCCCCTCATTCTCCAGGTCGGCTCGCGCATCCTCTTCGACGAAGCTCACATCGCCGGCGCTGAATACGCCGGTCCCGCGTCGCGCCCTGAAGGCCTGGCGCTGCTCCGCAATCGCGTCGCAAATCTGCCTCGCCAGCGCGCCATCGTGATTTATTGCGGCTGCTGCCCGTGGGACCGCTGCCCCAACATCGGTCCTGCCTGGCATCTCCTCCATCAGATGGGATTCACCCACCTCCGCGTCCTCTACATCGCCCAAAATTTCGGCGCAGATTGGGCCGATCGCGGATACGCTGTAGAGAAATCGGAGTAAGGTCGCCACCCATGTCTCAGGTTTCGCGTTCCTCGCTCCGCATTTTCGTGCTCACCGCCGCGATGCTCTCCATCCTCTTTGTCGCTCGCGCCGAGCAAAGCCTTGTCGACAAGCGCGCACCGGATTTCTCGCGTTCCGATCTCCAAAACGCGCGCATCGACCTCGCTCAATATCGCGGCAAGGTCGTCCTTCTCAATTTCTGGGCTACGTGGTGCGGACCCTGCCGCCTCGAGATGCCGCGCTTCGTTCAGTGGCAGAAGGCCTACGGTCCGCAGGGTCTGCAGGTACTCGGTGTCTCCATCGACGACAGCGTTGCTCCGGTGCGGCCCTTCGTCCAGAAGCTCCAGGTGAACTACCCAATCATGATGGGCGACGCGCAGCTCAGCGATCTCTACGGAGGCGTCTACGGCGTGCCCGTGACGTTTCTCATCGATCGCAAGGGAATCATCCGCGCTCGCTACGACGGCGAACCCGATCTCGGCGCGCTCGAATCCGAAGTGCAGAAAATGCTCTCGGCTCATTAGTCAAACGCCGGCCGGCGAAAGTCCTGTTAGCGAAAACAGCGCACAGAGCCCGCTAAGTCGAGAGTTGATCAGGAGAAGACGAAGCCCATCCTGCCAGGCGACAGGATGGACCAGGTGAGGCAGCCGGGGGCCGCGGGGTTACTTCTTCGCCTGCGCGAAACGCTTGTTGACCTCGTCCCAGTTGACGGTGTTCCACCACGCGGCGAGGTAGTCGGGGCGACGGTTCTGGTACTTGAGGTAGTAGGCGTGCTCCCAGACGTCGTTGCCGAGGATGGGGAAGTGGCCCTGCATGAGCGGGCTGTCCTGGTTGGCGGTGGTGATGACTTTGAGCTTGCCGTCCCAGATGAGCCAACCCCAGCCGGAGCCGAACTGCTTGGCGGCCGCGTCGTTGAACTGCTTCTTGAAGTCCTCGAAGGAGCCAAAGTCCTTCTTGATCTGATCGGCGATGGGACCGGAGGGTTCGCCGCCTCCTTTGGGCTTCATGATGGCCCAGAACATGGAGTGGTTGACGTGGCCGCCGCCATTGTTGCGGACGGTGGTGCGGACGTCTTCGGGGACGCTGTTGATGTTACGCAAGAGGTCTTCGGCAGAGTGTTTTGCCAGGTCGGGGTGTTTCTCGATGGCGGCGTTTAGGTTATTGACGTAGGCCTGGTGGTGCTTGTCGTGGTGGAGGTGCATCGTCTGCTCGTCGATATGGGGCTCGAGCGCGGCGTAATCGTAGGGGAGAGCTGGGACTTCGTGTGCCAAAGCATTCCTCCTTTGCGGGATACGGATGGTGAATCTTGCCGTGGTAGCAGGTGCCGACCAGGCTGGCGCTGAATGCGCACGCATTCCGATGATACTGGATGCGCAAGAGTGTGCGCCGGGTGCAAGGGAGAGCGGGTTGAAATAATGCGGCGGGGCGCGATGCGACCATGCCGAGGCGCTCGGCATTTAAAGTAGAGGGAGCGCAGCCTCTGCATTCTGAGCATCCTGCGGGTGAGCGGGGGCGTCTACCAGGAATCGGACTGCCTTACTGTTGATATTTGAAGAGAAGAAACGATCTGCGTTGGCCTCCCACATCACACGACGAGACCTGCTGAAACGGGCCGGAGCGGCCGGAGTGCTGACACTGGGGCCGGCAGCGCTGGGACAAAACCAGAATGCTGCGCCGAAGGTGAAACCGGGGCAGGAGCCGA
Organism: Acidobacteriaceae bacterium; assembly: GCA_030041955.1. Taxonomy (GTDB): domain Bacteria; phylum Acidobacteriota; class Terriglobia; order Terriglobales; family Acidobacteriaceae; genus Palsa-343. Next base: position 3,910 of record JASIAO010000003.1, on the reverse strand, counting down.
AGCCGGAAGCGCAGGCAGCGGCGCAGTATCCGCACGGGCCGGGCGTTTTCATCAATCACCCGTTCACGCAGGTGACGACGGCGGCGGATACGCTGCTGGACGATCTGGAAGGGCGGGCCAGCGACTTCTTTTACGACCAGGCCAGCCCCAGGACGGGGATGGTTCGAGACCGCGCGCCGAAGGAAGGTTTGGCGGTGACCCGCGTCTCGAGCATTGCTGCGACGGGCTTCGGGCTGACGGCTCTGTGCATCGCGCACAAGCGGAATTATCTGGGGAAGTTCGAGTGCGAGCAGCGGGTGGAGAAGACGCTGGCGTTCCTGCTGGAGGATTGCCCGCACGAGCATGGTTTTCTTTATCACTTTATCGACATGGAAAGCGGGCAGCGGATGTTCGGCTGCGAGCTGTCGTCGATCGACACCTGTTGGCTGCTGTGCGGGATCCTGACCTGCCGGCAGTATTTCGCCGGCAACCAGCGGATCGAGGCGCTGGCAACGACGTTCTACCGGCGCATCGACTGGGAATGGATGATGAATGGCGGCACGACGCTCTCCATGGGCTGGCTGCCGGACCAGGGCTTCCTGACACAGCGGTGGGACATCTACGCAGAGCTGCTGGTGATGTACCTGCTGGCGATCGGGTCGCCGACGCACCCGATTCCTGCGGATTCGTGGCTGGCGCTGCAGAGGCCGGTGGTGCAGTTCGGGGGGATCGATTACATCAGCGGCGTGGCGCCAATCTTCATCCACCAGTACGCGCATGCGTGGTGCGATCTGCGTAACATGGCGGACCTGCACGCCAACTACTTTACGAATTCGATTGCCGCGACGAGCGCGCACCAGTTGTGGTGCCTGACAATGGGCCGGAAGTTTCCGTGGTGGGACCAGAATTTGTGGGGGCTGACGGCGTCGGATTCGCGGGAAGGTTACCGGGTGTGGGGTGGTCCGCCGTCCATGGGCGATCCGGACGGGACGCTGGTGCCGTGCGCGACAGGGGGCTCGCTGGTGTTCATGCCGGCGGAGTGCTCGCACGTGCTCCTGAGCATGCGGGAGCAGTTCAAGGATAAGGTGTACACCCGCTACGGATTTGTGGACGCATTCCAGCCGCACGCGAACTGGTATGGGCCGGACATTCTGGGGATCGACCAGGGCATCACGATGCTGATGGCGGAGAATCTGCGGACTGGATTCGTGTGGGAGCAGTTCATGAAAAATCCTGAAGTCACGCATGCGATGCAACTGGTGCAGTTCCATCCGGATTTGAACCCGATGTGGGCGGTGAGATAGAGCAGGAGTTGCGGCTAATGAGCTGGCCGTCTGCGGCCGAGGAAATTTTGCCTTTTCGCGCGACTCTCACGCATACCGCGGAATCTTCATAGACAATAGGTGACGCATGAGCGAGACGACTCCGCGATACCGCTGGCTGACTGGCCAGGGGGAGGCGTTTGGCGCGCCGGGGCTGCAGCCGCGGTGGACGTCGAGCGCGAAAGACACGGTCAGCACGGCCTACGCCGCATCGAGCAAGCTGTGGTTCACGGTGTCACACGGCATCCTGAACGAGATTTACTGTCCTACCATCGACCGGCCGCAGATTCGCGACATGCAGTTCCTAGTGACCGACGGGGAGACGTTCTTTCACGAAGAACGTCGGGATCTGATCCACACATTCGATTACATCGACCGGGATGCGCAGGCGGTCATCGTGCAGAATCGCGATCCTGAGGGTCGGTACACGATCGTGCGGAAGATGATCGCCGATCCGCACTATCCTGTGGCGCTGATTCACGTGCACATCGAGGGCGATGAGGATCTTGTCGCGAGGCTGAAGGTGTACGCTCTGCTGTCGCCGCATCTGGAGGGCGGCGGGATGGGCAACTCGGCGCGCGTGGCGGATGTGGCGGGCAAGCGGGTGTTGATTGCGTGGCGGGACGCGATGTCGCTGGCGATGGCCTGCAACTGTGGCTTCGCGAGGGCGAGCTGCGGATTTGTGGGCGCGAGCGACGGCTGGCAGGACCTGAAGAGTAATTTTCAGATGGACTGGGAGTTCGGGTCGGCGCTCAACGGAAACATAGCGGTGATGGGTGAGATTCCCGAGCAGACGCGCGAATTCACGCTCGCGATCGGGTTTGGCGAAGGACACCATGCGGCGCTGGCGTCGACCATGGGATCGCTGTCGGTGCCCTTTGCGAAGCATCTGGATCGCTTCATCGAACAGTGGCACCGGGTGAAGACGCCACGGCATCTGGCGGTGCATGCGAATGACGGCGGGCGGCTGCTGCACATCAGCCACAACGTGGTGCTGGGGCACGAGGACAAGACGTTTGCGGGTGCGTTCATCGCGTCGGCGTCGATTCCGTGGGGGTATGCGAAGGGTGACGACGATCTGGGCGGCTACCACCTGGTGTGGACGCGCGACATGGTGCAGACGGCGACGGCGCTGATGGCGTGCGGCCGCCTGGACACGGCGCTTCGGGCGCTGGTGTACCTGGCGTGCACGCAGAAGCCGGACGGAGGATTCTCGCAAAATTTCTGGGTCAACGGGGAGCCATACTGGACGGGAATTCAGCTGGACGAGGTTGCGTTTCCGATCATGCTGGCGTGGCGGTTGTGGAAAGCGGACGCGCTGGGGAATTTTGACGTGGTGCCGTTTGTGGAGCGCGCGGCGGGGTTCCTGGTGCGATACGCGCCGGTTACGCAGCAGGAGCGATGGGAAGAGACGCCGGGGTATTCGCCCTCGACCCTGGCGGCAGTAATTGCGGGGTTGATCTGCGCGGCGGACATTGCGCGAGAGCACGAGTCGGGGGAACTGGCGCAATTTCTGGAAGAACACGCGGATTGGATCGAAGGCCACCTGGAAGACTGGACGGTGACGAACAATGGCGTGCTGCTGCCAGAGGTGAAGCGGCATTACATACGGATTCGTCCCCCGGAATGCGGTGATCCGTACGCGCACGAGGAGTGCGGCAAAGAAGCGGTACACATCAACAACCTTGCGCCGGGAGCGAAGGCGGAGTTCGAGGCGCGGGAGATTGTGGACGCGGGATTCCTGGAGCTGGTGCGCTACGGCGTTCGCCCGGCCGACGATCCGTTGATTGTGGATTCGCTGAAGGTGGTTGACGCGTTGCTGAAGGTCGATACGCCAAAGGGGCCATGCTGGCGGCGGTACAACCACGACGGGTACGGGCAGCGCAGCGATGGCGGACCGTTTCTGGGGTGCGGGAAGGGACGCGCGTGGCCGCTTCTGACCGGTGAGCGGGCGCATTATGAGCTGGCGGCGGGACGGGATGTGAGTCCGCTGATTGCAACGTTCGAGCAGTTTGCGTCGTGCGGGGGCATGCTGCCGGAACAGATCTGGGACGAGCCGAACAAGAACGGGCTGGTGCTGGGCGGACCAGCGGGGTCGGCGATGCCGCTGGTGTGGGCGCATTCGGAGTACCTGAAGCTGCTGCGGTCGATGGCGGACGGGCAGGTCTTCGATCGAATCCCGATTGTGGAGCAGCGCTATGCGAGGAAGAATCATCCGCCGAGCGAGGTTGAGGTGTTCAAGGTGCTACGGCGGCAGATTCGGACAATCCCGGCGGGAAAGCGGCTGCGAATTACCTCGGCGGAGCGGTTTCGGGTGCGCTGGACGGCGGATGGGTGGGCCACGTATCAGGAACTGGAGAGCACGCAACTGGGCTATACGGGCTCGTACGCGGATCTGCCGCCGAAGGAGGCGGGGACCATGACCTTTACGCTGTATTGGCCGGACGAGGATCGGTGGGAAGGGAAGAATTTTGAGGTTACGGTAGAAGCAGCCGGCTCCTGACGTGAGGCGAAGCGGCGGTTTGCGTCATCCAACCAGTAGAGCGAAAATCGAAATTGCCCCTGTGACCGTTCTGGTACGTCCCCACGCTGCAAACAAAGAGGAGAGA
>JASIAO010000226.1 GCA_030041955.1 Acidobacteriaceae bacterium | reverse complement strand
CAAGTCCGAGGACCTGGGCGAGCCGCGTAATGGTCGCAGTTTGCCACCGAACCATCCCGCGTTTGGCTCGCATTCTCATCCCCGCTCCGGGTGCCCGCTTCGGACCGTTTTGCCAGAAGCGGGAGTTCTGGTTCCACTGAAACCTCAAATGCCTGACATCCGCAAACTGGCTGGGGTGTCCGCGTCTCGCCGCCTTTGCCAGACGTGGGAACTAGTGAAACTTCCAATTCCTGATATCCGTGAAATGCCCCGCAATGGCCGCGGCCGCGGCCATCATCGGACTGACCAAGTGCGTCCGCCCGCCGCGTCCCTGGCGACCTTCAAAATTGCGATTGCTGGTCGAAGCGCAACGCTCGCCGGGCTGCAAGATATCGGGATTCATTCCCAGGCACATCGAACATCCTGACTCGCGCCATTCGAAACCGGCGTCGAGGAAAACTCGATCCAAGCCTTCCTGCTCCGCTGCGCGCTTCACTGTCTGCGATCCCGGCACGACCATCGCGCGCACTTGCGTGTTCACGCGATGACCCTTCGCAACGCGCGCCGCCGCACGCAAATCTTCAATCCGTGAATTCGTGCACGATCCAATGAACACGCGATCGATCTTGATGTCCTCAATGCGCCGCCCCGGCTCAAGCGCCATGTACTGCAATGCTAGCTCCGCCGCGCGCCGTTCCCCTTCCTGCAGCCCATTCACTTCCGGCACGCGCCCGGTTACCGGCGCGACCATCCCCGGATTCGTTCCCCAGGTCACGAACGGGCACAACTGAGCGGCATCGATCTCAACGACTTTATCGAAAGCCGCGCCCTGATCGGTCGGCAGGCTGCGCCAGCGCTCGACGGCTTTCTCCCAATCGCCGCCCGTTGGGGCGAAACGGCGTCCTTTGACATAAGCGATGGTCGTCTCGTCGGGCGCAACCATACCCGCCCGCGCTCCCGCTTCGATGCTCATGTTGCAAAGCGTCATGCGGCCTTCCATGGACAGCGCACGCACGGCGGGACCGGCATATTCAATGACATGCCCGGTCGCGCCGTCAGTGCCAATGTGGCCGATGATTCCGAGCGCGAGGTCCTTCGCCATCACACCCAGGCCGAGTTGCCCGTGGACGTCGATCTTCATGGTCTTCGGCTTCTGCTGCGCCAGGCACTGCGTGGCCAGCACGTGCTCGACTTCCGACGTCCCAATGCCGAAAGCCAGCGCGCCGAACGCGCCGTGCGTGCTCGTGTGGCTGTCGCCGCAGACGATCGTCATCCCGGGCTGCGTCAGTCCAAGCTCAGGACCAATCACGTGCACGATTCCCTGCTCCGGAGCATCCATGTCGAACAGGCGGATGCCGAACTCTTTGCAGTTCGCCTGCAGCGCGGCAATCTGCCGCGCGGCAATCAGGTCGGTAATCGGCGATCCCCGCGGCTCGGTCGGAACGTTGTGATCGACGGTCGCGACGGTGCGCGCAGGCTGGCGCACTCCGCGCCCTGCGGATCGCAGGCCGTCGAAGGCCTGCGGCGAGGTAACCTCATGCACCAGGTGCAGATCGATATAAAGGATCGGCGAGCGCCCCGCAGGCGTCGCGACCAGATGAGCAACCCAGATTTTTTCAAACAGCGTCCGCCCTGCGCCCATGGCTCGAATAGAAAAAGCTCGACTGAAACGGATCGATTAAAAATAAGTGAATTCAGTTTTTCACAGCAGGCAGGAAATGAGCAAGACCGGGCACCCCAACTGCCAATTGCTTGAACGGCTGACCGCTAATTGCCGGCTCTTAGGGCCACACCACTTCCGCGATCGGATCTTTCGCCGCCGCTACCACCCGCGCGTTCCGCGCCCCGGGATACGCTCCCCACAGTTCGCTGTGGAACTGAATGCGCTCCATCGCGCGGTCGATCACCGCTTCGAGCTCGTGCGAATATTTCACTTCGCGTCCCTTGGCGAGACGCCGTTTCGCTTCCGCCGGGCTGACCCACGTCGGCTTGCGATTCGCCTCATCCGGTTTGCGCATCTGGTGCACTTCCATCAGAAAGGCTTTGACCACGAATTCCTGCACGCCGCCCGGCTGCCAGAACACGCCTTTGGAATGTATGTACAAATGGAAATGCCGCGGCTCGATCGTGCCGATCGCGCCCGCCTCTTCCGCTGCCTCGCGCTCCGCCGCCTGGCTGTGCGAAAGCCGCGGATCGGTTGACCCCTTAGGAAACGTCCACTTACTTCCGCCGTTGGTGTTGACCAGCAGAAACTCGATCCCGCTGCCCCGCCGGCGGTAACACACAGCGGCTACCTGCAGCGGCAGCGACTTCGAACCCCGGGTTGATGCCATCCGTGAGCGCCTCCTCATAACTGCAGACTACATGCAAGATATTTCAGTGGTATGAATGTGCAACAGAAATTGTGCTATTGGGAAGGTTACGAAAGAGTTACCTCGGTGCCGATTCGGTACAGGGAAGACCCGACCCCCCGTGGCCCGAAACGCTGTCTCGCCCGGGGGCCCTACTGCCAATCCAGCCGCATCGCCGTGTTGTGCTTATCGAAGGAGATTTGCAGAGTCTTGTCTTCGCCGCTGACAAAATCGCCGTACACCGTTCGCGAGAGATCCACCGTGTGATCGTCGGTCTCGGCGCGGAATCGCAGTTCGTGCTTGCCCTCGGGAACTTTGATCGTTTCCGACTCCACGCCCCGCACGTCGTTGAATACCACCAGCCGCTTCTGTGTTCCGCCGTGCAGCGGACGCGTCAGCAGCAGCTTGCCATCGAGCCAAACCGACAGCGTCGCCTCTTTGAATTGATGCCGTATCTCCAGTTCCACGCTTGAAAGCGGCGCCCGTGGCGTGGTTGCATACGGGCTGTCTTTTTTCGCCGGAACCTTTGCCGACGCGGTATGAACCGATGCGTGAACCGCCGTCGCCTTCGCGATCGTCGCCGCGGCAGGCGAGGCTGTCTCAGCCGCCGTCTTGGCTGCGCCGTCAGTTCCCGTCGGAGTGGACGCGGTCTGCGCAGCATCGGCATGTTCCGCCGCCGCTCGCGCCATTGGGGCCGTGCCCGCATGCGAAAGCACCAGCAACTTCGATTGCACGCCGATGCCGAGCAGCACGATCACGGCGACCAATGCGATCGCGATATCTTTCGAGTGGCGGGTGAGCAATTCCGATCGGATCATCTTGCGCGCATAGGCAAGCCCGAGTGCCGGGTGCCCGCTCAACGCCGGAATCGCCGTCCCGGTGCGCGTCTGCACTCCAAGATTCGTCAGTGACGTCGTCGTTACCGGCAGCTTCTG
>JASIAO010000225.1 GCA_030041955.1 Acidobacteriaceae bacterium | reverse complement strand
CGAAGCAGGACGCACTCTATTTCGCGCTCGTGTTGTTCCTCGAAGCCGGTTTGTTCGGGACCTTCACGGCACTGAACTTCGTTCACTGGTTCATCTTCTGGGAAGTGAGCCTGATTCCGGCGTTCTTCCTGATCTGGCTTTGGGGCGGGCCGAATCGCGGCCGTGCTTCGGCGCAGTTTTTCCTGTATACGATGGTGGGCAGCGTGGCACTGCTGCTGGCGTTTCTGGCGATTTACCTGGCGACGGGCACATTTGATTTCGTGGAGCTGGCACGGATGGCGCAATCCGGCCAATTGTCTACCGCGCTCACGCAGAATCTGCACTGGGGTGCGAATGGCCGGGCAGCAATGGTGCTGTTTTGGGCTGCGTTCCTGGGATTTGCCGTGAAGACGCCGGTGGTGCCGTTCCACACATGGCTGCCGGATGCCTACGCCGAAGCTCCGAGCGAGACGACGATGCTGTTGACCGGAGCGATGTCGAAGATGGGCGTCTACGGGTTCCTGCGGATTCTGCTGCCGATCTTTCCGCAGGAAATGCAGCGCGCGCTAACGCCGCTGCTGTGGCTGGCGGTGGCGACCATCGTGCTGCCTGCGTTCGCCGCGTGGGTGCAGAAGGACCTGAAGCGGACGTTCGCTTACTCGTCGGTAAACCATTTGGGCTACTGCGTTCTGGGAGTGTGCGCGGCGGCGAAGCTGACGGGGGCGGACGCGAACCTTGCTCAGGAGAAATCCGCGGCGCTGACGGGAGTGCTGCTGCAGATTTTCAGCCACGCGCTGACGGCGGGGGCGTTGTTCTGGTTCCTGACGCTGCTGGAGCGGCGGGCGGGTGGGCGTGGGATCGACGATTTTGGCGGGCTGCGTAAGGTGGTTCCGGTTTTCTCCGGGCTGATGGGTATTGCCATCTTCGCTTCGCTCGGACTGCCTGGGCTGAATGGGTTCCCCGGCGAGTTTCTGATCTTTAAGGGATCGTTTCCGCTGGTGACCTGGGCCACGGCGGTGTCGGTGCTGGGATTGTTGATGACGGCCATCTTCCTGCTGACCGTGATTCAGAAGGTATTATCCGGGCCGGTGAATCCACGCTGGCAGGCGCTGACAGACCTGACGACCGGGGAGCGGCTGGCGTTTCTGCCGGTGATTGCGCTGATGTTTGTCGTCGGGCTGTATCCGCAGATCATCACGGGCATGATTCACGGAACTATCGCACAGTGGATCGCTGGGATGAGCGCGGGGGTGAGGCTCTGATGCTCGCGTGGACAATCTACGTCTCGTTCCTGGGCGCGCTGGCCGCGCGGCTGGCTCCCTCGAAGCAGGCGGCGCGCGTGCTGGCGCTGCTCGCAGCACTGGCGGGGTTGGCATTGAGCCTGGTGGCGCTGGCGCACTGGCAGTCAGGGCAGTTTGTCAGCGTGGTGGACGTGCCGTGGATCCCGCAACTGGGGATCGACTACCACTTGGCGGCGGACGGCATCAGCCTGACGCTGCTGCTGCTGACGGGGATTGCGGCGACGGCGGGGATTCTCTTTTCGTGGAATATAGAACATCGCACGCAGGAATTCTTCGCGTTCTTTCTGGTGCTGATTGGCGGAGTTTACGGGGTTTTCCTGAGCTTCGATCTCTTCCTGCTGTTCGTGTTCTATGAGATTGCGATTATCCCGAAATACTTTCTGATCGCGATCTGGGGGTCGGTGCCGCGCGGCGCCACGGGAGAGAATGCGGGGGCGCAGCGCGAATACGCGGCGATGAAACTGGCGCTGTATTCGTTTGCCGGATCGGCGCTGGTCCTGGCTGGTATGGTCGCGGCGTGGACGGTTTCGGGCGGCCAGACGCTGAGTCTCGAAGGCCTTTCACAGTATGCGTTCCCGGCGCACTTCCAGATGTGGGCGTTCCCGATGGTGTTTGTCGGGTTCGCCGTGCTTGCCGGTATGTGGCCGTTCCACACATGGGCGCCGACGGGCCATGCTGCCGCGCCGACGGCGGCGTCGATGCTGCTGGCCGGGGTGGTGATGAAGCTGGGCGCTTACGGGTGCCTGCGCGTGGCGATGATGCTCTTCCCTGCAGGCCTCGATCCGTGGGGATTTCACGTGCTGGGGTTCGGATCGTGGCGCGACGTATTCGCGGTGCTGGCGCTGATCGGGATCGTTTACGGGGCGAGCGTGGCTCTGGTCCAGCGGGATTTCAAGTTTGTTATCGGCTACTCCAGCGTGAGCCACATGGGCTTTGTGCTGCTGGGGCTGATGACGCTGACGCAGATCGGGCTGGACGGCGCAGTGCTGCAGATGTTTTCGCATGGTGTGATCGCAGGGCTGCTGTTCGCCGTGGTTGGACGCATGGTTTACGACCGGACGCACACACGGCAGCTCAGCGAGCTTTCGCCAATGCAGCTGGCGCACGTGATTCCTTTCGCCGCAGTGACCTTCATCCTCGCAGGCATGGCATCCATCGGGATGCCGGGGTTCAGCGGATTCGTCGCTGAGTTTCAGGTGCTCGTGGGGACGTGGCGCGCACTGCCGTGGATGGTGGCCATCGCCGGCGTGGGCATTCTGGTGGGGATTGCATTCACCTGGCGGGCTCTTACCACAGTATTCTTCGGCGAAGCTCCTGCGGCAGGCGCGGGTCATACCGAACATCCGCTGCCTCCGATCACGCTTCCCGAGAAACTCGGTTCCCTGCTGCTGCTCGCCGCGACGCTGATCGTCGGGTTGTATCCGAGAATACTGACCGACCTTATCGTGCCCAGCCTCAACTCGCCGCTCTTCGAAGGCCTGCGTAAAGGAGTGTGGCGATGAGCATAGTGAGGTATTCCGAACTGCTGCGGCTCACCTGGCCGGAGATTGCGGTCACCGTCGCGGCGCTGCTCCTGCTGGCGTTCGATCTGACGGTGCTGCGGCGCTCCACGCTGAAGGTTCGGCTGAGGGCGGGGATGGCTGTGGCCTGCGCGGGATGCCTCGCGGCCATGTTCCTGCTGAACCATGCGGCGCAGCAGGCGAGCCTGCCCGACAGCATGCTGGTGATCACGCCTCTGACACATGTTGTCCAGATAGCGCTGCTGGCACTGGCGATTTTCACGCTGCTGCTCTCCGCGTCGACGCGATTTACCGGGCACGTGGGCGAGTATCTGGCGCTGATCCTGTTTGCCACCGTAGCCATGATGTTCCTGGTGGCGACCGAGAACCTGCTGCTGATTTTTGTAGCGCTCGAGTTTCTGTCAGTTTCGCTTTACATCCTGACCGGATTCGACAAGCAGAGCCGGCAATCGGCAGAGGCCGCGCTGAAATACTTCCTGTTCGGGGGAATGTCCGCTGGCTTCCTGCTGTTCGGCATGAGCCTGGTTTACGGGCTATCGGGATCGATTGAATTACCGCGGATCGCTGCGGCGCTGAGCGGACCGGGGCTCGATCCGCTGCTGGTGGTGGCGATCGTAATGGTGGCGATCGGATTCGGATTCAAGGTTGCTGCGGCGCCGTTCCATCTATGGGCGCCAGACGCTTACCAGGGCGCACCCACGGTGAGCGCAGGGTTCATTGCGTCCAGTTCCAAGGTCGCGAGCTTCTTCATCTTCGCGCAAGTGGTGGTGCTGGCGCTGCCGGCAGCGGAGGGGCGCGGCGGATTCCGGAACTACAGCCCCGGATGGGTCCCGGTTCTGGTGATTGTGGCCGCGCTGTCGATGGTTCTGGGGAATCTGGCTGCGATTGCGCAGACGAGCCTGCGCCGATTGCTGGCGTACTCGGCGATCGGCCATGCCGGATACATGCTGCTGGGAATCATTGCGCATTCACCGCGAGGGCTGAGCGCACTGATTTATTACGTGATCACGTACGCGCTGGCGGCGCTGGGGGCGTTCGGAGTGCTGGGAACGCTGGAGTCCGAGGGGATTGATCACATCCAGGATCTTGCCGGGCTATACCGCCGAGCGCCGGGGCTGGCTGTCTGCCTGCTCATCTTTCTGCTGTCGCTTGCAGGAATTCCGCCGCTGGCGGGATTCTTCGGAAAGTTCTACATCTTCAGCGCCGCGCTGGCCGCCGAGCCGCATCTGGGGCTGCTGTGGCTGGTGCTGCTGGCGGTGGCGATGAGCGCCGTCTCGCTCTATTACTACCTGCGAGTGCTGAAAGCGGCGTGGGTCGCCGATGCCGCGCAGGAGAGGCCGGCGCTGCGGATTGCGCCGATCACGCGCGTGACGCTGTGGCTGCTGGCGGGGCTGGTGGTGCTGCTGGGCTGCATGCCGTCGGTGCTGCTGAATCTGTTGGGCCCTTGGTAGAGGCAGGAAAGCGGCCACGCCGTATTTACTCGGCGACGCCGGCTTTGCATGCGTACATGGCGCTGTCGGCGACGCTCTGCAATTCGTCTCTGGTCAGGCCGTCTTCGGGGTAAACGGCGATGCCGATGCTGGCGCCGCTGCGCACGGAATATTCCTCAACGGCAAAGGGAGCATCGAAGGCGCGGAGCAGGCGCTGCGCGATCTCCTCGGCTTCCTCGCGGTTGCGAACGATGGGGATGAGCGCAATAAATTCATCGCCCCCCACGCGAGCCAGGGTATCCATGCTGCGCAGCTTCTCAGAGAATCGCTGTGTGACCTGCTGGAGCAACAGATCGCCGATGCGATGACCATAGACGTCGTTGACGCGCTTGAACTGATCGAGATCGATATAAATCAACGCGAAGCGAGACTTAGTCCGGGCGGCGAGGGCCAGGGTTTCTTCCAGACGGCCTTCGAGCAGGAAGCGGTTTGCGGCGTTGGTGAGCTGATCGTACTGGGAGCGGTGCATCAGCGTCTCGTAGAGGCGGCGGGTGTCGATGGCGAGAGCTGCGAGGCTGGCGCCCACCTCCATCACTTCGCCGCCGTGCCGATGATAGACATCCGCACCGGCTACGACGAGGGATCCAAGGCGCTCTCCGGCGCCGGAGTAGATGTCGCGCCGAACCAGGACAGAGGATTCATCGGGAACCGAGTCACCGACGCGGACGCCGCCGGGCAGCTCGCACCAGCAGGCGCTGCTCCGGAGCTGCGTGCTGATGAGCCCGAGGATCATCGAAAGCACGTCGTCCAGGCTGCTCATGCTGTTGATGGCCTCGAGCACACGAGCGCGCTCGGATTCGAGCAAAGCGATGCGGCGCTCGCGCGCGGCTTCCGATTCCATGGTGAGGCGAAGCTGCTCGGTTTGTATGCGGACTTTGCGGTGAAGGAGCACGGCCCAGAGCAGGGCTGTGACGACAAGGGCCAGCAAGGCGGCGCTGAGAGCAAAGAGGTGCTTCACCGTCCACCACGAGGGGTTGGCGAGAACCACGACGTCGGATGGGCTCCGCATCTGCACTTCGAACCACTGCTCGGTTGTCCACGGGCCACCGGCATGGACAAAGCAGACGCCGCTGACGCGCACGGTGCTTCCGATGGGCAATGCGGGGAGGGCCGTCTGATCGTAGTCCTGATTCCAGATAGCTCTGGACAATACAGCAGAAAAGACGTGCGAGCCCGACTGGATCACGAGCGTGTCCTGATGCCGCTCGTGCACCTGGGCGGCGACCTGCCCGTTCATGGAGATCAAGTTGTAGGGATAATGCCCGGCCATGGCATCGTCCCACTGAATCGGGACTGGCTCGAGGGGCTGCGTGCGCGGGGTGGGAAGCACGTTGGCCTGATTGATGACTTCGGAATACTCGTGAACAAAAGGAAAGCCAACGACGTCGACCACCTGGCCCACGCGCAGCGGAGCTTGCTCGTAGGTCTGCACCAGGACAGCCTGGCGATCCGGTGTTTCCAGGATCAGCTCCATGCCGGGCTGGTAGCGGGTGACGCTGCCTCGGACATGCACGCGCTGGCTTTCGTTGTACACGTAAGAACTGGACATGAGGCGCGAGATGTCAGTGAGAGGCAGATCGGCGAGGTTCCCGCGACCCGGTTTCAATATCTGCATATGGGCGGCCGTGCTCACCCAAAGGTCGGCTCCGGTTTGCCGTAACTTTCCATCAAATATGCCTCCAACCACCCCGCTGAGCTTCACCTTGGCATCGAGCAGGCGGATGGGATCGACACTCTGGACGCCCTCCATGTGCACGCGCAGCGATCCGCCGTCGGTCTGGAGATCCAGGAGCAGATAAGTATGGTTCGCAATGGATGCAGCTGCGTACTGCAGAGTTGCGGAGCGGATGGTCCCGGTGACGCTGATGTAGCGGCAGTCGTTGGCCCGGTCGACCAATCCGCGCCAGGTGACGGGAAGCGGCACGGGGTACTGCCCATGCAAAAGGAATCGGATCCCAGTGGCGACGACATTCGTAGAAAAGCTGGGGGTGGTAGTGCCGACGATCTGCACTTCATCTCCGGGCTGCACATCGGGAAGCGACGGGGGAAGAAGGACGTAGATTCCGCCGGTAGAATCCTGCACGAAAATTTGGCCCTCGAGGGGTTCGTAGTAGGTGACGGTGGCGCGGAGTTCGACGGGGAGTCCGCCGGCCACTTCGGCCGGCGAGAGGGCCCGAATTGCGGCGACGGTGGTTAGGGGGTGAGGGCCAGCGCTAACGGCTTGTGCGACGGCCCGAGAAGAAAGAGACTCCGGCATCCATATCCACAAGGTAAGGAACAGAGTCAGTAGGACTTGCTGCACCACGCTGAACTCCGAGGTACGCTTCAGAATCGCACCGCGAGGGGCGGAAGTCACTCCTCTTTTGAAATCTCAAAACAGAAGCGGGTTACGTTCGTGTTATTTTGGCTTACTACACTACAGAGCTGCCTGTCAATCCACGCCAAACCAGCGCCGCGGCAGCCAGATCGGTCGCAGCGACCCCCAGTGATTTGAAGACAATGCGACCGCGGGCCGGAGGAGGTTTGATACCGGCCAGGAGTTCTCCGATCTCGGCGGCAATAAGCGCTCCGGAGCCGATGACATCGCCGGATTCCAGCAAGGCCGCATGGCGCGATTCCACGATCACCGTGGCCTGCATCGCGGCGTCGTCCAGCTCCCGGCGATCGGGCCCCACAGCCGCAACGGCGCAGACCAGGGTTTGTTCTCCCAGCCATGCGCCGAGCACCAGCGGCTCACGAACGTTGGCCACGCTCACCACTATATCCGCACCGCGCACCGCCGCTTCCGCCGTTTCCTTCGCTTGTGCGCCGCATTCATCGGCGAAGCGCTGCGCATGAGCCGGCGTGCGGCTCCATACTCGCACCTCATCGAAGGCTCGCACGCCGCGGAGCGCCTGCAGATGCGACCGCGCCTGGACCCCGCTGCCCAGGATCGCGAGGACTCGCGCATCCGGGCGCGCCAGCGTGCGCACGGCGACTGCCGAAACCGCGGCGGTTCGCATTTCCGTGATCAGGCGACCATCCATCGCGACGAGCGGCTCGCCGGTCCTGGCCGAGAAGAGCTGGATCACGGCCTGGTGGGTGGGGAGATCGCGGTTTTGCTCGTAGATTGTGACCAGCTTGATGCCGATCAGGTCGCCGTCAACAGCCGGCATGAGGCCGAGAATGCCGTGATGCTGCGCCAGGTGCAGAGCGCTCCGCACCGGCTGCCGAACGCGGCCCAGCGAAAGATCCCGGAGTGCCTGCTCGACAGCCGGCATGAGCGCCTGATAGGACAGGCGCGCTCTGATCTGTTCTTCGTTCAAATACTCCACTTCGCTGCTTGTCCTTTCGTCGCAGACCGGCTACATGAGGCTGACTGCGTCCATATCGATTATCAGATTTGGCCGGGGAATGCGCTGCAACTCCGCGTGCTCCAGAAGACGACGCAGCGCGTCCTGGAGAGAACGGCGGCTCTCGGACTTCATAACCAGATGGAAGCGGTAGATGCGCTTGATTCTCGAGATCGGAGCGCTGGCCGGCCCCAGCACGCGGGCGCCGGGTAGTGTTGTATCGCGGCACCAGCGGCCCAGCGTTTCCGCCCACCCAGCGGCCTCTTCCAGCCGGTGGCTCTGCAGCACGACATTCGCCAGCGCCGCATATGGCGGGTAGTGGAGCGCGCGGCGGAATCGCAGCTCGCGTTCGGCAAATGCCGCGAAATCGTGTTTGGCCGCGCACTGGATCGCGTAGTGATCGGGGTGATACGTCTGCACGATGACCCGGCCGGGGCGTTCGCCGCGACCCGCGCGCCCTGAAACCTGCGTCATGAGCTGAAAGACGCGCTCCGCAGCGCGAAAATCGGGCAGGCCGAGAGCGTGATCGCAGCCGACGACCCCCACCAGGGTTACGCCGTGCACATCATGACCTTTGGCGATCATCTGGGTGCCCACGAGAAGATTGATTTCGCCCGAATAGAGCCGGAGGAGCAGGCGTTCAAGATCGTGACGGCCGCGCACGGTGTCGCGATCCATCCGGCCGATGCGAGCGCCGGGAAAGATCTCCTGCAGACGCTCTTCGCCCTGCTGCGATCCAGCGCCGAGGAAGTACAGATATTCGCTTTCACACTTGGGACAGCGCTGCGGGACGGTCTTCTTGTAACCGCAGTAGTGACACTCCAGGCGACGGCCAGCCGCACGGCCGTCGTCGCTGGCCTTGTGGTAGGTGAGGGCGATGGAGCAGTTCTCGCACTCCAGCTTTTCGCCGCAGGCGCGGCAGATGACCACGAAAGAGTAACCGCGGCGGTTGAGCAGGATCATCGCCTGCTCGCCGCGCTCGATGGTCGCGCGAGTCTCCTCGATGAGAGCGCGGGAAAAGAGCTGCTCCTGTCCCGTTTCCTGGAACTCCTGACGCATATCGACCAGGCGGACTTCGGGCAGGGGACGGTTCTGCACGCGTTCACGCATTTCGACGCGCTGATATTTTCCCTTTACCCCGTTCTGCCAGGTTTCCAGCGATGGCGTCGCTGAGCCCAGCACCACGACGGCGCCGGCGCTCCGTGCGCGCACGACGGCCACGTCGCGCGCATGATAGCGCGGCATGGATTCCTGTTTGTAGCTCGAATCGTGCTCCTCATCGACGATCACAAGGCCCAGATCGGCGACGGGGGCGAAGATCGCCGAGCGAGTTCCGACGATGACGCGCGCCTCGCCGCGGCGGATACGGTGCCATTGCTCGCCGCGCTCCTCGGGCGTGAGCGCGGAGTGGAGCAGGGCGACTTCAGAGCCGAAGGCGTGATGCAACTGGGCGGCCATGGCGGGGGTGAGGCCGATCTCGGGAACCAGGAGGATCGCGGTTCGGCCGGCGTCGAGCGCTCTGCGCATCGCGGCAAGATAGACGGCGGTCTTGCCGGATCCTGTGATGCCGTGCAGGAGAAATGGGTGAAACGTGCGCGCCTCGACGGCCTGGGCGATGGTTTCGAGGGCTTTGTCCTGGGCTGGGTTCAGGAGATGGTCAGCGTTGGAACCGGGCAGGTGCGTGAGGTGAAACTGTGCGGGCCGCTCCTCGATCCGAACGAGTTCCCGCTTCACGAGACTGGTGAGGGTTGAGGCAGGAACTTCGAGACGCCGCAGTTCCGCGACGGGTAGTTCTCCGTTGGCCCCAGCCAGCTCGGCGAGAATCAACTGCTGATTTTCATTCAGCGTGGGCAGACGGACGTCGGGAATCAAAACGGCGTAGCGGACGGTGCGGCGAGCGTCGCGCGCCTCGGCGGCGGTCTCGCGCGCAATCCATTTCTTGCGGAGCATGCCGTGGAGGAGGGTTATTGATGCGCCGGTGGACGATCGCAGCCGCGCTGCCGAGAGCGGCTCGCCTGCTGCAAGGGCGTTGAGGATGGCGTATTCGCGATCCTGGTCCTCGGCCTGGAGGCGCGAGCGCCGCGAGGCACCGCGGTCGGCCGCGGATGCGAGCGTCTGGCGGCCTGTATCAGTGATCCGATAAAGGACCTTGCGGCGCACTTCACCGGTGAGCGGGAGCATGGAACGCAGGACTTCGCCGACTGGGGCAACATAATACTCCGCGATCCATCGACCAAGCTCCATGAGTTCCGGCGGGAGGACCGGGTCAGAATCCAGCACGCCCAGCAGCGGCCTGGTTTCCACGGAGGGCTGATCGTCATGGACACGCACCACAACGCCAGCCAGTTTTTCATTCCGGAAAGGCACCAAGACGCGCGCGCCAACCACCGGGACAGCTTCACCCACAGAATAGGTAAAGAGGCGGTCGAGGGGCACCGGTACCGCGACGTCACAAAAAGCAGGCATTCTTTTTCGGAGCGTAACAGAACCGGCAGTGGGAAGGCCGGAAAGCCTCCTGAATCCCTGTGCCGTCTGGTGAATCCAACCGAAAAAGTCCACGGAGGACCTATGGCAGCAGAGAAAGTCGCATTTATTACCGGCGGCAACAAGGGGATTGGCCTCGAAACCGCCCGTCAGCTCGGCAAACTCGGCATTATCGTCGTGATTGGCTCGCGCGATCTTGAAAAGGGCACGGCCGCCGCGCAGAAGCTCAAGGCAGAAGGCGTCCAGGCGCAGGCGCTGCGCTTCGACATTACGAAGCCTACCGATTATCGGGCCGCTTACGACTACTTCGACAAGCACTACGGGCGCATCGACATCCTGATCAACAACGCCGGGGTTTCCAAAGAGAGTTTTGGGCCAAACAAGACAAGCGCGACGCCGGTGGATGTGGTCCGCGAGACATTTGAAACGAATTTTTTCGGCACTGTGGCGCTGACCCAGACGCTGCTACCGCTGATTCGGAAATCGCCGGCGGGACGCATCGTGAACCTCTCCAGCATTCTCGGGTCGCTGACCCTGCATGCGGACCCGAAGTCGCCGATTTACAGCGCCAAGGCGTTTGCCTACGATGCTTCGAAGACCGCGCTAAACGCGTTCACGATTCACCTGGCGCATGAGCTGGCGAATACGAAGATCAAGGTGAACTCCGCGCATCCTGGATGGGTGAAGACGGACATGGGTACCGACGCGGCACCGATGGAGATCCCGGATGGAGCGAAGACGAGCGTACGCCTAGCGACGCTCGGGGACGACGGCCCAACGGGCGGGTATTTCCACATAGATCAGACGTTGCCGTGGTGAAGGGAGCCTGTAGCTCGCAGCCGGTTGCGAAGAAGCGGCCGGCTACTGGCTTTTAGCGAGCCCCAGCTCGGCCATGGCAATCTGAAGATCGGCCCAGGCTTCTTTCTTCTGGCGCGGGTCGCGGAGCAGGAAGGCGGGGTGATAGGTGACGATCAGTTTCGCACCGCGGAACTGGTGGATGCGGCCACGCAGCCCAGCCAGCGGACTTTTTGCTCCGAGCAGCCAGGTGGCGGCCGTGGAGCCGAGGGCGACGATGACCTCGGGACGGATGACGTCGATCTGGCGAAAGAGGAACGGTGAGCAGGTGTGCGCCTCCTGCGGCTCAGGCACGCGATTCTGCGGCGGGCGGCATTTGACAATGTTGGCGATATAGACCTGATCGCGGCGCAGGCCCATGGCGGCGATCATATTGTTGAGCAATTGGCCTGCGCGGCCGACAAAGGGCAAACCTTGAGCGTCTTCGTCGGCGCCGGGACCTTCGCCGACGAACATAAGGCGGGCATTGGGGTCGCCGTCGCCAAAGACGATGTTGTGCCGGCCGGCAGCCAGGGAGCAGCGCGTGCAGTTGCCAATCTCGTCGCGGATCGCCTGCAGCGCCGCGGCTTTGTCTGCCGGGGCGACGGGCGCGGAGGGGTGTTCCAGGATGGGCAGGGCGGGGGCTTTCGGCATGCGTGGGGTCTCCGGCGCGGCCTTGACGGCAGCGGGAATCTCTTCTGTATCGTCTGCGGTCACGATTGCGGCGTTGATGCTTCGACGGTAAAAGTCGAAGACGCCGAGATCGCGAAAATATGCGATCCGCGCCCGCACCGCTTCTTCAGTTTCCGGGGAGAGCCTGCGCGCCAATCCTAATCTCCCGTGGTGTCCGATTCGGCCAGCACATGGCTGGGGCGACGCAGGGCGAGAATCTCGTCGAGAATGTGGTCGGCCAGCTCGCGCTTGGTCATTTCCGGCAGCTCGATGGCGCGTTCGCGGGTGAGGAAGGTGACGGCGTTGCGCTCGGAATCGAAGCCCACACCTTCGCGGGAAACGTCATTCAGCACGATGGCGTCCGCGCCTTTGCGGAGCAACTTGTCACGGCCGTGGGCCAGGACGTCCTCGGTCTCCGCGGCAAATCCTATCACCAGCATATCGGGACGGCGGCGCTCGACGACTTCGGCCAGGATGTCCTGCGTCGGCTCCAATTCCAGCGTCAACGGACCGCTGCGGCGCAGCTTTTGGCCGGCCTGGACGCGAGGGCGGTAATCCGCAACCGCGGCGGCCTTGATGACAATCGTTGCCTGATCGAGCCGATCGAGCACGGCTTGGCGCATCTCTTCCGTCGTGATGACGGTTACCGCTTCGCAGCCCGCGGGGACGCGGAGAGCCGTCGGGGCCGTCACCAGGATGACGCGCGCACCGCGCCGCTGCGCGGCTTCCGCCATGGCGTAGCCCATTTTGCCGCTGGAGCGATTGCCCAGGAATCGCACCGGATCCAGAGCCTCGCGGGTTCCGCCGGCCGTGACCATCACGGTTTCGCCGGCAAGGTCGTTGCGGTGGTGGAGGACGCCCAGGACTGCCTCTGCAATCGCGTCGATCTCGGCAAGGCGGCCGGCGCCAATCATGCCGCAGGCGAGGTATCCGCTGTCGGGTGCGACGATACGCACATTGCGCGCGGCCAGCGTCTCCAGGTTCGCCTGGGTCGCCGGATGCTGCCACATGTTCACGTTCATGGCCGGAGCTACGATCACGGGCGCGGTGGTCGCAAGGTAGAGCGTGGTGAGGAAATCATCGGCGATGCCGTGCGCAAACTTCGCCAGCACATTCGCGGTCGCGGGCGCCACGACGAGGGCGTCGGTGGTCTGCGCTGCATCCATGTGCTCGATGGAGGATGCTTCGTGTTCAGCGGTGTCCGGCGAGTCCCACAGGCTGGTGATGACCTGATGTCCGGTGAGCGCGGCGAAGGTGAGCGGCTGGACGAAGCGCTGTGCGGCCTCGGTCATCACAACCTGCACGTCCAGAGCCTGCTTTTGCAACGCGCGCACCAACTCCGCGGCTTTGTACGCGGCGATTCCGCCGGAAACCCCCACCGTGACTTTCATACTGGCGATTTTACGCTGCGGCGCCGAGAGCGCTGCTCGTGGAAAAAGGGGCCAAATTAACAGACTACGATGCAAATTTGGGAATGTCGGGCGCTTCGACTTCGGGCTTCAGGACTTTGGCGCCCTCAGGCTTGACGTACGCGATTTTTCCGGCGGCAATTTCGTCCTGCGCGACCCGGCAGGCCTTGCGGGACCGGGTGGAAACCAGGGGCTCCGCACCATTTTGCAACTGGCGCGCGCGCCTTGCCGCCACCAGAACGTACCGGAAATTGCTGTCAAAATCCTGCTCGATGCTCATCCTCTGCTCCTTCGAACAATTTTCCGCGTTCTCAGCTTGCTACATCATCCGTCACGCCGAACGCCGCCAGCACGGGCCGAATCCGCGCTTCGGAATTCTCCTGGCGGCAGGCATCCGCGATGTCCAGCAGTCGCTCGCGATCGGGCGAGTTGCCGTTGCCGGACCCGTTGCGGCGAAGGCGTTCCGCCGCAACGATGGCGGCCATTTCCTCGACGGCGCGGTCCAAAATATCGTTGACCAAAATATAGTCATATTCCCGGTAATTCTCAATCTCCTGCCGGGCCTTGGCGAGCCTGCGGCCGATGATCACTTCCTGCACGCTGCCTTCCGCGCGGCTGCGGTTGCGCAGGCGGTAAGCAAGGACGTCGGGCGACGGGGGCATGAGGAAAATGGACACCGCTTCAGGCATGATCTTGCGGACCTGCGCCGCACCCTGGACGTCGATGTCGAGAAGCAGATCTCGGCCATGGGCGAGAGCCTCGTGGAGCGTGGCCTTCGCGGTGCCGTAATAGTTGCCGAAGACCTCGGCGTACTCGAGAAATTCGCCGCAGCGGATCATTTCTTCGAAATGCTCGCGCGTGGTGAAGTGATATTCGCGCGAATCTACCTCGGATCCGCGCGGGCTGCGCGTCGTCCAGGAGATGGAAAACTCAAGCCCCGCGACCAGCGAGCGCAGCTGGTTGACGATCGTGGATTTGCCCGATCCCGACGGCGCTGAAATGATGAACAAAATTCCCGCCAAGTCTTTCCCTTTGCCTCGTTCTCGCGGCCAATAGCTGATAGCCGGTGGCTGGTAGCGGCCGGCTGTTGATGCCGGCTGCAAGCTACAAAATTTCGCGCTTTCACTCCAGGTTCTGCACCTGCTCCCGCGCCTTCTCGATCTCCGCCTTCATCGCCAGACCGGCTTCGGTGATGCGCGTACCGTTTCCGGCCACGCCGCTGGTCTTTGACAACAAAGTATTCGCCTCGCGGTTCATTTCCTGCAACAGGAAATCCAGTTTCTTGCCGACTTCTCCGCCTTCGTCGAGGAGGCCGGTGAAGTGATCGATATGCGTGCGAAGGCGCGTGACCTCTTCTTCAACATCGCTGCGATCCGAGATCAGGGCGGCTTCCTGCAGGATTCGATCCTTGTCGAAGTTGCCATCCACCATGGTCTGCAGCCGCTGCGAGAGACGCTCGAAGTACGCCTGTTGGACCTTCTCGCGCAGGAGCGCTGCTTCGTCGACGAGGCGGCGCACACGCTCCATGCCGGTCCGCAACTCGTCGGCGAGCCTCTTGCCTTCCTGGGCGCGCATGGCGTTCAGGGCGGCAACGAGTGCATCGACTTCTTTGAGGGCGGCGTCCTGGATCGCCTGCATCTCTTCGTCGCCGCTGTGGGCCTCGGCAAGCAAGACGCCGGGGAGGCGAAACACCGCGTTGAGATCCGGCTCGCCGGCCAGGCCATGCTCACGCGCGGCGGCACGAAAGGCTTCGACGTACGCGGCCACGAGAGCACGGTCGTAACCCGCGTCGGCCTTCTGACTGCGCTCAAGGTTCAGCGTTACTTCCACATGGCCGCGACGCAGCTTCTCTTTGAGCAGGCGGCGCAGTTGCATCTCCAACTCCTCGGCGCCACCGGGCATGCGCATATGGAGATCGAGATAGCGGTGGTTGACACTCTTGAGGCTTAGCGAGAAGCCGAGAGTCTCGGAGACGCGGCCGCTGCGCCGCGCAAAGCCAGTCATCGAGTACACCGGCTGCCTGGATTGTGTCATCGTCCCGTCTTTCCTGTTATCGCTGGCTCGCTGTGCAGGGTTGGCTGTTCGTCCGCATGGGTCGCGAGGTCGGTAACGTGGTTCCCATTCGATTGCTCCAGATCCATGAACTGCAGGCGGTAAAGCTTCTGATAGGTGGGCGATGTTTGCAGCAGCTCATCGTGGGAACCGATCGCCGTAATTCTGCCCTCTTCCAGCACAGCAATGCGGTTTGCGCGCCGCACCGTAGAGAGACGATGGGCGATGACGATCACCGTGCGCCCAGCCATCAGGTTAGCCAGCGCGATCTGGACCAGAGATTCGCTTTCGGCGTCGAGGGCCGATGTCGCCTCGTCGAGAATGAGCACGGGCGCGTTCTTGAGGATGGCGCGAGCGATCGCCAGACGCTGCCGCTCGCCGCCGGAAAGGCGGAATCCCTTCTCGCCGATCACGGTGTCGTAGCCTTCCGGCATTCGCTCAATGAAGTCGTGCGCGAGAGCCGCCTTCGCCGCTGCAAGGACACGCGCGAACGGAACATCGGGCTGGCCGTAGGCAATGTTGTTGCGCACTGTGTCGTTGAAGAGGATGGTCTCCTGCGTGACCTTGCCGATCTGCGCGCGGAGGGAGGACAGGCTCGCCTGACGGATATCGACTCCATCAACCAGGATTCGTCCGCCACTGACGTCGAAGAAGCGCGGGATGAGGTTGACCAGCGTGGACTTCCCTGCTCCGCTGGGCCCCACGAGCGCAACGACTTCTCCGCGATGAATGGTCAGGTTGATGTCGTCGAGGACCACGCGCGGCCCCTCTTCGCTATCCGTTTCGCTGTAGCAGAAGCGCACCTGCTGGAGTTCGATTTTGTCGCGGAAGCCCTCCAGCTTTTGCGGATGGCGGGCTTCGAGCACCTCATCCTGATCGTCCATGAAGTCGAAGATGGCTGATGACGCACCCGCAGCCTGCTGGAAATTGTTGTAGTAGACGCCGAAGCGGCGGATGGGATCGTACATCTTGAAGAGGGCGACGATGAAGGCGAAGAAGGTGCCCTCCTGCATCGCGCCGTGGCCGATCTCGTTGCGGCCTACCCACAGGAGCAATGCGATGGCGAGCGCTCCGATGAAATCCATGAGCGGGGAGGTGACGGCCTGGGCGCGGACGGAGCGCAGATTCGCGCGAAATAGCCGCTTCGCCGCCTGGCGGAAGCGGAGCAGTTCCCAAAATTCCATGTTGAAGGCTTTGACGATGCGGTTGCCGGTGATGGTCTCGTGCAGGATGTTCTGGATGTCGGCTAATTTGTCCTGGCCGCGGCGCGTTGTGCGGCGAACATCGCGGCCGATGCGAATGATGGACCAGGCGGCAATGACTGCAAACACCGGAAGTACCCACGCCAGGCGGCCGCCGAGCGCGATGACGATGACGACCATGAAGACAAGGGTGAAAAGCTGCTGCAGGAAATCCGAGAGGATGGTCGAGGTGGCGTACTGAACCCGCTCGATGTCGTTGATGAGCGCGGAGAGAAGGCTTCCGGTGGTGTGCTTCTGAAAAAAGGCGACCGAGCGGCGCAGGATGGCTTCATAGAGGTCATCGCGCATATCGGTGATCATGCCAAAGCCGGCGTAATTGGCCAGATAGGTGCCGGTGTAATCGCAGACGCCTTTGAGGAGCGTGGATGCGACAAAAGCGAATGCGATGACGCCCCAGTCATTCTTAATGTGCAGCCAATGGGGGACGAGTAACTGGGGGGTCAAATTGACATGCCAGCGCGCGCCGATGGGACCGAGCAGCGACGTTTGTCGGGCGCGGCCCGCGGCCCCGGGGTGAAGAACATTGTCGAAAATGGGGCCAATGAGAAGGACGCGGAAGGCGTCAAGCAGGCCGACGCCCGCAGCCAGCACTACGGCAGAGAGCGCCTGCAGCCAGTAGCGGCGGGCGTAGTAGAGGAGGCGCCATAAGCGCATCATGGGTGCGTCTCTCCCGTCTGCCTGGAGGGGAACATCTCATTATTTTATCGCGCCGGGTTGGGGGTCAGGGGCGAACGCACCCTGTATGCGGGTAGCCGGCGGCGGGAAAGTAGATGGCGCAGAGGCAGCCCTTACCGAAAATCGACATCAAACATGTCAGCCAGTTCGAAGTTCCTGCGGCTCCGCCTTGCAGGAATGCAAGTCTCACAATCCGAGGAGATCCTGTGGGCAGTATCATGCGCAGTGCCCGGGTCCGCGTGACCCTGTCGTCTTTGTTTCAGGCTGTGCAGGGGGGACTGGGGGTCAGTGTCACTCCCTCCCACTTCTACTTCCCCGTGCCCAAACTCAAGTCGTTTCAGGACAAAGACTGGAAGGCGTGCCGTCCGTGCGCAGCCGTCGACTTCCGCCTTCCCGAACAGATTCAGCGCCTCAAGACCGACATTCTGCCGTACTCGCCCGAGTGGACATTTCCCGAGTCGCTGCCTAACGGCAAACGCGAGTTTCACTTCAATAACGGCTTTTTTGAACGCATCGACGCCGAAGTAGCATACTCCTTCGTCCGCCATCGGAAGCCGAACCGGATTATCGAAATCGGCAGCGGCAACACGACGCTGGTGATGGCCGCAGCGCTGCGCAAGAACGCCGAGGAGGGTCATCCGGGCGAGTTGATCAGCATCGAGCCGTACCCGGCGCCTTATCTGAAGGAGGGGCTCGCGGGCCTGACGGAGCTGATCGAAAAACCCGTGCAGCAGGTCCCGCTCGATCTTTTCCGAACCCTTCAGCACAACGACATTCTGTTCATCGATTCCAGCCACGTCGTCTCGATGGACAGCGACGTTCTGTACGAGGTGCTGCGCATCCTGCCGGAGATTGCGCCAGGAGTGCTGATCCACTTCCATGACATCTTTACGCCGCTCGATTACCCCGAGAAATTCGTGATGACGAATCTGTGCTTCTGGGGCGAGCAGTACATGCTGGAGGCGTTTCTATCGTTCAATTGCGCCTTTCGCGTCGTCTGGTCGTCGAGTGCGATGCAGCAGTTCCACCCGGATGTACTGCGCCAGGCGTTCCCCCAGTGGGTGGGCAGCTTCGACCGCATGCCTGCGGAATTGCGGGTGTTTGCGCCTACGCTCGACGAAACCAACGTCTGGCCGTGCAGCTTCTGGATCGCACGCAGCTAAGGCATGGTGCGCAAATAGCGGTAACTCTGCCGCAGCGCGTCGATCGGCGGACCTTTGGTTTGGTCCTGTTCGACGAAGTAGTGCTGCGCGCCGAGATGCCCGGCCTCGGCGAGGATCGCCATCCAGTCCAGCGTGCCCCGGCCCACCGGAACCAAGTGGGCCGCAGCCGCATCCGGCACGAATGATGGGGATGCCCCCGGGGCGCGGTCCTTGAGGTGCAGCATCTTCAGCCGAGGACCGATGCGCTGCATCAGCCGCACCGGATCCAGACCAGCCTGCGCTGCCCAGTAACAATCGACCTCGAAAAAGACTAACTCGGGGTCGGTAGATTCGATCAGAATGTCGTAGCCAGTAACTTTTGCCGAGGCAGTCGTTGCGGGCGGCTCCGGTTGCAGCGGCGCAAATTCGTAATTGTGGTTGTGAAAGGCGAAGCGCATCCCCAGATCTTTCGCGCTCTTCGCCCATTCGTTGAATTGCTTCGCGGCCGTCCTGAATGCATCCGCCGAGCCCCGCATCGACTGCGGAATCATCGGGCAGACCATCCACTCCAGACCCAGCTCGCTTGCGTAGTTAAATCGGGCGCCGAAATCTTCGTAGTTGAAGTGTCCGCTGGGAACGCGCAGGCCGGCATCCACGATCATGTGCCGCAGCGCGTCGGCGGCAAAGGTGTAGTTATCCGCGCAGGTCTCCACTTCCTGGTAACCGATGTGCTGGATTTGCTCCAGCACGCGCGGCAAGTCCTGCTGAGCCTGCTTGCGGACTGTGTAGAGCTGTACGCCCAGCGGAATTGCTGCCGCTGCAAAACAGTTCCGGCTCGCAATAGCCGCCGCAGGGAGAAGAACCGCCGTGTTTCTGAGAAAGCTGCGCCGTGTCTGCATCGCACTGCCATCATAGTTAACCGTTTCAGCGTGTCACAACCGAGCGCGCGCCTGGATGCTTATGATTTTGGGCGGGAAGGCTGCGCGGACATCACGGCCAGCGGGACCCAGAAGATGAATTCCGATCCCTCGCCGGCGTGGCTCTTCAACTCAATGCCTCCGCCGTGCGCCTCCACGATAGCCTTCGCGATCGCCAACCCCATTCCGGTGCCGGTTACCTGGGATTTCTGTTTGCTGCCGCGAAAAAACTTATCAAAGACGAAGGGCTGCTCGCTCACGTCGATACCTGGACCGCGATCCGCCACGGCCACCAACAGACGGTAGTCGTCTCGAGCTGCCCTGACAGTAATTGGGGAGTCGGCAGGTGAATACTTTGCGGCGTTTTCAATCAGATGTCGCAGCACGCGACGCATCAGCGCGCGATCCATAGGCGCTTTCGGCAAGCCCTCCGCAGCTTCCACACTCACCACACGCCCGCGCAACAGCGGACGCATCTGTTCCAGGGTTGTCTCGATCAGTTCCCGTACCCCCTGCGGCTTCGCGTCGATCCTGATCGCCTCGGCATCGAGTTGCGCCATCTCCACTGCCTGCCCAATGAGCCGGTCGAGACGAGCACTCTCCTCATCGACGACCACGGCCAGTTCCCGGCGCGCAGGATCAGGCAGGTCGGGCTGACTCACCAGGGTGGTCGCGGCTGCGCGAATGGCGGTCAGCGGCGTGCGCAGATCATGGGTCACTGAATCGAGGAGGGCGCTCCTGAGACGCTCGTTCTCGCGGGATGCCTCGAGGCGGCTGCTGCGTTCCAGCGCGGCGGCGCGCTCCAGAGCAATCGCGATGAGGCTGCCGATCGCCTCATAGATCTCCGCAGAATACCCGCCATCGGTCACGGCCAGTGCCCCGGGCGAGCGCATGCCCAGGGAGAGGGGAATGACCCTGCATCCGTCGCGCTGGATCACCGCGACGTCGCCCTGATTCGCCGCAAGTTTCAGTTCCACCGCAGGCAACAGCTCGTTCCGAGGGTCGGAGTAATAGACAGCGTCCTCGTCGCGCACATACAGAGCCACTGCGCGAAAGCCAAACGTCGCAGCAGCGGCCGAGGGGGTGGTGCGCGCGAGGCTGCGCAAGTCGTCGGTGAGCAGCAGTTGCTGGCTGAAGTCGTACAGGCGCTCGACTTCGCGGCGCCGCTGCTCGGAAATTTCAGCATGCTCCGACTCCCGCGTTGCCAGGTGGCTCACCAGGACAGCCGCGCAGAGAAATGCTGCTAATGCGACCCAGTTCTGCGGATCCTGGATGGTCAGTTTTCCGATAGGCGGAAGGAAAAAGAAGTTATAGAGAAGCGTGCACAAAACCGACGCGTACACGGCGTACACCAGGCGCCACCGCGAAGCGGTTAGCAGCACCAGCATGAGAAATGCCAGCGCCACGGTGGTTTGATTCGCTGGCAGCGCTGCCCTGAAGAGCGCGACCAGGGCGAACGCCGCCCCAGTAACAACGGCGAGACGGCCGAGGATGCGCGCTGCGGTATGCTTCTCCATGACAGGCGATCATAACGCCGTCGCGAACCATGGCCGAGCGGATTCTAGTTGTCGACGACGAAATCCAAATCACGAGGGTATTGCGGGCCTCGCTTTCCGCGCAGCGCTACGACGTGCGCACGGTCAACGATCCGGAGGAAGCGCTGCGCCTCTTCGAGGAATGGCAGCCCGACCTGCTGATCACCGATCTGATGATGCCGGGCATGAGCGGCGTGGAGCTGTGTCGGGCCGTGCGACGCAAGAGTCACACGCCGATTCTGGTGCTGTCAGTCCGGGACCAGGAACACGTTAAGGTGGAGGCGCTGGATGCGGGAGCCGACGACTACGTTACCAAGCCTTTCAGTATTCAGGAGCTGCTGGCACGCGTTCGCGCCCACCTGCGACGCACCCCGGAGCGGCCGGCCGAGTCCGCCATCGAAGCGGGCGATTTCGTTGTCGATCCTTCGGCCCACAGCGTACTTCTGTGCGGGAAACCCGTGCACCTTACACCACGCGAGTTCGATTTGCTGCTCTACTTCGCACGGAATGCGGGCAAGGTGCTGACGCACCGGGCTCTGCTTACGGCAGTGTGGGGGGCGCAGGCGGCGCAGCAATCGGAGTATTTGCGCGTGTTTGTGGGCCAGCTGCGCAGGAAGCTTCAGGGCAGCGAGCGCAAGGAGTACATCCAGACAGAACCCTGGGTGGGTTACCGCTTTGTGCCCGAGGGCGGTGCGGAGTAGAACGGCAAAACGATCCCTTATGAAATCCTCACGATTTGCTTTGAGATTCTTTTCGGAGCGAACCGTAGTCTTCAGAGTTTGAGCGCAGACCGCAGGGACGGTTATGCCTGCAGAATGCTGCGCTCCCGAGAGGATTACCCATGTCGCTAATCCCTGCCGTGCGTCTTCGTGCGTCCGTTCTTTTTCTGGTGTTGTTCGGCCTCGTCACTGCGGCCCCTGTCTGTAGCGCGCAGAGCGATCCCCCGGAATCCGGCAACGACGTAAAGAGCGCGAACCCGCCAGCGCCGTCTTCTTCTACCGATACCGTCATCCTGCAGGAACTCGAGGCGATGAAAGCCCGTATCGCGGAACTTGAAGCTCAGCTGAAGGCGCAGCAACAGGCAAGCGCTGCTCAGGCCATGACGGCCGAAACCGCCGCCCAGCTGACTGCTGCCAAAGAGCGCCTCCTGCCCACCCAGACGGCTTCCGCCACTCACCCGGAGATCAGCGGCGCCTCCTCTGTTGTACCTGCGGCTTCTGCTGCCACTACGACCGCCCAAACCAGCACTTCAGTAGACAAGGTGACGCCCTTTGCGGATGCGTGGTGGGGCTGGCTGAACGGAAATCCGCGCACCATCGATTGCCCGCTGTGCACGAAGTACTTCACGCCCGAGATTCGGGTGGATACGAATTACAACCTGGACTTCAATCATCCCGCCGACGACACCATCGGTGGATCCAGTGAGGTATTCCGCGCGCAGGAAGTACAGCTGGAACAGATGGGTGTAGGCGGCGACCTGTTGGTCGACCACGTGCATGCCCGGTTGATGACGCAGTTCGGCATGTATTCCGCGACCACGCCGCGCAACGACGCCAGCGTTTCGCGCGGCCAGTGGGACCTCGATCAGGCGTATCGCTATCTTTCCGAGGCGTACGGCGGTTATCACTGGAATGTTATGCACGGCGT
Source organism: Acidobacteriaceae bacterium (assembly GCA_030041955.1). Classification (GTDB taxonomy): domain Bacteria; phylum Acidobacteriota; class Terriglobia; order Terriglobales; family Acidobacteriaceae; genus Palsa-343. Next base: position 20,964 of record JASIAO010000225.1, on the reverse strand, counting down.
AAACCTGGACGGCGGCATTTTCCTGTCCTATATCGGCCTATTCAGCTACTACAATTTCGACAACTGGGCCTACCAGCCTTCATTTGTTTCCTCCAACACTCCGTGGTTCTTCAATGGAGCCCGCGTCCAGATCTTCCCTACCCAGCACCTCAAGATCGAGCCGTGGTTTATCAACGGCTGGCAATCCTATGCACGCTACGGGACCAAGCCTGGGCTGGGCGGGCAGATCAAATGGACCCCGACCAACAGCATCAACATCATTTCCAATAACTATGGATACGGCGAAGATGATTTCGGCATCCACGGCCGTACGCGCTTTCACACAGATAACAGCTTCGAGCTGAAATATTATGATCGGCCTGACAACAAGCTCGATCGGATGGCGTTCTCCTTTACAGGAGACGCCGGCTGCGAAAGCGGAAGCGGCGTGGCCTGCGCCGGGTCGGCCGATCACAAGATCTTCACGCCCGCGACAGCCACCACTCCCGCGATTTATTACCAGAAGCAGAGTTTCCTTGGCTGGATGTTCTATAACCGGTTCTGGTTGAATCATGACAGATACGGATTAACCCTCGGCGGGGGCCAGATCAACAACCCCGGCCGCTATCTCGTTCTGCTGCCCCCCATCAACGGCGCCACAGCGGTGACTGGCAGCGCTTACTGGCCGGAAGATCCGGGGCAGCCCTTCCACGGCACAGACGGCACCATCACCTATGACTACATGCCGAAACAATACATCACCTTCCGTACGGAGTATGGCTACCGTCATTCGGATGCGCCCTACTGGGCCGGCCGCGGCGGCTCAACGCCTCCGGGTGGAACCACGCTGAGTTCCATCGGCAACCCCGACGACTTTACCTGCACCAATGGGACAACCTCCGCCGACTCCGGGATCGGGTACACGGCGATGCCGTGGCTGAAATACTCCCAGGAGTACGCCGCCAATATCGCCGCAGCGAAGGCCGTCTGCGCCGCCAATCCAGCCTACCCCGATCTCTGGCAGGCCGATATGCGCCGCGACCAGCAGATCGTTACTTTCGCGATCCTGGTCAAATTTTAGACGGCGCTGGTTGGGGTCTCTTTACGACTCCTTCACAACTCCCTTATGCCGGATTTCCGGCTGAAACGCTTCACTAAAAAGTTCGTCCGGGGGCCGACCATGCACTTCATCCGCGCTTTTCCCTTGCTTTCTTTGTTGATTTTCATGGGAACGCCGGTCACTCACGCGCAGACCGCACCGAGCGTGCAGGAATTCGAGCAGCTGCGCCAGATGGTCTTCAACCTCCAGCGCCGGGTATCAGTGCTGGAAGAGCAGAATCGTCAGTTGCAGGCGTCGATCTCCGACTCCAGAGAAGCGGCGTCGCCCCATTCCCTGCTTTCGGACTCGGCGGGGTCCACATCCGCCGCCGCACTCGTTTCGGCGACCGAAGAACTCCGCATTTCCGGCGGGAGTTCACCCCTTCCCGCGCAGACCTCGGCTGCGGCGGCGCCGGCATCATCGACGACGCCGGTGACTTCGTGGCTGCCGGGAACGCTGCCTGGAGGAGCGACGCTGAACTACTACTTCGACGGCTACTACGAATACAACTTCAACCAGCCGACCGGCCGCGTGAACGACCTGCGCGCTTATGATGTATTGAGCAACACATTCAGCATCAGCCAGGCGGACTTCATCTTCGACCTCGAGCCCGATCTCACCGTTCATCGCCGCTATGGCTTTCGCACCGATTTCCAGTTCGGCCAGGCCACGGAGACGCTGCAGGGAAATCCGGCCAACGAGCCGCGCCCGGAAATCTATCGGAACATCTTCCAGGCTTACGGATCGTACATCGCTCCCCTGGGCAGCGGCCTCAACCTGAGCGTGGGCAAATGGGCGAGTTCTCTCGGCATCGAGGGGAACTATGCCAAAGATCAGATGAACTACACGAGGTCTTTTTACTTCTACTTCCTGCCCTTCTACCATGCCGGCCTGAAGGCGAACTATCAAGTTAACAATAAGTTGGCTCTGAACTACTGGGTTGTGAACGGCACGAATCAGTCAGAGCCTACGAATGGTTACAAGGACGAGCTGTGGGGTTACGTTTTGACCCCCGCGAAAGCGGTGAGCTGGACGATGAACTACTATCTGGGCCAGGATCACCCGAACACCGTAGCGGCCACGAATTGTACGGTGCCGCTACAGCCGGGACTCTGTGAAGCGCCGATTACCCCCGCTCCCAATGGCAAGACCGATATTTTTGACAGCTACGTCACCTGGCAGGCGACGTCAAAACTGACCGTAGCCGGCGAGGGCGATTACTACATCGAGCGCGAATGGGCGAACGCCGCGCCGGGTGATTCGTCGGCGCCGGAACACGTCGATGGCGGAGCAGCCTATCTCCAGTACCAGATCGACCCGCGGACGGCGCTGGCGGCGCGAAGCGAATATCTCTCTGACCGAAGCGGACTCTTCAGCAATGCCACTCAGGCACTGAAGGAAGCTACCGGCACTTACAAGTACACGCTGGGCGACGGATTCGACGCGTTCCTGGAATACCGTCGCGACTGGAGCAACACTCGCTATTTCATCACCAGCAACCCTGCTGCGCCTGTCAACCACCAGGATACGGCCACCCTTGGCCTGGTATGGTGGTATGGCGGCAAGCAAGGATCCTGGTAAAGGACTTTCCATGACCGACCTTCTCATGATCGTTTTCTCAATTGCGTTTTTCGTCGTGGCGCTGCTCTATGTGGGCGCGTGCGAGAAGCTGAGGTAACCCGATGAATACCACGACTCTCTTCATCCTGCTCATCACCGCATTTCTGCTGGTCTACCTTGTCGTAGCCCTGCTGTATCCGGAGAAGTTCTGACCATGACCGCCAATGGCTGGCTCCAATTTATCGTCTATTTCGTCGTTCTCCTCGTCTGTGTGCGCCCGCTCGGGATTTACATGGCGAAGGTGTTCGAAGGGAAGCTCCACTTCCTGCGGCCTTTCGAGAGGTTGATCTACCGCGTCTCCGGGGTCCGCAGCGATGAGGAGATGACGTGGAAGGAATACACAGTGGCGATGCTGCTGTTCAGCTTCGTCTCGCTGATCCTCACGTATGTCTTCGAGCGACTACAGCATGTGCTGCCGTGGAACCCGCAGCATCTGCCCGGAGTGGAGGCGTTCCTCGCGTGGAATACCGCGGCGTCGTTTACCACAAACACCAACTGGCAGGCATACAGCAACGATGTAACGATGAGTTACTTCACGCAGATGGCCGGCCTTGCCTATCACAACTTCTTCAGCGCGGCGGCTGGCATCGCGGTGGCCATCGCGTTGGTGCGGGGGGTCGCGCGGCGCGAGGCGAAGACCATCGGCAACTTCTGGGTCGACGTTACTCGTACGTGTCTTTATGTACTGGTGCCCCTGTGCATCGTGTTTGCGCTGGTGCTGGTGAGCCAGGGAGTGATCCAGAACCTGCACCCGTATACGGTGGCGCATACGCTGGAACACCAGACGCAGACGATCGCGCAGGGGCCGGTGGCCTCGCAGGAGGCGATCAAGGAGCTGGGCACGAACGGGGGAGGATTTTTCAGCGCGAACAGCGCGCATCCTTTCGAAAACCCGACGGCCTTCAGCAATTTCATCGAGATGTTCCTCATCTTCCTGATCGGCGGTGCGCTGACGGTCACGCTGGGGCGCATGACAGGCTCGCCGGGGCACGGATGGGCGATTTTTGCCTGTATGTCGATCCTGTTTGCCGCGGGATTCACCGTCTGTTATTGGGCGGAGTCGCAACCGAGTCCGGTGCTGCACGGTGTGACGCAGCAAGCCAGCGCCTTGCAGCCGGGCGGCAACATGGAGGGCAAAGAGGCGCGCTTCGGCATCACTGACTCCTCGATGTTTGCGACGATCACAACAGATGCGAGTTGCGGCGCCGTCAACTCGATGCACGATTCCTACATGCCGCTGGGAGGAATGGTGCCTCTGATCAACATCATGCTGGGGGAGATTATCTTCGGCGGAGTGGGATCGGGGCTCTACGGCATGATCATCTACGTGGTCCTGTCGGTGTTTATCGCGGGGCTGATGGTAGGGCGCACGCCGGAATATCTCGGCAAGAAGATTGAATCCTACGACGTCAAGATGACGATGTTATATGTGCTCATCTTTCCGCTGGTGATTCTCGTGCTCACCGCGATCGGAGTGCTCACGCACGCAGGGTTGAGTAGCCTGGCAAATAATGGGCCGCACGGTCTGACGGAAATTCTCTACGCCTATGTCTCGACGGCCGGGAATAACGGCTCCGCCTTCGCCGGACTCAACGCCAACACGAAGTTCTACAACATCACGACCGGCTTCAATATGCTGACGGGCCGGTTCCTGATGATGATACCGATGCTCGCTCTCGCCGGAAATCTGGCGCGGAAGAAGAGCGTTCCACCTTCGCCCGGAACGTTCCCGGTGAATACACCGCTGTTCACCGTGCTGCTGACGAGCGTGATTCTAATCGTGGGCGCGCTGACGTTTTTCCCGGCGCTCAGCCTGGGTCCAATCCTGGAACATCTGCTGCTGCACCACGGCGTGCTGTTTTCGTAGGGCGAGGAGAAAAAGGTTATGGCAAAAAAGCTCAGTCTCTGGGATCCCGAGATTCTCCGTCAGGCGGTGATTGACTCGTTCCACAAGCTCGATCCGCGGGTGATGATGAAGAACCCGGTCATGTTTGTGGTGGAAGTGGGCAGCGTGGTCACTTCCGCGCTGCTGATTGAAGAGTCGCTGCACGGCAAGCCGATCGGGTTCGATCTGCAGATCACGCTGTGGTTGTGGTTCACGGTGCTCTTCGCGAATTTCGCGGAAGCGATCGCCGAGGGGCGCGGCAAAGCGCAGGCGGACACGCTGCGCAAGGCGAAAGGCGAGACGATCGCGTACCGGTATCGCGACGATGGCTCGATGGAGACTGTGTCGAGCTCACAATTGCGGGCCGGCAATGTAATCAAGGTCGAGGCTGGACAATTCATCGCGGGCGACGGCGAAGTGATCGAGGGTGTGGCATCGGTGGACGAGTCGGCGATCACGGGCGAATCGGCGCCGGTAATTCGCGAGGCCGGCGGCGACCGGTCAGCGGTGACTGGCGGCACGCGCGTGCTGTCGGACTGGATCAAGATCCGCATTACATCGAATCCGGGCGAGACGTTCCTCGACCGCATGATCGCGCTGGTGGAAGGCGCGCAGCGGCAGAAGACTCCGAATGAAATTGCACTGAGCATTTTGCTGGCCGGGCTGACGGTGATCTTTCTGCTGGCGGTGGCAACGCTGCAGCCGTACGCGATCTATTCGCATGCGCCGCAGACAATCTTTGTGCTGGTTTCGCTGCTGGTATGCCTGATCCCGACGACAATTGGTGCGCTGCTGTCGGCAATTGGCATTGCGGGGATGGACCGCCTGGTACAGTACAACGTCCTAGCAATGTCGGGCCGCGCGGTGGAAGCGGCGGGCGACGTGAACACGCTGCTGCTGGACAAGACGGGGACGATCACGCTTGGTAACCGGCAGGCGACGGAGTTCTACCCCGCTCCAGAGTGCAGCCCGGAGCGTCTGGCGGACGCCGCCCAGTTGGCCTCACTCTCGGACGAGACGCCGGAGGGGCGGTCGATCGTGGTGCTGGCGAAGGAGAAATACAATCTGCGCGGGCGTGATCTGACAGGCATGCGATGCGAGTTTGTGCCGTTCAGCGCGCAGACGCGAATGTCGGGCGTGGACCTGCCGGGGACCAGGATTCGCAAGGGATCGGCGGATGCAATCGCGCGGTTCCTGGAGTCGCAGGGGTCGAGTATGCCGCGGCAGGTGACTGATCGCGTGGAGGAGATTGCGCGACTGGGAGGAACGCCGTTGGTGGTTGCGGAAAACTCGACGGCGCTGGGCGTGGTGTACCTGAAGGACATCGTGAAGGGCGGGCTGAAAGACAGGCTGGCGCGGCTGCGGGCGATGGGCATTCGCAGCATCATGATCACCGGGGACAATCCGCTGACGGCGGCAGTGATCGCGCGCGAGGCGGGCGTGGACGACTTCCTCGCGGAAGCGAAGCCCAAGGACAAGATGGATCTCATCAAGCGCGAACAGGGCAAGGGGAAGCTGGTCGCGATGACGGGGGATGGCACGAACGACGCGCCCGCGCTGGCGCAGGCCGACGTAGGCGTGGCGATGAATACCGGCACACAGGCGGCGAAGGAAGCCGGGAACATGGTCGATTTGGACTCGAACCCGACGAAACTGATCGAGATTGTGGAGATCGGCAAGCAATTGCTGATGACGCGGGGAGCGCTGACGACGTTCTCCATAGCAAACGACGTGGCCAAGTACTTCGCAATCATTCCTGCGATGTTTGCCGGGGTTTTCCCGGTGCTGAATGCGCTGAACATTATGCATCTGGCGACGCCGCACTCGGCGATTCTGTCTGCAGTAATTTTCAACGCGATCATCATTGTGGCGCTGATTCCGCTGGCGCTGAAGGGCGTGAAGTATGAGCCGAGGTCGGCGCAGGCTCTGCTGCGGCGGAACCTGATCCTGTACGGAATCGGCGGGATTATCGTGCCGTTCATCGGGATCAAGCTGATCGATCTGGCCCTGGTGGGCCTGCACCTGGTTTAAGGGAGAGGATTCTTATGCGAAACACGCTTGTGATTGCGATTCGCTACACGATTATCACGACCATCCTGCTGGGGATTGGATACCCGCTGTTAGTGACGGGCCTTGCGCAATTGATGATGCCGGCCAAGGCAAACGGCTCCCTGATTACACGCGACGGTCAGGTGGTAGGGTCGGCGCTGATCGGGCAAGGATTCACCAGCCCGCGGTATTTCCACTCGAGGCCATCGGCGGCGGGCAACGGCTGGGATGCAACCAGCTCGGGCGGGTCGAATCTGGGACCAACGAATCAGGCGCTGATGACTCGGATCGACGCAGCCGTGGCTCAATGGCACAAGGATGATCCCGAGGCAAAGGGACCGGTACCCATCGGCCTGGTGACGACGTCGGGGTCGGGGCTGGATCCGGATATTTCTCCGGAGGGCGCGCTGTATCAGGTGCCGATGGTGGCGGCGGCGCGGCACCTTCCGGAGGAAACAGTGCGGGCGCTGGTGGAATCGCACATCGAGGGACGGCAGTTCGGATTCCTCGGCGAGCCGACGGTGAACGTGCTGGAGCTGAATCTGGCGCTGGATGCGCTGCCTGGACAGTCGCAAACGAGCAAATAGTTTTCCGGTTTACTTGTCGATCATGACGGGCTGGCTGAGGGCCTTCTCGATGTCATCCTGGGCGAGTGGGGCCATGACTGCAAAACCGGCGGCGTTGGGGTGCAGGCCGTCGTTGGTAAGATCGGACCTCATTCGGCCCTGGGAGTCGACCATCGCCGAGTAGTAATCGAGATAGAAAAGGCCGTGCTCGGCGCAGTAACGCCTGAGCCAGTCGTTCAGCTCGAGGATTTTTCGCGGTGAGCGGAGCAGCGCGTAGTTTGTCCAGTCGGGTCGCGAGCCATTGATGGGCGTGACGGAAGAAAAGATGACGCGGATACCGTTGGCGCGAGCGATCTCCGCCATGCTGGCGTAGTTGCCTTCGATCTGGGCGACGAACTCGGGGCCGGTGTTGCCGGCGAGATCGTTGGTGCCGGCAAGAATCACGACGACGGCGGGATGAAGATCGACCACGTCCTGGCGGAAGCGGACGATCATCTGCGGCGTAGTCTGGCCGCTGATGCCGCGGTTGATGTAGTGCTTGCCTGGGAAGGACTGGTCGAGGTTCCAGATATCGGTGATGGAGTCGCCGAAGAATACAACGCGCTGCTGATTGGGCGCGGGGGCGGCGAGGGCGAGGTCGGCGTCGTGGTAGCGATTCAGGTCACCGTAATCGTTCATGAACATCGGGATGAGGGTTTCACGCCAGCGATCGAGGTTTTCGACGGCCTTCATGCCCTGCTGGGCCGTTGCCTGGGGCGATCCATTATCGGGAACGGCCTGCTGCGCAGGCGCGAAGAGAGTGAACATCACGTCAAGCGCCAGGGAGACAGCCAAATATTTCATGCCCCAATGTTAGCTCCTGAAAGGGGCACAAGGCGCGGGGACCGCGATGTAACCAGAAATGCAAAGATCCTGGACTTCAGGTTTATCTCGCGACGCACGAACTTCGCGGTCAACGACTAAACCTATCGGCGCATCCAACATTAGTTCCAAGGCCACGGGGAGGGGTGTGTGCAATCAGTAGTGCGAGCAGTATTGCGTGGAATGGGGCGGGAGATGGAATGCAGTCTCACTCTGTGGACAGAGCAATCACTGAGTGGGCGGCGATTCACGCGATGCCGCATCAGCGGCGAACCGGCGGATTTGCCGGACGGGTCGTATACGGTGTCGTTCGAAGGACACACGGTGTTTACCAGACGGTGGTCAGGGGAGTGGATGCTGAACTTCCTGCCGTCGCATATTCGGGTGGGGGACGCAGCGTAAGGAGGCGATTCTGACCGAACTTGCCCGGCTGATGGCAGGTCACCGTTGAGGATCTCCTTGGCACAACCCGAAGGGGTGTGGTCAAATCGGGTGGATGACCGAAGAGGGGCGCAAAAGATTGGCGATCCGCTTGCCGCTGCGGCTGATGTGCGTGCTCGCAATGATGGCGCTGACGCCTGAGTTCCACGGTCAAACAACGCCGGCGTCCCGCTATCAACTCTTTGGCGGCTACAGTTTTCTCTCGAATTCCCTCAACGGGGTTAGCGGACAGCATCAACCTCTCGATGGATGGGATGTGGGATTCGCCATTCCTCCATGGCATGATCTCCGTTTCAAACTGAGCGCGTTCGGCTATCGCGGAACTAACCAAGGGGCGCTGGAACATCCCTATTTCATCATGGGCGGCGGCCAATACGGCCGAAGCTTCGGGCGGGAGTACGCCTTTGTGGAGGGATTGGGCGGAGAAGGCAACGTGAACATGCACTGGGGAGCGAGCGGAGCAGTGGGAGATACAGCTTCGTTCTCCGCGATTCTTGGCGGCGGCCTGGATACGCCGATTTCCCGACACTTCGCTGTCCGCGTCGCGGGGGATTACCAGTATGCATACTTCAAGGAAAACGAGCGATTCCATATCGTACCCACGTACGTGCCTGGCCTGCCCAACTATTTTGGGCGCGCTTCGGCTGGACTGGTGTGGCGCTTCTGAGCGCCGGCAGAGGTGACGAGTGGAACCGGGCGCGGTGTGGATTTCGGTGAAGCGATGTCTTGCAGGAGTTAGCAGGGTAGGGTTTAAACTCCAGTCTTACTAACGCCAACGCTGGATAATTAGCCGAGGAATTGAGGTTGCGCGCCGGTGTTCCCCTATTGCCCTCACAAGGAAAGCTACAATCGGGACTTTTGCCTGAGGTGGATGCTGCTGGTCGCGGTGTTCAGCGTGCTGGCGCCGTCGATCGCGGTCGGGCAGACGAGCGAAGATACGCACCAAACAGGGAGCGCAGCATCCTATGCGCCTCCGATCCGAAACCGGGTGGAGAGCGACCTGACGTTTGAGGGACAGGGCTCCTTCGGCAACTATCAGATCTTTGCCCAGGGGACAGATTCGAAGCTGTTCACGGGGGGCGTGGAGTACGACCGGCATTCCTGGGGCTACTTCCTGGGGGCGCAGGTTTACTATGTGGCGGAGTTTTTGCCCTTCGTGCTCCTGAACGAGCCGTATCAACTGAACTACTATGGCGTCGTCGTGTCCACGAACCGAGGGCGCAGGCGATACGTGCCCGGAATCGGAATCACGCCCATCGGCTTCCGCCTCTTATGGCGGGACGGTAAGGCGATCAGGCCATACCTGATGGCGAAGGGCGGATTACTCGTGTTCACCCAGAAGGCGCTGTCACCGAACGCGAGCTACGAGAACATCAGCCTGCAGTCCAGCGCAGGCCTGCAGATCCGGCTGACCAGGAGGGTGGATCTGCGGATGGGCATGGGCGATTACCATTTTTCGAATGCCTTCGTTGTGCCGTCGAATCCCGGTCTGGATGTGATGTCGTACATGTATGGCATCAGCTATCATTTCGGGCCACACGACCGGCGCGCTCGGTGAGCTTCGGATACCTCCGGTGAGTGCCGGGCGCGCCGAGGGCGTGACCATGCTCAGGCTTCGCCTAACGTTGGGCGGGCAGCGCGGCGGGTTGCGCGGCCGGCGGAGCAGGCTGATCGGCGAGGAAGGACTCGTTCGGAGACGAGGCGATAGCGGTTTTCATGAACGCGGTCCAGATCGGCAGCGCGACGCGGGCGCCGGTTTCCTTGTCGCCGAGAGATTCGCGGTCATCGTAGCCGGTCCAGACGCCACAAGTAACGGAGGGCGAGAAGCCGACGAACCAGGCATCGGTGAAATCGTTGGTGGTGCCGGTTTTGCCACCGAGGGGATGGTGCAACGCGGCGAGCGAGGCGGCGGTGCCTTCACTGGTGACTCCGCGGAAAAATTCCATCATAGTGCGGGCTGTCTTCTGGCTGATCACCTCGGTGGCGTCAGGGGTGTCGTCGAAGAGCGGCGTGCCATCGGCGGCGATGACGCGGCGTATGAGGTGCGGGGCGATGCGGATGCCGTCATTGGGGAAGACGGAGTAGGCGGCGACCTGCTGCTCAAGGGTGACCTCAGCCGAGCCGAGCGCGACAGGCAGATAAGGCGGGATATCGGTGGTGATGCCGAATTTGTGCGCGGTGCGGATGACATTCTCGATGCCGACGCGAGCGGCCAGTTCGAGCGCGGGGATGTTGCGTGAGTCGGCGAATGCCTTGAGGAGCGAGATGCGGCCGAGGTATTTGCCGTCGTAGTTATGCGGAACATAGGAGCCCCATGAGACAGGGTGGTCGACGATGGTGTCCTGCGGAGTGAGACCGTCTTCGACGGCAGCGGTATAGACATACGCCTTGAACGAGGAACCGGTCTGGCGTTCGGCCTGAGTGGCGCGGTCAAACTGGGAAAGATTGAAGTCGCGACCGCCGACCAGAGCCAGGACATCGCCGGTGGTGTTGTCCATAGCGAGGAGCGCACCCTGGGCGCCGGTGTCTTCCTCAAGCGAACCGCGGAGGAGGTTGCCGGAGACATCGGTTAGCTTCACGTAGATGATGTCGCCGACGTGGAGGAATTGATCGGCGGTGGTGAAGTGGCTCCAGGACCAGTCGTCTGGCGTGAGGATGAGGGTGTGCGTGCCGATGCGCGCGGCGACCTGATACGGAAGAATGCCGGTGACGAGAGCGTGGGTGTAAAGGCCAGGCGATGGCGGAATGGTCCAGTCCGGGTGCTGGAAGCTGTCGAGGGAAAGGCCGCCGGCAATGACGTTGAGAAGATGGCCGCGCCAGCCGCAGCTGCGCTCGTAAGCAGCGAGGCCGTCGAGTACGGCCTGGTTGGCGGCCGTCTGCAGATCGAGATCGAGCGTGGTGTAGACCTTGAGGCCGGCGGCGTGGACTTCTTCGGAACCGAAACGGCGGTCGAGCTCGCGGCGGACTTCTTCGACGAACCACGGCGCGACGGAGTTGGGCGGGGCTTCGATGTGCAGGCCGAGAGGCGCGGAGCGAGCAGCTTCAGCCTGAGCGACGGTGATTTTGCCGTCCTGCAGCATGGCGTCGATAACAAGATTGCGGCGGCGGAAGGCGCGCTCGGGACTGAGGATGGGAGAGAACTCGACGGGGCCCTTGGGCAGGCCGGCGAGCAGTGCGGCTTCAGGGAGGGTGAGATCGTTGGCGTGCTTCGAGAAATAATACTCGGCTCCGGCTTCAAAGCCGTAGACGCCGCTACCGAGGTAGATCTGGTTGCCGTAGAGGGTGAAAATCTGCTGCTTGGTGAAGCGGTGCTCGATCTGGAGGGAGAGAAAGATTTCCTGGAGCTTGCGAGAGAGCGTGCGCTGGTTGGTGAGGAATAGATCGCGGGCAAGTTGCATGGTGAGCGTGGAAGCTCCCTGGGCGCGGCCTTTGGAGAAAACATCGTGCCAGGCGGCTCTGGCGACGCGCATCAGGTTCACCCCCCAGTGGCTTTCGAAGTCGCGGTCCTCGGTGGAGATGACGGCCTGGCGCAGGAGCGGGGAGAAATCGTTGTAGCCGATGGGAATGCGGCGCTCAAGGGCAAAGGATCCGATGATGCGTCCGTGGACGTCGTAGAGCTCGGTGGTGGAGCTGGGCCGGTAGTGCTCGAGCTGGTCGATCTGGGGCAAATCCACGGAGTAGACGAGCATGAGGCCGGCGAGGGAGCCTGCGGCGGCGGCGAGCAGGATGAGGAATGCCAGGGCGACGCTGCCGGCGATCTTGCCGCGACCCGCACCGGGGCGAAAACGCGGGGAGCCGAGGTCCGGCTCAGGCGCGTCGTCCCAGGTGGATGGGGTGATGAGGTTCAACCTACCAGCGTAACGCTAACTAGGCCGATTTCTGCTTCAGGATAGCGATGGCCTTGTTGAGCTGGTCGTCCGGGCGCTGCTCCGTGGGGTTGGGCGGGGTTGGGGACAGGGAGTCCTCGGGATTCTCGCTGACCTGAACATTCGGCGTGATAGCGGAGTCGGCGATCTTCGAACCGTCAGGGGTTTCGTACTTCGCCACGGTAAGCAGGAGGGCTGCGCCATCGGGAAGCGGGAAGGTTTTCAGCTCGCCGCCCTGGCCGAAGGTGCGGTCGCCGACGACGTCGCCGCGCTTGTTGTCGAGGATCGCGCCGGCGACGATCTCGGCTGCGCCGGCGGTGCCGTGATTGACGAGCACAACGAGCGGAGCAGAGGTGACGAATTTCGAGGCCTCCGCGGTGAAGGTCTGCGTGGGGACGGTCTGACCTGCAAGCATAGTAATGGTGCCGGACTTTAGGAAGGCATTGGCAAGGCGAATTCCCTGTTGCGGATCGCCACCATCGACGTCACGAAGGTCAAGGAGGACTTTGGTGCTGCCATCCTTCGGCATAGCGCGCAGGTGGGAGATGATCTGATCGACGCGATCCGCGGTGAGGATGTACGGCTTGAGGTCGAGGATGCCGGAGTCCTTGTACTGCTGCACACCAAGAGACGGCGGAACGACGTCGGTCAGGGTCAGAGTGATGTTGTCGGGCTGCGCTTTGCCGGGGCGGATAAGGTCGAAGGAGACGGTGGAGCCAGCCTTGCCTTCAAGGAGCAGGCGGATCATGGCCAGGGACATCACGCGGGTGGATTTGCCGCCGATGGCCTCGATGAGGTCGCCATCCTGGATGTGGGCTTTGTCTGCAGGGCTGCCGGGGACCACGGTGACCACGTCGCCGTAGCCGTAGCGCTTGGAGACCTCAAGACCAGTGCCGGCCTGCCCCTCGTGCTGATGCGCCTGGTAGGTGGCGTATTCAGACTGGGTGAGGTAGCTGGACTCGGCATCAAGCGATTCGAGGAGGCCGTGAAGCGCGCCGTCGGTAACGGTGTCGATATCGGGCTGGGTAACGTAGTCGGTCTGAATCTTGTGGAGGACGTCCTCGTAGACGCCCATCTGAACGTAGGCGCCGTCGCTCTGATCGGCGGACACGCCGGCGGGGCCGAAGCCACCGAGGAAAACCACAAGGATAACGGCAATGGAGACGCCGAGGATAGCGCGATTCAAGCTTTTTGACATAGACAGACTGGCTGACGGAAGGGACCGCCGGGTGTCTCTATGATAACGCACAGCCAGCGATAAAGCGGTCAGCAGTCAGGGATGAAACGGTCAGCGACGCCATTAGCCACTCTCCGGTCTCCAGTTGGAGAGCGGGCTCACTCGTAGCGGAGGGCTTCGATGGGGTCGAGCGTGGCGGCTTTCCAGGCGGGGTAGATGCCGAAAACGAGGCCGATGCCGCAGGAGACGACGAAGGCGATGACGGTCCAGAGCGTGGACATACTGGCGGGGAACGAGACGCCATAGCGGATGATGACGGTGATGAGCGTGCCAAGGAGGATACCGATGACGCCGCCGATGGCGCAGAGGGTCATGGCTTCAAAGGTGAACTGGACGAGCACGTTTCGTTTGGTGGCGCCGATGGCTTTGCGGACGCCAATCTCGCGGGTGCGCTCCGTGACGGAGACCAGCATGATGTTCATGACGCCGACGCCGCCGACGAGCAGGCCAACGGAGGAGACAGCAAACATGAAGATGACAAGGCCAGCGGTGACCTGGGACCAGAGCTGCAGGATGTAATCGGGGCTGAAGATGGCGAAGTCGTCGTCCTTTTCGACGTGGACGCGGCGGCGCTCCCGGAGGAGCATGCGGACTTCTTCGGTGACTAGGGACTTGTTCTTGGCGTCGTCGTACTTGATGGTAAGGACGGTGTCCTCGATCTCGGGATGGATCTTGTGGAAGGTACTTAGCGGGAAGACGGCCTGATTATCGTCGGGATTGTCGCCGCTGCCGAAGAGGCGCTTGGCCTTATCGAGGACGCCGATGACAGTGAAGATATCGCCGTCGATGTCGACAGGTTTGCCGATGGGGTTCTCGTTAGGAAAGAGTTTGGCAGCCGTCTCATTGCCGAGGACGGTGACATTGGCGGCGCGGAATTCGTCGTCTTCGTTGAACATCCGGCCTTCGATGATGGGAATGTCGTTGGTCAGAGTGGCGGCAGGAAGAGCACCAGTGAGAGTAGTGTTCTGGATTTTGCGGTCTTTGTACTTGACGGCGACGTAGCCGACCCCGAGGTTCCAGTTGGAGAACTGACGGGAGGCGTTGACTGCAACGACGTGGGGCAGTTTGGCGATGGCATCTGCATCCGCAAGGGTGAGCTGTTTGCGTGCGAGCATCTCCGCGGTGGGCCGGATACCGATGAAGTTCCAGCGAAAGACCCAGAGGTCGTTGGTGCCGAGAGAGTGAGCGATGTCTTCGACGCGGTTATTGACGCCGTTAATGAGCGAGGAGATGGTGATGACGGTGGCGACGCCGATGACGATGCCGAGAACGGTGAGCCCGGAACGAAGCTTGTTGGAGCGCAGGGTGTCGAGGGCCATGCGGACGGATTCGCGAGGATCGTTGAAGCGCATGGGATTATAGCTCCGCTCGCAGGGCGACGATCGGGTCGAGGACGGCGGCCTTGTGGGCCGGGTAGACGCCGAAGAAGATGCCGACGCTGGTGGCGACGAAGAGTCCGAGCAAAACGGACCAAAGCGCGACGGAAGATGGCCAGCCGATGACATGGGTGACGATTTCGGCGACAGACACTCCGCCTACGACTCCGGCAAAGCCACCGAGGAGGGCCATGGTGGCGGATTCTATGAGGAACTGGAGGAGGACGTCGCGGCGCTTCGCGCCCAGGGCTTTGCGGATGCCGATCTCGCGGGTGCGCTCGGTAACGGAGACGAGCATGATGTTCATGATGACGACGCCACCCACAACCAGGGAGATGGAGGCGATGCCGACCATGACGAAGGCGAAGGTGTCGGTGAGCTGCTTCCAGACCTGAACGAAAGTTTCGTTGGTGGAGATGGAGAAGCTGTCCTCGTCGCCGGGACGGTCGTGGCGGCGAGCGCGCAGCAGGGCGCGGACCTGATCGATGGCATTGTCAAGCGCGCTGGGGGCGGTTCCGGCCTTGGCGTAGATGTTAAGGCTCTCATGCTCGCCATGGGTGTGGAGGTAGGTGGAGAGCGGCATGTCGACGTAGTTGTCCTGGCTCTGGCCGAGGGTCTCGCCGAGGCGTTCGCCGACGCCGATGATGGTGTAAACCTCGCCGTCAACGCGGAGTTGCTGGCCGATGGGATCGGTATTGGGCAGCAGGTTTTCGACAATGTCGTAGCCGACGACGATGTTGTGGGTGCCGAGCTCCTCGTCCATGGGGGTGAGCGGGCGTCCCTGGACGACGTTGAGTGCGTCGATATCGACCATACTGGCGGTCCAGCCGTTGACGTCAGTATTGTTGCTGGACTGTTTGCCGCTGATGACCGTGCCCGTGGAGGAGATATCGGCGCCGATGACCTTGCACAGGCTGCAGGTGCGCTGGAGGTAAAGGTACTCCTCCCAGGTGATGTTCTTGCGCTTGTTGACGCGGAGGTACTCTTCGCCGCTGAAGATGACTGGAGGCAGACGCGTGACAGTAAGCGTGTCAGAACCGTGGCGGGAGATCTTGGTGGCAACGAAGCGGTCAGCGCCATTGACGAGAGTGATGATGGCGATGACCGAGGCGACGCCGATGACCACCCCGATGACGGTGAGGATGGTGCGCATCTTATTGGCCCAGAGCGACTGAAGGGCCACTTTGATGGCTTCGGCGAAACCCATGCGGAGAAAGTCCTTTGAACCGGCTTTACGGTGCGGATGGAAGTTGGACGCCGGACTGCGATAAGTGTACGCAGAATCGCGGCGCGCGGTTCCGGAACCCGGGAATGAGGCTACGGACAGGCAACGCTTTAGGGAATTCAAGTGTCTGAAGGAGCCAGATCGCAAATGATTGAGCCGTAAGGCGCGCGTTTCGGTCACCGGCACGGGAGCCGCAGATTCTCGTGCATACTAAAAAGGCATGGAAACCCTTTCCCCCTTTCGACTGGAACCGTTTTTTCGGACCCGCCCGTGGGGCTTCAACGACCTGAATCCCTGGTACAACTACAAAACCGAGGGAGAACCGATCGGCGAAGTGTGGCTGACCGGCGAAATGTGCAAGGCCGATACGGGGCCGCTGAAGGGCGTGAGCCTGGCGGATATCACGAAACAGTGCCATACGGTTTTGCTGGGGCCTGGGCCCGCGAACCGCAGCTTTCCGTTGTTGGTGAAGCTGCTGTTTCCGAAGGAGAAGCTGAGCGTACAGGTGCATCCGGACGATGCGCTGGCGCAGAAATACGGTGAGCCGCGCGGCAAAACGGAGTGCTGGTATGCACTGGACGCGAAACCGGGGGCGCAGGTGGCGCTGAATTTCCGGCCAGGCGTAACGCGGGAGCAGATAGAGAAGGCGATCGAGGATCGTTCTCTCGAGAATCTGCTGGCGATGGTTCCGGTGAACAAGGGCGACATGATCTTTGTGGATGCCGGGACGGTACACGCGATGGGGCCCGGCGTGGTGATTCTGGAGACGCAACAGACCAGCGATCTGACGTACCGGCTGTACGATTACGGGCGTCCGAGAGAGCTGCACCTGGAGAAGTCGTTTGCGGCGATGCGGCTGGAGACGCGGGCGGGGAAGGTTGCGGCGAAGCCAGTGAACGCGCACAGCGTGCTGATTGACGAGCGGTATTTCCGCATCGAGCGATGGCCGGTGAGAGCGGGTTCGGCGGCGCAGGTGCTGGCGCCGATGGATCGGGTACAGATGCTGTTTGTGGTGTCTGGACAGCTCCGCATCTCGGGCCACGCATTCGAGGCATTCGCAGTCGAGCACAATCAAATGGCGGTGATCCCGGCAGCGACGCCGCCGTGGACGCTGGAGACCGATGCCCAGGCGGAGATCATCCGCATCCTACCGGCGGAGTCCTGAAGTATCCTGAGAGGTTTGTTTGGAGCAGAGGCGGATGGCCGAGACGGTAGCGTTTTGTCCTGTGATTCTGGCCGGCGGCAGCGGCACGCGATTCTGGCCGCGGAGCCGGCGAGCGCGGGCCAAGCAGGTGCTGGCGCTGGAGGGCGAGCGGACGATGATCCAGCGGACGCTGGATCGTCTGACGAAAGCGGATCCGCTGCTGCGGCTGTCGAAGCCGGAAGACGTGTGGGTGATCACGAACCGGCTGCTCTCGGAAGCGATCTGCACGCAGCTGGACTGCGTGCCGGAGCGGCAGGTGATCTGCGAGCCGGCGGCGCGAAATACGGCTCCGGCAGCGGGGCTGGCGGCATTTCTGATCGAGCGACAACAGCCGGGCGCGGTGCTGGGGATCTTCCCTTCCGATCACGTGATTGGAGATGAAGCGACGTTTGTAGCGCTGATCCAGCGGGCGATTGCGCTGGCCGCCGCGGGGGACAACATGGTGGTGCTGGGCCTGTCGCCGACGCGGGCGGAGACGGGCTACGGGTACATCGAAACCGGCGAGACCTTTGAGCCGGGCGTGGTGCGTGTGAGGCGGTTTACGGAAAAGCCCAACCGCCAGCGGGCCGACCAGTTTGTGGCCGCGGGCAATTACTTCTGGAACAGCGGCATGTTTGTGTGGAGCGCGCGGACGCTGGCGAATGCGGTGCGGCAGCACATGCCGGAGACGGCTCCGCTGGTGGAAGAGATTGCGGCGGCGTGGGGGACGGCGGAATTCGAGCAGGTGTTTGCAGAGCTGTATCCGAAGTGCGAAAACATCAGCGTGGATTACGCGATTCTGGAGCCACGCTCGGCGCAGGGCGAGCATCATTCCAATCTGTATTGTTTGCCGGCCCGGTTCGGATGGAACGATCTGGGCTCGTGGACGGCGCTGCACGAATACCGCGTGGAGCAGAACGAGGCGGACGCGGAGCGCAATGTGGTGGACGCACAGGACACGATCGCGCTGGGAGCGCAGGACAATTACGTCTACAGCCCGAACAAGGTCGTCGCCCTGGTGGGCGTGCAGGATCTGGTGGTGGTGGAGACGGAAGATGCTCTGCTGATTACGACGCGCCATGGGGCGCAGGACGTGGGCAAAGTGGTGAAGGAACTGGCGGCGCGGGGCCATGAGGATCTGACGTAAGACCGCGAAAATTGGATCGAATTCCAGCCGATGACGAAGAAATCTCCTGTAAAGTTTGGCACCGATGGATGGCGCGGCATCATCGCCGACGATTTCACGTTTGAGAATGTGCGGGCCGCGGCGGCGGCGATAGCGCACTACGTGCTCGCGAACGAAGATGCGACGAAGGGCGTGTGCGTGGGGTACGACACGCGGTTTGGATCGCCGGCCTTCGCCGCAGCAGTGGCGGAGGTGCTCGCGGGCGCGGGGATTCCGGTGCAGCTGGCGGACCGGATCACGCCCACGCCGGCCTTGTCGTACGCGGTGAAGCATCGCGGTGCGGCAGGCGGCGTGATGATCACATCGAGCCACAATCCGGCGCAGTGGAATGGCGTGAAGTACAAGGCGGCGTATGGAGGGTCGGGCAGCCCATCGATCATGGCGGAGATTGAATCGATGCTGGGCAAGCCGGTTCCCTCGGCGAAGGCCGCGAAAATCGAGCAGGTGAACTTTGTGCCGCCGTATGTGGAGGCGATCCAGGAGTTCGTCGATCTGAATTTGATCGCGAAGTCTGGATTCAAGCTGGCGATCGACTGCATGTATGGCGCGGGCGCGGGGATTCTGGCGGGGATCTTCAAAAAGATCGGCGTGGATTTTGTGGAGATTCGCGCGAACCACGATCCGCTGTTTCCGGGGATCAATCCGGAGCCGATCGAGCCGCACATCCGAATGCTGCAGGAGACGGTGGTCGTTCAGAAGTGCGATGCGGGGCTGGTGACGGACGGCGATGCGGACCGGATCGGCGCGGCCGACGAGAACGGGAACTTTGTCGATCCACACAAGATTTACGCGGTGATCCTGCAGTGGATCCTGGAGCGAAAGCAGTGGCCGGGCGACGTGACGCGGGCGTTCAACACGACGTCGATGCTGGACCGGATTGCGGCGCGGTATGGACGAAAGCTGCATGAGCATGGGATCGGGTTCAAGTTTGTGTGCGACCTGATGCTTACGGAGGACATCCTGATCGGCGGCGAGGAGTCGGGCGGCATCGGGATCAGGAAACATCTGCCGGAGCGCGACGGGCTGCTGAATGCGCTGCTGCTGGCCAACATCATGGCCGAGGAAAAGAAGACGCTGGGCCAATTGGTGGCCCGGGTGCAGCAGGAGTACGGGGAGCACCAGTACGGGCGGATCGATCTGCATATTCCGGACCAGCAGAAGAACGCGACCATTGCGCGGGCGAAGGCCGGCGTGGAGGAGTTCGCCGGGATGAAGGTGGAAAAGGTCGAGACGCTGGACGGGATCAAGTTCTGGTTGGACAATCCCGAGGCGAAGTCGAAGCCGAACGCGGCGAAGACCTGGCTGCTGCTGCGCGCGTCAGGGACGGAGCCGCTGCTGCGGATCTACTCCGAGTCGTGCTCGAAGGAGAGCGTGACGCGGCTGCTGGAAGCGGCGCGCGAATTTGCGCTGACGAGCTGAGGGAGCACCTATCGGGCCTCAGGGGGGGTACCCCCCTGGGGCTGACTGCGGTGCGCTTCTTGATTCTAAAGAGCTTACGCAGGTGTTAACGAGCTCGACAACAGATTTACTGGCTCGATAACAGCGATCCGATTGGGGATGAGTGATCAGCGATCAGTGATCAGCAAACGCCTCTCCCGGGCTGCAGTTCGACCGGGGTCAATTTTGCGAAAACATCCCCATCATCCCCTCGGAAGTTGTTGAGAACAGGGATTAGCGATTAGCGGTTCGCTGAAAGCCGGTCAGCCATCCAGAGCGCTGGTGTGGCGGCGGTCATATCAAAGAGCGGCGAACGTGTCCGGCCTGGGCCGGTGGAACAAGAGCTCAGAAACCAGAGCTCAGAAACCAAAAGCCCTGCTCGACTGAACAGGGCTTTGCGTATTTTCAGGGTAGGCTGCGCGGGGATTTGGGGGCAAGGGAAATCGGAGGGGCGGTGGGTACGGAGGTAATGCCGTCCGGTCGGCGGGGGAGCTGTTGGTTGATCACCCCTTTTATGGAAGGGCTGGCTTCTTGAGCCTTTGTAGTTTCGCCAGCAAGGCGGAGAACTGATAGATCGCCTTCAATACTCCTTTGTGAATTCGATTTTCCCACGCGACTCTCCACAACCCCCAAAAACCGGCAAGGGGAGTATGCCCGTGTTGCTTCGAGGCGCCGCGAAGCAAAAAGCCGCAGGGGCTAAAGCCCCCCCTTTTTTCCTGCGCCTGATCGGCACGGCTGAAGCCGTGCCCTGATACAAGGTACAGACCGGGCAGAGAGGTAACAGAACAGACCGGGGACATGGGTAACACTTCGCGTCGCGAGCGGGGCATGTAGAAGTCGTGCATGCCCTGGAGAGTGAGCGGAGTGATGGAAGAGCGAGCCCGGTTCGCGGTGGAGTACGAGAGCGGGGAGTGGACGATGGCGGAGTTGTGCCGCCGTTACGACATCAGCCGG
>JASIAO010000002.1 GCA_030041955.1 Acidobacteriaceae bacterium | reverse complement strand
TGAATCTGGACGCAGTGACATACTGGAGCCTGCTGCGCAACGTGGAGGCAATGATAGGGAACTCGAGCAGCGGCATCATGGAGACGGCATCGTTTGCGCTGCCCACGGTGAATGTTGGTTTGCGGCAGAAAGGCCGCGAGCGGGCGCGCAATGTGCTGGATGCGGAGGCGGACGCGGCGGCGATACTGGAGCGGATTATGGAAGCGCGGAGTTCAGGGTTCCGCCGATCGCTGGAGGGAATGACAAATCCCTATGGAGACGGCCATGCGGCGGAGCGCATCGTCGAGGTGCTTACTTCGATTCCGCTTGGTGCGGAGCTGCTGGTGAAGCGGGCGATGTCCCTGGAGGCAGCACGATGATCGAGATCCCGTTGGCCGCTCCGGACATTGACGAGAACGACATTGCAGCGGCGGTCGAGGTGATGCGCAGTCCGCGGCTGAGTCTTGGGCCGGTGGCGGAGCAATTCGAGCAGGAGATGGCGGCGTATGTGGGCGCAGCCGACGCGGTCGCGGTGAGCTCGGGGACAGCCGGGCTTCACCTGGCGCTGCTGGCGCTGGGGATTGGCCTTGGCGACGAGGTGATCGTTCCCTCTTTTGCCTTTGTCGCTGTAGCGAGCGCGGTGCGATACGTGGGAGGGCGCCCGGTATTCGCGGATATCGACGCGGAGACGCTGAATCTGGATCCGCGCAGCGTGGAAGCGGCAGTAACGCTGCGGACACGGGCGATTATCGCCGTGCACACATTTGGGCGGCCGGCAGATTTGCGCGGGCTGATGGATGTGGCGGCGCGGCATCAACTAATCGTGATTGAAGACGCATGCGAGGCGATCGGGTTAGAGATCGATGGGCGGAAGGCAGGCTCGATCGGGGATGCGGGGGTCTTCGGGTTCTATCCGAACAAGCAGATCTCGACGGGCGAGGGCGGGATGGTCGTGACAAGCAATGCCGATGCGGCGCGGCGGATGCGGGCATTACGCAACCATGGCCGTTACGAATCCGCTGGGAGCAGAGGGAAGTGGCTGGACCACGAGGAATTGGGTTTCAATTACCGGCTGACGGAGATGCAGTGCGCGCTGGGGCTCTCGCAGCTGCGCCGGATCGAGGAGATCCTGGCGCGGCGGGAGACGATTGCGCGGCAATACTGCGCGAGGTTGACCGGGAATCCGCGGCTGTTGCTGCCGCCGACAGACGTTGCCGGGCAGAGGCTGAGCTGGTTTGTGTTCGTAGTGCGACTGGCGCAGGCTTGGCCGGAGCGCGACTACGTGATGCGCCTGATGGAAGAGGCCGGAATTGCCACAGGGAGATACTTTGGGCCGATTCACCGGCAGCCGGCGTATGCCGCGTGGAGCGGAGCCGGTTCGCTGCCGGCGACGGATGCGGTGTCGAAGCGGACGCTGGCGCTGCCGTTCTTCAACCGGATTACGGACGATGAGATCGAACGCGTCTGCTCGACGCTCGAGGATGCTCTGCGGTCGGAGATGTAGCGGCAACATATTGATCGGCCGCGGCGTGGACGGATGCTACGATGGGCCATGCCTTCGACCCGGAAGCCGGCCGCCGCGAAGAAGCAGCGGGCCACCGTGCCCCGTCCCCGGCGCGAGCTGGTGATTCTCACGGGATTATCAGGGTCGGGTAAGGCTTCCGCGTTAAAGGCATTCGAGGATCTGGGTTTCTACTCCGTCGACAATATGCCGGTTTCGCTGATTCCGCACTTTGCGGAGCTGGTGGAACACGCGCGCGATATCCGGAGAGCCGCGCTGGTTGTGGATGTGCGCGAGGGGCAGAGCCTGGAGAAATTTCCGGCGATCCTGCGTGAAATCAGGCGAACGCTGCCGACGACGGTGGTGTTTCTGGAAGCCTCGCAGGCGGCCCTGCTGGCGCGGTATTCGGAGACACGGCGGCCGCATCCGCTGGGGCGCGAGGAGCGGGTGACGCGAGCTCTGAGAGAAGAGCGGCGCTTGCTGGAGCCGATCCGCAAGGTCGCGGATATCGTGGTGGACACGACGAAGTTCAACGTGCACGAGCTGCGGGCGTACATCCAGAGCAAATTTGTGCGCGAGAGCGATGGCAAGAGCCTGATGATCTCGTCGGTGAGCTTTGGATACCGAAAGGGCGTTCCGCTGGATGCGGATCTGGTCTTCGATGTCCGGTTTTTGCCCAACCCACATTTTGTGCCGGAGTTCCGGCCGCTGACGGGGCTGAGCACGAAGGTGGAGAGCTACATCCTGAGCTTTCCGCAGAGCCGGGAGTTCCTGGACCGGGTGACGGAGTTGCTGGTGTTCCTGCTGCCGCACTACATCCACGAGGGCAAGAGCTATCTGACGATCGCGTTCGGATGCACCGGCGGTCAGCACCGGTCGGTGATGATCGCAGAAGAAGTTGCGAAGCGGCTTGCGCGGCACGGATACCGAATTAAGACGGTGCATCGGGACATGCCGAGGTAAAGCAGGGTGTAGGGTTTAGGGTTTAGCAAACAGCATTTCGTACCGGCTTTTCCTCATCTTCGCCTTGCGGGCTTCTCCCACTCGCATTTCCGACGCGACCTAAAATAGAGCCAGACCCATGGCCGAATTCACCCACCTGCATCTGCATACGGACTACTCCCTGCTGGATGGCGCCTGCGACGTGGAAAAGCTGGTGCAGCGCGTCGCCGAGATCGGGCAGAAGTCTGTCGCGATTACCGACCACGGCAACATCTACGGTGCGGTGCACTTCTTCGACGCGGCGAAGAAGCACGGGGTGCAGCCGATCCTGGGGTGCGAGCTGTACATCTGCAAGAAAGACGATCATCGCGAGGATCCGCAGGGGGATGATTACAATCACCTGCTGGTGCTGGCTGAGAACGAAGAGGGCTACCGTAACCTGGTGCGGATCACCTCGGAGGCTTCGCTGCACGGGTTCTACAGAAAGCCGCGCGTGAGCAAGAAGTATCTGGCGGAGCACGCGAAGGGGTTGATTGGATTTTCCGGCTGTTTGGCGGGCGAGCTGTGCGAAAACCTGATGGCCGGCAAGTACGACGCGGCGAAAGCGACTGCGGGACAGTACCAGGAGATCTTCGGGAAGGGGAATTTCTTCCTGGAGATTCAGGATCAGGGGCTGGAACTCGAGAAGAAGATCCACGCGGACCTGTTCAGGCTCGAAAGAGAGCTGGAAATTCCTCTGATAGCGACGAACGACAGCCACTATCTGTGCGAGGACGATGCGCATGCGCACGAGGTGCTGCTGTGCGTGCAGACGGCGGGGTCGATCAACGATCCGAAGCGGTTTAAGTTCGACTCCGATCAGTTTTTTGTGAAGACGGCGGCGGAGATGGAGAAGCTGTTCTCGCACGCTCCGCAAGTGGTGAGCCGCACCATGCAGTTTGCGGAGCGCTGCTCTCTGAAGCTGAACAAGGTGGACAACCCCTTTCCGGAGTTTGCGGTTCCGGAGGGGCACACGATCGACAGCTATTTTGAGCAGATCTGCCGCGCGGGGTTCAGGAAGCGGCTGGATACCTCGATCAAGCATTTGCAGG
>JASIAO010000224.1 GCA_030041955.1 Acidobacteriaceae bacterium | reverse complement strand
GCGGGTGGCGGAGAATCACAGTGAGGCTGGTGAACCCGAAGTCCCGGAAATATCGCGTGCGCACGCGGGATGGGTATCGGCTGCTGCAGCAGCCTCGTGAAACCACCGAGGCGGTTTCCGAGCACGGCACAGGATCGGATCCGCTGCAGCATCAGTAGCCGGACGAAAAGAGAAGTTCGTGGGCTCACATGGATCCGTGCGCCAGGCCATACAGCGCCCGACTCGAAATGTTCGCGGGCATGAACACTACGACATCGTGCTGATGATGAAGGCACTCTCGGTCCTGGGCAAACAACAACACCGTAGGGCCGGACATGCTGGGATTCGGCACCATCAGCAGCGCCGATGCGCCAAGGAGGATGCAGTTATCCCTGCACATAAAGTTCTGAATCGCCCCTCCCGCGCTGTCTGCTGAGCCGTGAGGTTTTGAATTGCAGCCCTCACGGCTCACTTTTGCCGGTACCTGAAAACAATCGATACTGGGATGGCGTTCGTCAAAAGCGAGCGTCGTACGATTCCCCAACAAGCATGCAGAAGAGAACCCCGGAGATCTATGGACAGAAGAGAGTTGATGCTCCTGTTGGCCGCCGCCGGCCTCGAACCTTCGCTGTCTCATGCTGCGCGCCGTCTGGGCGGCGGGGAGAGCAGCGGTTGGGTCAAGTATCCTGGCGATCCGGTACTCGGAGGAGAATACGGAACCTGTTTCGATGTGTCGCTGCTGCTCGAGCGCGGCGTCTACAGGATGTGGCTTTCCTGGCGTCCGAAGCAGAGCGTCGCTCTTTCTGAGAGCCGGGATGGCATCCACTGGAGTCCGCCTGAAATCGTGCTCGGACCCCGTCCGGAGACCGGATGGGAAGACGACATCAACCGTCCCACTGTGGCCAGGCGGCATGACGGATATCACATGTGGTACACCGGGCAGGCCCACGGAAAGTCGTCGATCGGATACGCCACCAGTTCCGACGGCCGGACATGGGTGCGGCAGTCGGTCCATCCGGTGCTCTCGTCGCAGACGCCGTGGGAAGGTGTCGCCGTCATGTGTCCGGATGCTATGTGGGACAGCGAGGCCGGCCTTTGGAAGATGTGGTACTCCGGCGGCGAGCAGTTCGAGCCCAACGCCATCGGCTACGCCACCAGCCGCGACGGACTGCGCTGGGACAAATACTCCGCCAACCCCGTGATGAAAGCGGATCCTCGGTATCCGTGGGAGAAGAACCGGGTAGCGGCCGCGCAGGTTCTCCGCTGGGACGGTTGGTATTACGCCTTCTATATCGGCTTCAGGGACATTGATCACGCACAAATTGGCATCGCGCAGTCCAAAGACGGGATCACCGGCTGGGTAAGGAATGCCGGGAACCCCATTATTCGTCCAACCCCCGGCGGATGGGATGCCGATGCATGTTATAAGCCGTTTGCGGTCTACTCTCACGGCCGCTGGATGCTCTGGTACAACGGGCGCAACAATCATTTCGAACAAATCGGGCTGGCATTCCATTACGGGAAGGACCTTGGATTCGTGCCCGCATGAAGACTCCCGCAAAGCTCCGGGCCCGGCTTGTGAGCTTCACCTTTGCGCTGACCGCCATATTTCACGCGGGATCGCAGGCCCAGAGTCGAGCTTCCGGCCCGCTGCTGCAGCCGCAGAGTTTTCGGCACTACTTTACCGGCTTTGTCCGCGACGAGCGCGAGATGCTGGGCTCGGCGCCCCCGCTTCCGTGGGACTGGTTCGTACGGAATATTCCCTGGCTGGACACTCCCGACGCGGAGCTGAACCAGATCTACTATTTCCGCTGGTATGCGTTTGAGAAGCATCTGGTGCGCACGCCGGATGGTTACGTCATCACCGAATTCCTCGACAAGGTCCCGTGGTCGGGAAAGTTCAACACGATCGACACGGCAGCGGGTCACCATATCCGCGAGGCGCGATGGCTGCGCGATCCAAAATACGTGGACGACTACACCAGGTTCTGGTTCGGCCCCGATGGAGAACCGCGGCGCTACAGCTTCTGGGCCGCGGACTCCGTGTACCAGTTGTATCTGGCGACCGGAAACCGCGATCTGGCTGTCAGCCTGCTGCCCGCGCTCGAAGCCAATTACCGTGCCTGGCAGGCGACGCACCAGGATCCAAACGGGCTGTTCTGGCAGATCGACGACCGCGACGGCATGGAGGACAGCATCAGCGGCAACGGGTACCGGCCCACCATCAACAGCTACATGTATGGCGATGCCGTCGCAATTTCGCGCATCGCCGCCATGGCGGAGGATCCGCAAATCGCTGCCACCTATCAGGACAAGGCCGCGCAGTTGCGAGCGTTGATCGAAAGCCGCCTCTGGAATCCGCACGATGAGTTTTACGAGACGGTGGCGCGGCATGCGGCCTCAGGATGGTCCGGGGTTCGCGAACTGATTGGTTACATCCCCTGGTATTTCGACATCCCTCCCCTTCAACATGACATTGCGTGGAGCTTCCTATTTTCACCTGAAGGCTTTGCGGGTAAGTACGGGCCAACCACCGCGGAGCGCAGCAGTCCCCGCTTCCGGTATACCGTGCATCATGAGTGCCTCTGGAATGGTCCATCGTGGCCGTATGCCACAACCCAGACCCTCGTCGCTCTGGCGAATCTGCTCAACGGGCCGGAGCAGACCGTGATGACCCGCGCCGACTACTTCAGCCTCCTCAGCACCTACACCCACTCTCAGCACATTCGCCTTCCCGGCGGCCGAACCGTACCCTGGATTGATGAGGATCTGGACGCGGACACCGGAGAGTGGATCGCGCGCGACATTCTCAGGAGCTGGCACGCTCTGCCGAGCAACCGAGGCCGTTATTACAACCACTCCGGCTACGCGGATCTGATCATCACCGGCCTGATCGGGCTGAGACCGCAGGCCGGCAATGATGTGGTGATCCATCCTCTGCTGCCGCGCGGAAAATGGAGCTACTTCGCTCTCGATGGTCTGCCTTACCATGGGCGCCTGCTGACGATCCTTTACGATCGAACCGGTGAAAGATATCACCGGGGCAAAGGCTTCCAGGTGCTGTGCGACGGTCGGGTCATTGCTCATTCCGGCAAGCTCGAAGACCTGCGCGGCAGTTTGCCGGTCCACCCCGGCTGAGGAACGGCGGTCTGAATGCAATCGATCACTCGCAGAGATCTCATTGCGGGTCTGGCCTGTGCTGGTCTTGCCGCATCTGCCCAGGCGGAACTCCTGCCTCCATCCCTATCCCCGGCATCTGCCGGCCGAGCAACCACCTTTCTTGACCTCTTGCGCCCTCCGGATTCGGTTACCGCGTTCTGCGGGCTCGATCGACCGGCCCGGCTCAACCGCTCAGGTCAGCGGTGGAGCGGTCCAGGGCTGCTGGTCACCACCGTCCCCGAGCCGGATCGTCTTCCCGTCACGCTGTCGGCGGCCACCGCTTGTCCCACGCATATCCATCTGCGCTGGAACGATGCCGTGGCCTCCGGTCTGCTGATTCTGAACGACGCGTGGGAGCGCAGTTACGGCAATCTGCATTGGCAGTCGCTGGTACCCGAGCGCGTCCTGCCCTGGTACTTCCTCACCGTCGGCCGCGGCGCATTGCATGGATACGGAGTCCAGACCGGCGCCGGGTCGCTCTGCTTCTGGCAGATCGATCCCAAAGGCGTCTCTCTCTGGCTGAATGTCGCCAATGGCGGCGACGGCGTGGTGCTTGGGCAGCGCGAGCTGCTCGCCGCCACCGTGGTTTCCAGAGAGGGAGAGCCCGGCGAGAACGCTCTGGATGCTGCGCACCTCTTCTGCCGCAGGATGTGCGATTCTCCTCGCCCTGCCATAACGCTCTACGGCAGCAACGACTGGTACTACGCGTATGGCCGGAATACCCCGGATCAGATTGTCCACGATGCGGAGTTGATGGCCTCTCTGGCGCCGGCGCGGGCGCCGCGTCCGTTTACCGTGATCGATGCCGGATGGGACAACCAGCAGGCATTTCCCGATATGGCCGCGCTGGCCGCAAAAATCCGTGATCGCTACGTCCGGCCCGGCCTTTGGATTCGTCCTCTCCAGGCGGATGCCGGCACCCCCGCCAACCTCCTGCTGCCCGGCTCGCGATTCGGAGACCGGACAAACCAAAGCACAGATCTCGCCTTCGATCCGACGGTTCCGGAAGCCCTGGAGCGTGTGCTCGCCAAAGTGACCCAAGCCACCGGCTGGGGGTACGACCTCATCAAGCACGATTTCTCCACCTACGATCTTCTGGGACAGTGGGGATTTCAGATGCATGCTCAGCCCACCCTGCCTGGCTGGAGCTTCCACGATCGCAGCCGGACGAACGCGGAAATCATCCGCGGCTTTTACGAAGCGATGCGGCAGTCAGCAGGAGATCGTACGGTTATGATCGGCTGCAACACCGTGGGCCATCTTGGAGCCGGGCTCTTCGATGCACAGCGGACGGGAGACGACGTGAGCGGAAAGCAATGGGAGCGCACGCGCCGCATGGGCGTCAACACCCTCGCCTTCAGGTACCCTCAGCATCGTTCGTTCTTTGCTGTCGATCCCGACTGTGTGCCGATCACTGCAGACACGCCGTGGTCCTGCAACCGGCAGTGGCTCGACTTGGTGGCCAGAAGCGGAGTGGTGCTGCTGGTGTCGCCCCAGCCTGCGGCAATCGGTGCGGAACAGCGCGACGCAGTGCGCGCAGCCTTCGCAATATCCGCCGCCGGATCGGAAACCGTTGCCGCTGACTGGCAGAACAACACCACGCCGGACCACTGGCAATTCCGGTCTGCAATCGATAAGGACTACGACTGGTACCAGGACACCGGAGCGTGGCCATTCGGTATTTGATCGCGGTGATCCGGAGACTCGCGGGGAAGGTGCGAATGACCGCTGGGCGGATTATTGTTGAGTTTGACCCTGACGCTCGCGGCTGAGCGGAATTTCGCCAGGATAAATCTCAATGCCGTCGTTCATGTGAGGACGCAGTCGGACCTGCCGATGAAGGAGCCCGAAGCAATCCGGCTCCGTGCTTCACTCGAGAACCCATACATTCAGGACGCCGCGGGAGGCATTAACTTTTCAGCACCGGGAACGCTGTGATTCGCAGCTTCGCCGCAGCATACGGCAACAGAGTCAATCTTTCCTCCGGCTCCTCACTCGCCAGCGGACTTTCCGGCAGGGGGTTCGCCGCTCCGTCCTCTGCCCGCCAGGCGTTCACCTGCCCGCCCCGCGCTTCAATTCGAACTCCGATGCCCGGCTTTGTAAAGGGTCCAGCTCCGACTGGCGTCTCGGTTACCAGCAGACTCGCCTCCGGATGTGCAGGGTCAACCGCCAGCGCATAGTTCCAGGGCCCCGTTGGAAACACCTGCCAATCGGCGGACCTTAGCCCATTGTTCTTGAGCTTCTCCCAGTCCTCGCCGACCTCGAGCGAAAAGACCAGGGGTCCCCGCTCGACCGCCACTGCGTCGTGGAACCAACGCGATGTCCGCAAACGCATTGGAAATTCGAGCTCAACCCGGTCGCCGGCTTCCCACGTCCGCTCAATCCGGGCAAAGCTTCCCGCGGCCGGATCCGCCTGGCGCTCGCCGTTCACCCGGATGGTCGCCCCCGGCGCCCAATCTGGAATGCGTAGTCCCAGCGGGAAGAAAACCGCCTTATCCGGCGAAACAGTCAGCGCTACGGTGCCGCGGAACGGATATTCGGTTTCCTCGATTACGTGAACCGCAGTACCGCGAACCAAGGCCGTTACTTCGCAGGGCGCATAGGCCGCTGCAACCAGGCCATCCCCGTGGTCGTGATCCGGCGCGCCGCTGAGCATCCATAAGCTGTTAGCAAACTTTGGCCAGCCCTGGTGATAGTTCGCCGTGCAGCAGCCGAAGTTCGGAGCAAGGCCGAAGAGGTTTGACTCGGGCCCGTCGGTTACCCAGGGTTTCCGGTGGAGGCTGCACTCGACCTGATTCGATTCCTGGTTGTACTGGTGCGCCCACATATCGTCGGTGAGCGTGCCAGGGAGGGCATTAAACGCGAGCTTTTCCAGACGGTCGCCGAGGACGGGGGAACCTGTGACGGCGAGGGCGCGCTCGAGCGAGAACATCGTCTCAACCACCGTGCATAGCTCGGAGCCCTGCGAAGGATCCCGGCCCGCGAGATGCTCATCGCACGAGAACATTCCGTTGGGCAGGCCATGATATTTCGTCAACTCGGCCAGCATGTGCTCGGAAGCACGGCGATCATCGGCGGATGCGGAAACAAGGGACCAGACAGCACCAGTTTTCACCCCTTGCCCGTTGTTGACGCCGTGGGTGGCGAGCGCAAGATCGCTCAGACCCTGACCTTCGGCGAGCTTCAGCCAAGCGGCCGTAACTTTCTGTTTGTAAGGGAAGTCGGCGAACTCGGCAATCCAGTTGTATCCCTGTAGCTGGAGGAGCTTCGCGAGGTCGAGTAGATAAGGAGAGCCGGTTCGGTTGTAGAGCCAGACTACGGTAAGGACTTCGTCCTGCCAGCGGAATTTTCCCCAGTCGCGCAGAGGACGCGTGGGCAGCGTCGCCATCTGGTATCGGCAATAGCGATCCATCAGTGGAACCACCCGCTGGTCGCCGGTGAGCTCCTGATATTGGGCGAGCGCCTTCAGCATGACGATGCGCGGCCACCAGTCATCATTGCTTCTCGGGCCGATCATTCCGTTCGGCCAGGGATGATCGAGGGTCCAGTCGGCAAATTGTTTTGCGCGGGCCTGCAGGCGCGCATCGTCGAGCAGCCACGCCAAGGGAAGCATGCCGTCGAAATAATAGGGGCCGCGCTCCCAGCTTTCTCCGGTTCCTCCGAGCCACCCGGAATTTGGCCCCACATCCGGCCAGATTTCGCCGAGGTGGCCGGTGAGTCCGTCGGCCTGGATGCGTAGCTGGTCGAGGAGCCATCCGCGAGGACGAATCGATCCCAGCGGGAGGAAGTACATGTTTCCAGCGAAGAGCGGCGCCCGGTCTTTCACGACGGCCTGAGGACGGCGGGGGACGGACATGGTGGCGGCTTGAGCGGATCCGGCGAACCAATGGGAAGTAGTGGAGGCGGCCACAGCGGTGCCGAGTCCGCGAAGAAAGCTGCGACGAGTAAAACCGAGGGCGCTGCTGTGGTTTCTCATCGATTTTGATTATTGAACAACCGAGACTGCAGGGAACGGGCAAGGTTGCGGCGTGCGAATTGGCCCGTCGGAAAGCTCGGCGGGATTGTGGCAAGAGGCGGGCGTTGGGACAGGCTTGCGCAGGTTTCCAGTACCGGACTCCTGCCGGCGATTGAAGGTTCCTGGTTGCTGGTTGCGTATTGGGCCGAAAACGGGTCTGGATTGATGCGAATCTCGGCGATAGAGCCTTTGGGAGGCAGTGGGCTTCCATTCTGAAAACCGTCGACGGAAATGATCGCCCCTCCGGGAGCGCCGCCTCCGCCGGCAGCCATCGTCTGCAACTCGCGAAGAAGATCGTCCGGATCGTCGGAGAGCCGTTCGATCGCTTCTGGCCCGAGGACAATCGAACCTGCTGAGTCGCCGCTGTCAACTCCGCCGGCGTTTGCGTTGACCTCCACACTCGTCTCTACCGACGCCACAGAAAGCTTGAGATTGACATGCGCGACGCCGCCCGCGCGCGCATGCGCACGCCCCATGGCTTTGGCGAATCCCGCAGCATCCGCGGTGATCATGGTGGAAGTCCCCGCCTCACACGCGAACCCATAGTGCCCGGTTGCATCGGTCAGGACCGTCGCTCCACTGGACGTGTGCATGCTCGCTCCAGAAATGACCGCTCCCGTCGGGTCGATGACGATTCCGTCGATGCGAATACCCTGCGCGCAGGGCTGCTGCGCGGAAGAATGCGCAGCTGCGATCATCCCCACGAAAATAGGAATGCAGATTTGTCTGACCTTGATGCCGGTTTTGAAAGAAAACTCACAAAGAGCTCCGAGCGGTTGCTTGTTCATCTCGCCTCCAGTTCACCCTGCGTGATGCCCATGCTGGGCGCACCAAAAAAGGCGCGAGCTTCAAGGAAAAAGGGAAACTCCCGCAAGGAAGTTCGTGCCTTGCCTCAACGGGTCGACCGTCCGCCTAACCGAGCGATTGCCGTCCCGCTGGGCGCCCGGCGATTCATGGCTTGCTCTGTGGCCATTTGCCGCTCGGTCTCGGATTCTGGGATGGGGATCTGCGCGCCGCTGCCGTCGATGGTCAGCTCTTCCAGAAAGTAGTGGTCGCCGTACTTGTTGAAGACCACCTGGATGGCGTAGACCAGACCGGGATCGTAATTCACGTCGGCCAGGACGCACGCCGTGCCGGCCCAGCCACTCACCGTGAGGACGCTGTCTTGGCCCAGGGTGATGATGTAGGTCCCAGCGGGAAGGTGCTTCGTTCCGTACTGGAAAGCGAAGGGCACCTTCATGCGCGCGGTGACCATGGTGGATTGAGCCTGCGCGGTCGGCGCCAGAGACGCGACTGCGGCAAGGGCCGCAACGAGTTGGCCAACGTCTGGGATGAGCTTCTTTCCAACCATCGGATGTCGCAGTGGGCGGATCGAGCCGACATTCTCAGAGTTCCATGTGAATGCTGATTTACTGGAGCGCGGCCGGAAGGCCGCGAGCACTCGCGGCTCGTGATGGCCGGGCATGGGCATGCGGAGCGACAAATATTCTTTCACCGTGGCGCCAGCTTCGCCCGCAACGTCTGAACCCAATCGGTCTGCAGAGCCGGATCGACCGTTTCCGCCAGATACAGGGCGCGCTGGTAGGCAGCTCGCGCTTCCGAGGTGCGCCCAAGAGCCAACAGGATGTCGCCAAGGGTGGCCTCTGGAGGAACCAGGTCCGGGGCCAGCGCGACTGCCTGCCTGGCTTCAGAGAGCGCAGCCTCCGGTTGGTGACGCTGGAGCAGCAAGTTGGCTTTTTCGGCACGATTCAGGCCAGAGGCGATCGAGAGATCGAAGCGGCCCTGGAAGACGTATACGCCGTCGTCAATGACAGCAACAGGTTTGATGAGATTGAACTGCTCGTAAGGATTCAGCGCGCCCGGGCCCAGTTCGAATCCGGCCAGATCGCTGGCACTCGCAAGAACGAAACCATTCACCGCTCTCGGCAGATTGGTCGGTTCCTGCAGCCAGTAGAGCGTCTCCTGCGTGGGCAACCGGTGACAGGGTATTACGTATTGTGGTGGATCGATCACGCCGTCCGGAAAGTAGACGAACCAGCAGTTTTGCGCAGACGATTCGGAGACGAGGGAACGCTGGAAGAAAGCCCCATGGACGAGTTGCGTCGGCAGTTCGAGGCCAACATTTTGGGGGATGTCTGAGGTCATTTTCTTTTTCGTGAGCCTCACGCCTCTGCGCAGGTTATCCGCCGAGGATGGACTGAATCTTGTCCGCGAGGGAGAGAACGGGGCGCTGCAGCTCCTGGATCGCCTGGCCCTCCCGTGGGAGATGGCGAATCGGCGGACCCATTCTGATCGATCCCACGACAAGCGGTTCCGTCACCGCATCGGCGTTCAGCGTGATGCACGGAGCCTCAGCGCCAAGGTTTCCCTGGAACGTCATGCTCAGGCTGTAGATTCCCCGCCCACTTTCGAGAGGCACCAGCAGGCCCGTGGTCCCGTCGTCGCTCCAGATCGGCAGAATTGCGATCTGGGCGTTGCCGGCACCGGCGAGGCGAACCCAGCGCCAGAGGCGCTGCCAGGGCAGCGGTTCCGGGCTCTGGATCAGGATCGCTTCGATCCACAATCCTGACGAATCCGTGAAGAAGCTGATTTCGGTATCGGGCACAGCAATGGGTGCAGTGTTTGCAGCCATCTGCGGCTGGCCGAGGGCCGCGATCATGCCGTTGTAAAGCGCATTGATCGCCTGCGAGAACGCAGTCCAGTCAGCGGCCACCGCCTGCCGCTGGCTCACCAGCGCGGATGCGCCGTTGGTGACTGCGGGTGCGCTGCCAGACCACAGATCGTCGGCCATAGGATCGAACGAGGCCACCAGAGAGGCAAGTTTCTGATGGTCGTCCAGGTACTGCACACCAGCACTGACCCAGGTGTTAAGCTGCGTCGTTTGTCCAGTCAGCCAGGTAATGGGATCCTCGGCAGCGACATAGTTGCGAATCGGCGTTGCGCCGGCAGCGCCCGCAAGCTGGCTCGCCGCGTTCGCCAGGTGTGCGGTGAAATTCGCGTAGCGCGACGTGGTGAACTGCACTCGCTCGAGCGTCGTCAATGAATCTTCATAGCCGAAGTAGTTATCGAGCGCAGCCAGCAGGCCGATGGCGTCGGTAGCATCGAGCACTGAGCCGAGGGAGACCGCACCCGGGATCGACGCGGCATCTGCTGCGAAATCGGAGTTGACGTAGAGGGGGCCGGCCACTACGTCGAGCGTGTATCGTGTGGAAGGCATGAATGGCCTGAACCACAACTGTTCGTCCTGCTGGCCGGCGTTGTATTCCTCGATCCCGTGAAGAATTGCACCGGCGAGTCCAGGATCGATCTGCTGGATCGACAACGCGTTGTTGCGGCCGCCGCCCAGATTGGCCTCGTTAATGAGGGTGGACAGCGAGGGCCGCGTGAAGACCGGCGCCGACTCCTGGAAGATATTGGCATGCACTGCCTGGGCCGCGCGCTTCTGCAACAGCGCCTGCTGCTGTTCGCCGATGAGCCATGGCTTGAGGGTAACCGGCGACTGGGGAATGTATGACGGCAAAGGCAGGGTCATAGCGGAGGCGACGAGCGCGCTCTGCTGCGGAATGGATGGCACGTGAATAGCGTTCGGAACGAGGAGGACGTGGTTATTATTCCGGTCCACGCACCGGAAATGCAGCGACAGCTCAGGAAGCTTTCTTGAGAAAGCTGCGTAGAGCATGTTCACGTAGCTCTCCACGAATTCGACATTCACGTCGTAACCGTAGTAAGCCGTCGTGGCGCCATCGAGCGGCCAGGACCACTGCGTATATGTGTGCAGATCGGTCAGAGCGCCCGCGAGCGGCGAGGCCGAGTTCGGTTGCGCAACGGAAGGACACTGCTGCTGCAATGGGGGGTAAGGCGCCGGAGTAACCGGGACGGGAACCGTCGTCGCCGTTCCCTGCACCGTGCCGGGTCCGGACGCGGTTTGAAAATAGGCGAACTCCACGATGGGGTCGCCATACGGCACAGCCTGAAAGGAAGACGCGCCAACTCGCTCGGCCTCGATCATGGTCGCCGTCGCGAGAGAGTAAAAGGCCGGCGCCTGCGGCAGTATGGCCATAGGCACGGGCGCCGTGGAGTAGTCGATGGAGTAGAGGATCAGCGCGATTCCGCCCACCGGGATGCTGAATTCCTGGATGGACGGGCCGGTGTCAGGAAACGTGAGGGTCCAGGCCCCTGAGCTTTGATCCTGCCAGGAACTCTGCGGCGTCAGCGCGACTCCGTTCACCAGGATTTGCGGAGTTTCGGCGATCTGGATCTCGCCGCTGGCGAAGTATACAAGCGCAGTAATCGACGTGAGCACGCTGGGCTGCGTGAAGGAGATGGTGACCAGGGGATTCTCGACCTTGCCGACGGTGGGGAACGACAACCCTGCTGGAATTGGCTGGAATCCCTCGATGGCTGGGGTGCCAAAGCCGGCCGCGACATCGAACGTCAGATTCTGGTCCTCGAATGGATTGGTGATCGGGTCGATCTCGGATGTGCTGCTCCACTGCGCTGTCGCGTCGACGCCCGGCAACAAACTCCAGGGAACAACCTTGAGTTGCGTCATCGCCTGGCGCGGATTCGCATTCGAGGCACTGGCCGAGAGCCACACGCCGCTCAACTGCGTCACACCAGGGGTGGGATCGCTGACTGTGGGCGTTGCCGTCGAGCAAACGAGGCTCCAGGCGCTGGTGCCGGAATCGTACATGTACAGAGCGACCTCGAGAAGCGTATGCCGAATGACGAACTGCACCGGCGGCTGGTTCGGGTTGATATTCGACATGTCGTCGGCCCCAATGAGAGAGGCCGGAGGCAGCGAAGGCACGGGTGGTAGCGTGGGGAAGCTGCCCCAGGGCAGCGCACCGTTGAATGCTCCCGTGTTGTCGACAGTTCCCTGCGAGAAGTTCAGTGTGAAGTGCGCATCCTGCGGCAGCACAGCAGCAAACTGCGCCGAGCTGGCGCTGCCCGGGTTCAGATCGGGCGGCGAGGTCAGCGTGCGCCCTGTGGACGAGGTCAGGCCCAGGATCCCCGGAGTGACGGGATCCAGGGTGACGGTCTGGTCGGAATCGACCGCGGGCGAGGCGTGCGAGAGCAGCACGTAATGATCGCTGGCCGGCTTGCTGGCCGAGTCGCAGTGATCAATCAGCGTGGCGTTCACACGGCTCAGCGCCAGCGGCGCGGGCGGCACCGAGCCATCGTCGCCGCCCCATGTGAGCGAGATGGTCGCGCCCGGACTGGGCAGAGGCCACGGCAAATTCAACTGCACGCTCAATTCGCCATGTACCCAGAAAGGATTGGGCGCGCAGCCTTCCAGCAGCGCATCGGCGGTCAGGCCGACGTGGATGCCGAACGCGCTGAGTTGCAGGTTTCCGTACAGCTCAATCCCCCCGCCAATCTGCAGAGGCGCCCACTGGATCGCCGCCAGCGTGGCCAGATACGCATCGACGCTGGCCGAGAGAGGTCCGAAGCTCCACGAGTTCTTGTAGCCGGTCCACGTGCCGGTGACCAGACCGGTGTCGCTCACCACGAAATACGCGTCGGCCTCGAAAATATCGAAGATGCGCGCCGAGACGCGCTGCTCATGCGGCGGCTTGCCAAGCGCGAAATACCACGTTCCCTCGCCGACAAAGAGTTCCGCCGTCGCGGTGATATCGAGCACGATGGGGATGGAGTACTGGGCATCGACGGTGAGATCGAAGGTCTGCGAGGTGCCGTCGTACGTAGCCATTGCGTCGAAATCAGCGTCGTCCGAAGCGCCGCCAATGCGCGGGGAAAGAATGTTCGCTTTGCCGATGAAAGAGATGATCGGACCTGGCAGCATCAGCACGAACATGATCGCCGCCGACACGGTATAGCCATCGTCCGCTTCGGTGCCAATGGTGGCACCCGCGCCGATTGCAAATGCTCCCTGTTTCGGCCACAGCCACTTATAGAAATCCGTCGCCGAGTAATTCGGCGGGGGTGTGCCGGAAGTGTTCACGACCCCGCTCGACCCCTCGGGGGGCACGGTGCCGCTGCCTATCTGTCCTTCGGGCGGCTCGCCCACGGCCGGATACTTGAACCACTCCCACCACGTGTTTTGCGGCTCCGGTTGCGGCTCCAGCCCCGTCGCCACCAAACCCTGCAGTCCGTACAAAGCCACATCGAGGAACAACGGAATGCCCACCGGCAGCTCGGCATCCACGTCGAGGAAGAAGACCGACTGACCGCCAAACGTGCCTACGATGAAATTGGCGTCGACTTCAAGGTCCATGTCGCCAGGGTCAATGACGACTTTCACGGCTCCGGCAAAGACGTTGACTTGCTTGCCCGGGC
Organism: Acidobacteriaceae bacterium; assembly: GCA_030041955.1. Lineage (GTDB taxonomy): Bacteria > Acidobacteriota > Terriglobia > Terriglobales > Acidobacteriaceae > Palsa-343. Next base: position 30,235 of record JASIAO010000224.1, on the reverse strand, counting down.
TCGGGGGCTGGACCGGACCCACCGGGTTGATGAAGTCGAAGATGTATCCGGGCAGTCCGACGTTGACCAGATCATTCGGACCCATCGCGTTGTTGACCTGAAAGTGATCGACCTGGCCGGTAATGCTCAGAACGTCGGGGATGGCGAAGTCGATGCTGACGCCTTCAAACGTGACGCCGGGGTGGGTGATGTTGATCTGCAGTCCGCGCACGCTGCCGCCCAGCGTGAGACCTTCCACGAGATTGATGTCGCCGTTGAAGCCGATCCACTTGTCGCCACTGGAATCCGTGCCGAAGCCGAGTTTCTGCAGGCCGACGTGGAAGCCGTAAAAATCCAGCGCCATTTGGTTGGGCAGATCGATCCATCCGCCCTCCAGCGAGATATGGCCCTTGCTGTCGATGCCCAGCCCCTTGAGCTCGATGCTCGGCCAGTTCAACCCCTCCGTCTCGATAATCAGGTTGCCGGAGATCACCAGCGTCCACACGCTGTTGACCTCGGTGATCTCGAGCGAATCCACGTCAATTTCCACGCTGCCCACGCCGGCGAGGTCGTACGTGAGCTGAACCAGACCATCGGGCGTCGTTGACTGACTCGGGGCGGCCGCAACGGAGATGGTTAGATTCCCCGCGGCGTTGGTGCTCACCTCGATGTCAATCACCTGCGGATTGCCTGAGCTGTCGGTGAAGAACGGAATGGTGAGTTGCGCAGCGATGTTGCTTGCTGCCAAGCCGCTTTGCGCCAGCGTGATGTCGAAGGCGGTAAGGCCAACCGTAAATCCCGCGATCGTCGCGCTCAGCGGGTTGGTGTCGCTGATTCCGCCGATAGAGAAGTGTCCCGAGATTCCCTGTGCATTCACCACAAGGTCGTCGATGTTGACCGATATACCGCCGGAGAGCGTCAGCCCCGCGCTGACTCCGGAGCTGTCGGCGCTGATCGTGACTACGCCCGACCCGAACGCCGCGTCCAGAGCGTCCTGCAGGATCGGCAGCCCCAGCGATCCGAGTAGAGACGTGGGTGAAAGCAATGTGGACATGTGCGTCAATCCTTTCAGGCGGCGGGAAACAGCGGGGCCGTGGCCGTGAGTTGCTGCGAGATCGCCGCCATCTCATTGGCTTCAAGAGCGACCTGCGCCAGCAGCGTGTTCAATTGCCCAAACAGCGTGTTCACCGACTGCAGCGTTCCCGCGGCGGAGGGAGGAACAAATCCCTGCACCAGCTGGAGCACGGTCTGCACGGCGCTGAGGACGGTCGCTGCTCCTGCCGTGGATTCCAGATCGCCGATTTCATTGGCGAGACTCGCAAGCGCTGACCCCACGCCAGTCAGCGTGGAATTGATGCCATTGCCCAGCGTCGTCAGATCAGCTGAAGCGCCGAGGATCAGACTCAGCAGCACCTGCGCAGGCGTAAAGAACGGGCCGTCGGTCGGCGTATTCGCCCCGCCGGTCCAGTCGTTCGGCGTCTGTGTCCCGACAGGGTCGGCGACTGTGGGGTTCGGCACAATCAGATACGACAAAGCCTGAATGACGGGAGCGAGTGGATCGGGAGGCGGCATAACGGAACCTTTCCTGGGAGGGATCGTGGATCGGCGAAGCGCGGACCGGCCAGCCTCCGACTACGGGAACAGAGCCACTATCAGCGTCAGGATTTGCGAGAGCTGGGTTAGCTCCGTTGCCGCGTCGGTGATCGTCTTTCCCACCTCACCGGCAAGCGCGTTAAGTTGCTCCTGAATGGTCTGGAAAAGGCTGCTGGCTGTATTCAGCACCGGCGCGGCTGCTGACGGAGCCAGCGACTGCAGCGCCGACATCGCGTTTTGCAGCCCCGCCATGACCCCGCCGATGTCGCTCAGGCTGCCGCCGCTCGACTGCAACGCGGTCCCGATCGTGGTAAGCGTTGATGCGGCCGTCGTAAGCGCAGTCTTGATGTCGGTGCTCACCGGCGCCAGCGCCGACACCCCGAATATGGCCTTCACCAGCGTCTGGATGGTGTTGTACAGCGACCCAGCTACCATGGTGCCGCCGCTGTTCTGGATGAGATTGCTGCTGGTCAGCGCCGTAATCACATCATTGATCGGATCGTCTGCCATCTTGGTTCCTTTCTCTCACTGGTTCCGGGTGACTAGGCCGTGACCGGCATCAGCATCTGCGTCGCAAACACCGACGATGACGCTGAGTAATTGCCGAATATGTCCACGGAGACCACTGCGTACGCATTAGGCGCGTCCGTGCCGGGCGCCGAAGCCCCGGCGATTGCGTTGGGATCGCTGACCGGCGCGCTGTCGATGAAGGCCGCGCGCCGATTGGGCACCACGCCCAGAGCCTGGACTTTCCCGGCCCACGTGGCGACCACGACAACGGGAATACCGCGGCCCAGGCCGATGCGCAGGCCTGTCAGCCGCGACTGCGTGTCCGAAGTCGTGACCACCTGCGCGATTCCGCCTGTGGCTGGCGGTGTCCAGTAGTTGAACGCCAGTTGCCCGGTCGGCCCCAGCGCCTGGACGTAATCGCTCAGCCGGTAAACGCCGTTGATCGCATCTGGCGCCGGTCCCGTTGGCAGGATCACCTCGCCCATGTCGCTGCCCTTGTAATCGCGAGCGCATAGCCGCGGATCGGGCACAAAACCGACAATGCGCGAATCGATGTTCGCCCCCGAGCCCTGAACGAATCTGAGCGGTGGATAGCTTTGGGTATTACGCGTTGTCGTTGGCAGATCGCTCGACGGGCTGGGGTGCGTGGGGTCGGCGCCGAAGTAGCGAAGGTCGGCGAGGTCCTGCACAGTGGCGGCGCGGTAGACGATGTAAGCGGCAACGTCCGGACTGGCATCAAGCGCCCAGGCCACAATGATGGCGGTCTCCGTCGGCTGCAGCTTGTAGAGCACCGGAGGACGAGGCGGCGTGACGATGGTCGTGTACCAGGGACCGATGGTGTTCGTCGGCGATGCGCTCATGCTGCCCGCCTGGTTCACCGAGGCGAGCCGATAGACGGTGCGCCCGTAGCCGCTGCCGTCCACGGTGTCGACGATCGTGGTTCCCGGAGCGATCGGCTGCGAGTGGACGCGAACGTAACCAATGGCGTTGCCCGGAACATCTGCCAGAGTGCACAGCTCGTCGTCCAGGAGGCCCCCATAGAAATGCTCGATGAACGCACGCTGCGCGTTGGTATCCTGGAGCGCGTTTGCGGTAGTCAGCGGCGTATAGCTGTACGGCGGTACGGCATGGGCCGCGTTGTACCCCTGCACGGCGTTGTAGCAGCTAAGCCATCCGGTGAGGGAGGAGATCCACGCGGCAAGATCGGCGCGCGGTGTTCCGCTGTCCACCATCACCGGGTTCGGATCGGCCAGGTTGGGTGTCGGCAGGTTGTTCCGCCGCTTCACGTCGGCCAGCGAGAGCGAGCGCACCGGTTCGCGCTGCAGCACGTATCCCGATACTCCGGTCACGGCCGGTGTGGTAAATGGAAGCGTCTGATCGGCGTTCCCATTCGCATCTGCCGGATTGTAGTAGAGGTGGTTGACCTGGTGGACCGGGATCGGCGTCGTGGGCGGTTGAGGCGGCGGGGGAGGCTGGAGCCGCTGCGGTCCGTTGAAGATGAGCTCGACCGAAGACGGCTCGGGCTTGTTCGGATTCACGCCATTGGGGTCGACGATCTGTTCACCGGCAAGGAATGGATTTCTTGTCGAGCCTGTAACCGAAACCTGCGCGCGGGCCGTTTGCTGCGTTACCGGGATGTCCAGCGGAACCGACAGCAGGGGATTCACGCCATAACCCGAGAGCAGATAGGCGGGCTGGCCCACGTACTTGCTGGTGTTGGCAATGATCCGGGCAGAGTTGCCCGCGTTCACCGTGGCCACGACCGGTGCGGTCGCGGTCGGCCCTGCGGAGGCAGGCACCGCGGGACGCACGGCATAGCGATCGGAGGAGCCGTCGGGAAGAGTGAGCATCAGCACTTGCCCCGGATCGGTGCTCTTCAGCGCCACCAGCGGCGGCGTGGTCTGGATGGCCACGCTGTAGCTGAGGCCGTCGGCCGACGGCGTAGCGACGACCGACGCCACGGTAAGTTCCTGGATCGACGGTACAGGCACTACCAGGTCCTTCGTGGCCAGCGTTCCTGTCACGTTGCCGCTGCCGTCGATGGACTGGACGGTGATGCGGGCCGTCGCAAGATCCGGATACATCATGAAAGAGCCGCCCGCCCAGTTCACGATCAGGTTGAGCGTGCCGCCGATCCAGGCGGACCCGTCGGGCTTCGCTGCTCCTCCGCCGGCGGTCGAATTGTCGAACTGCACGATGCGCATCGCCGTCGGCGCTGCCGCGATCTTCTCCACTCCGCGCGCATCGGACCATGCGCTCCACGTACCCAGCGCACCGAAGATGTCGAAGCCCGCGACGCGATGGCTCCATCCGCCTGCAGGATCGGGAAGCTGCGAATCGACCAACCGGTAGAGATTATTCGTGGTGATATTCGAACCCGCTGGCGTGGGGGCGGTCCGGGTGGATATCCAGCCAGGAAGAGCCGCCGTACTTCCGGCTTTCCCGCTGTCCTGCCGCTGCGCGACGAAGCCGATGGGTTGTGTGGGCGGAGGAAGCTGCAGCGGATCGCTTACGGGATCGCCGACGGGCGCCGGTGGATTCGGCGCCGGCCACACGACGTCATAGAGGCTGTGCCGCACCAGCGTCAGCGTGCTGGTGTCGATGTCGGCCTGGCGGTGGCGGAAGGTCGTGTACGGCTGTCCGGGCGCGGCAATCGGCTGGATCGCGACCGGCGGCGGCATGATCGCATAAAGCGTGCCGATGGTGTCGGGCGAAATCGGATGCAGCGTCAATGCCCCGATCGCCAGCACGTACCCGGCAGGCGACGGTGCGGTCGTTCCCACGAACTGAATCGTGTCGATGAGTTGGCCGCTCGGCGCAGCGACGCTCACCGTGTTCAGTTGCGTCGAGTTAAAGCCGGCCGACGACACCATTGTGCCGCTCGATAATCCCTGCAGTGTGCCGTTGCCCGAGACCTGCGCGTCGACGCGCGCCACGGGCTGGGAGAGCGTGATGGAAACCTGCGGCAGCGGCGTCGGCGGAAACCACCACGTTCCCGGTGAGGCAGCCAGCAGCAGCGCGTCCGGCTGTTCCGCCTCGCTGAGGCCGCCGATGATGGAGGCCGCAGCGCTCTGCACGAAAGACGGCGACGAGGAATCGACCGACGGATCGTAACTGCCGCTGCTGTCGAATTTGGTCCAGCGCCACAGTGAAGTATTTCCGCCCTGGGGTGCGATTGTGATGCCGTTGTAGGTGGCCGATCCGCGGGCCAGTGGCGCCCCCGGCGTGAGTCCCGGGAAGATCACCGTGTTGTCGCAGGCCGTGGCCCCCCAGTAGCCCGCGATGCTGTAGTCGTACTGCACGCCTGAAGCAGCCTGTTCATCGACGAAGTACAGGCCCAGCACGCGCGCGAAATAGGGATCGAGCGCGAGCAGAAGCAGCTCCTGCATCACGTTGATATTCAGGTTCGGAGCGTTGGCTCCAGCGGTTGCGGCAGGTAACTGCACTTCGCTCAAAAGTGTCGTGGGAAATCCCTGCACCAGCCGCACGAGTTCCGAACGCAGTTGCGCGAACGCAGCATTCTCCTGGGCGGTCGTCAGTCCCGCGGCCAGCTTCAGCGTCCCCAGCCGCCGGCGCATCTCTTTGATGTCGTCCTGCTGGACCACCGAAGGCGCGGTCGTCAGCGGATCGGGGGCTCCATAATAGCGCGCGGGCCATTGCCTGACAGTGACCGGCAAGGTAAACGGAACGCCCCAGCATTGCCATCCGTTTGGATTGGGGTCTCCCCATCCGGGTCCACCCGTGCACGGAGGATTGCTGCCGCCCTGATTGCCGCCGCCCGTGCAGCCGCAGTCCTGAGGCGGTTCCATCGGTCCACAGCCGCACTCGTCCACGCTACCGGCGCCGACCACGCGCACGCAGGAAATCTGGGTGGCCTGCACCGTGACTCGGAACGCCCCCTCTTCGACCTCGACCGTGCGCCGTTCGGCAACAGCCAAGGCGCCATCAGGATTGCGCCGAAAGGTTTCGATCACGATCTCATCGCAACCAGGCGCTGCACAACCAGCCAGCGTTACGCTCTGGCAGGGATGCTCCAGCACGGCCTGCCATGTATCCCCGGACGCGCTTGCCGCAACGGCGTTCGTAGCGTCTGCGCCTGCAACCGTGGCCGACCCTGCAGGTGGCGGAGGAATCTGCTTCTCTCCCTTTTGGGCGACTCGCCGGCACAGCCAGAACCCCCCCGGCGGAAAGCCCAGAGCCGCCAGAAAGCTCCAGCGCAAATGGATGCCCTTTTGCATCGGCTGACCATCGAAAGTAGCCTCACTTCCGCTGGCGACTCCGCCCTGGATGGCCAATACGACGTTCGACACGGTCAGCCTCCAATGAGATGGGGTCATGCGCCGGAGAGCAAAGGCCGGTGGCCCTCGCGGCGATGGCGATGCTCAACACTTCACTCGGCAAAGCGGGATATCGGATCGGGTGTGCTGATACCCGCAACAGGACACGCGCGACGCATCCGGGCAAACGAGTCTGGTGGGCAGAGAATAGAGCCCGAGAGCGGGGGAAGCGTGGTCACACTTCATAGCAGGAGCTACCTTCCACTGTCAAGATTTCGTGTGCAAAAATCGTGACCCACGAGCCGCGGAGACTCCCTCCCAACTAACTCGGCAAGCAAACCGGGCTTATCTCATAAGCGGATTACTACCCGGGAAGTCGGCCGGGGTTCCGGAATTCCGACACCGAATGGGCCGAACGAAAACATTGCGCGATGCCCATTTCCTGGGATCCATCGGTCGAACTTCATTCAAAAGCTCTCGGAGTGGGCCCCTGGGGCGAGACGCCATCCCCGGCCACCGAAACAGTCGTGACAGGGACGATCATCGACGATCACCTCCGCACAGTCTCAAGACGTGCGCGTTTACGTTCGATCACGATCACGGCCGTCCGCTGGGACTTCGTTCGCCTTCAAGAAAAAGGGCCGCTCCTTCCCGCGGCCCACATTACAACCTCGCGGCTACCGAGCTTGTCAGTTGCCGCTCGGCGCAAAACGGATGGATAAGAAGGTTCCGGCCAGTTCGTTGGCCCCAATGCCGGGCCCCACGGTCACGAACAGAGTATTGGCTGCTCCGTTGGTCGTATTCCCTCCGCCGAAGGCGATCCCCCAAAGATTGTTGAGGACGATCGGCTTGCCATTCTGATCCCTCATCGTACCCACAAACTTCCCGCTGATCGGATCGAAGGCGTTGATGGTGCCGTTGATCGAGTTATTTGAAACCAACAGAGTATTACTCAACGGTCCGAAGTTACCGGGAGCCGCGGCGATTCCCCAAGCCTGATTCAGCTGGTTTCCATGGATGAGCGTCTTCACGAAAGTTCCATCCTCGGTGAACAGGTCAATCAGTCCGCCGGCGCCGATGTTGGGCACGGCGTAGGCGACGTACAGCAGGCCGTTAATGTCCTGAACGCCGAAGACTGAAAGATTGGATGGCGCGGACGGATCTCCGAACGACTTCACCAGGTTGAAGTTGGCGTCGAACATGTCGATTTCGTTATTCGCGTTGTCTGCCGCATACAGCAGATTGCCGGAAGGCCTGTTGGTAATGGCCAGGCCGGTATACATCGACTTCGCGGCAGAGTTGTCGACCGCAATGGTCGCCTGGTTCCTGTTCCCGCCCGGCCACGCGCTGATGGTGCCATCGAGAGTCGCAAAAATGAAACTCGATGGCACGCCGTCAATCTGGAAATCCGACGATCCGTTGAAGACGATTCCCGTGGGTGTGCCCGGGCCGTTCAGGCCGTTCGGCGAAGCCGGTCCGTTTCCGGCAGTGGGGATCGACACGCGGAGAGACTTCTGTCCTCCATTCGCATCGTAAATGGTTGACCATCCCGTGTCGTTGTCGCTGATCCACCAGGGCGATGTGGCGCTCCGGGCCAGGCCCCATGCGTTGGCCAGCAGCGGATCGATCGTCCGGGCCTGCCCGACCTGATTGGAGGCCAGAACGGTGACTTTGTATTGCGCGCGGGCTGGGACTGAAACCGTGAAAAGTCCAATCCCGAGGCAAGCTGCGAGTGCGGTTCTCCAAACCTGCATTGTGGTTTCTCCTTAAAGAAGTCAGAAGCCGAGGAGGATGAACCCTGGGTGGCAATACCTGGCGCCAAGCCTTCCCGGTCTGCTGGGGTTGAATACTAGGTTGAGTCACCGCGCGTGGTTGTCAGCGGCCTGTCAGCTCTTTGTCACCAGTTCCTTCACAGGCGGCGAGCGCACCGCTGGCCGGCGCTCCTCAGCGGCCGCGCTGTGCCCCGAGGGGGACAAGAGCGGAACCTGTGATGAGACCGCAATCAGCTAAACCCTGAGGCAGGGATGTCACTCGGTTGTCACTGCTTTGTCATTTCGCACATTTCGCGGTAGTACCGGACTGCAAATTGGAGGAAAATCACCTTGCTTCCCCAATACTGAGCCCCGTGCGGGCGCAGGGAGTTTTATGAGCAGGATCCTCGTCATCGAAGACGATCTGCGAATCCAGAAGGCGCTGCAGCGCCTGTTTTCAGCGGAGGGCTACGAGATCAGCGCCGTGACGGATGGCGCGGTGGCGCTGAAGGTTCTGCAGAGCGAATCGCCGCAGGCCGTCATTCTCGATTTAATTCTCCCCGGCATGTCGGGGCGCGAGCTGTGCCGGGCGATCAAGCGATCCTGCCCGGAGACGCCGGTGCTGGTGCTCAGCGCGGTCTCCGATGTCGCGGATAAAGTACTTCTGCTGGAGCTGGGTGCGGACGACTATTTGACCAAGCCCTTCAGCCCGCGAGAGCTGCTGGCGCGTGTGCAGGCAGCAATCCGGCGGGTGCAGCGGGTACACCCCATCGCCGCATCGGGATTCGGCGACGTCTCGGTCGACTTCATGAGAATGAAGGTTGTCCGGGCGGGCAAGCCGGTTTCGCTCACCGCTCACGAATTCAAGCTGCTGCGCTTCTTCATGGAGAATGCCGAACGGGTGCTCACCCGTGAGGAGCTGCTGAACGATGTCTGGGGATATAACTTCTATCCGTCGACGCGCACCGTGGATAACCAGGTGCTCAAGCTCCGGCAGAAGCTGGAACAGAATCCCGCCAATCCCATCTATTTTCGTACCGTTCACGGCATGGGCTACAAGTTGGTCCTTTCGCCGGCGGAATAACCGGGAAGGAAGAGAGGCGGACGAATCCGGATGCGGATGCGAACGAAGCTGCTGCTCTGCCTCCTGTCGATTTCCTTCGGCCTCACTGCTCTGAGTCTTGCCGCCCTGCACCGGGTTCTCGAAAAGCAGATTCGCGAGCGCCTCGTATCGGATCTGAACCGCAGCATCGCCACCTATCAGGACATGGAGTCGTACCGGCTTCACATGCTCAGCCGTGAAACCGCGCTGTTGGCCGACCTGCCCAGCCTGAAGGCGCTCATGACCACCGAAGACCAGGCGACCATACGCGATTCCGGGCGGGAGTTCTACACAATTGCCGGAGCCGACATGCTGGCGCTGGCCAATACCAGCGGCGCGTCGGTGGCCTGCTACTTGCGCGGAGCTGCAGGCGCGTCGGTCCTCGCCGACTGCCCTCCACTGGTTGGATCGAGTCAGGCGCCTTACAGCATCCTGGGTCGGCGCCTCTATGCGATTGCCGCAAAGCCTGTCTATTTCGGCTCGCCGGGCAATGGAACTCTTCTGGGCTATGTCGTCACGGGCTATGCACTGAACGATACCCTCGCCGATGAGATTGGTCACGCGGCGTCTGCGGAGGTCGTGTTTTCCGACGGTAGTAAGGTGATGGCCTCAACCCTTGCGGGGCAGCGCAGGCAGGCGCTGGAAACCTGGACCGAATCCTGGAATAACATTCCGGCGAATGCGGAACAAAGCGTTCATGACGTATGGCTGGGTCGTGAGCATTACCTTACGACCACGATCGTCCTCTCCGGACCCGCGACAGCGCCCGTGCGGCTCGTGGTGCTCAAGTCTTACGACGAGGCCAGCCGATATCTGCGCGACCTGAATCGACTGTTGGCTGCGATCGGCGTTGTGGTGTTCGCGCTGGGAGGCGTACTGGCCCTGTATCTCTCCGGCACCATCACCAGGCCTCTGGAGCAACTGGTTGCCGGCACTCGTGCGCTGGGCGGAGGCGACTTCCGCTACGAGATCCAGAAGACGGGGACCCGGGAGATACGCGAGCTCAGTACGGCGTTTGACCGCATGCGGGCAAAACTCCTGCGCACCCAGCAGGAACTGATTCAGTCGGAACGGCTGGCGACCATTGGCAGCATGGCGCGGTCCATTTCCCATGATCTCCGGCACTACCTCGCCGCTGTTTACGCGAATTCCGAGTTCCTGGGCTATGATTCCACGCGTCCGGAAGAGAGGGCGGAGCTGCTGGCCGAGGTGAGATCCGGCGTACAGGGCATGACCGACCTCATCGATTCTCTCCTCATTTTCAGCCGTACCGGCCACGCACTCCAGATCAGTCCGGAGTCGATTTCGCTGGTGATTGACAGGGCGGTCAGCATGATGCGCAATCATCCCGACGCGCTGGGAGTTTCGATTGCTTTTGAAGCGCCGGAGTCGCCCGCCTCCTGGATCGACGGCCGCAAGATCGAGCGCGCTCTCTACAACCTGCTGCTGAATGCCTGCCAGGCCGCACGCCACGAATGGGTTCCCCTGGTTAGGGTTTCGCTGACCGAAGACCAGGACTGGGTCAGGATCCTGGTCACCGACAACGGTCCGGGAGTCAATGAATCCATTCGGGCCACTCTGTTTGAGCCGTTCGTGAGCGAGGGAAAACAGAGCGGGATGGGCATCGGCCTCACGCTGGCCCACCATATCAGCCAGGAACACGGCGGGAGCGTGACGCTCGTCGAGTCAAGGCCCGGGCGGACGGTCTTTTCGATGACCCTGGCAAAAAGCACGCTGGCGCGTTTGGGGGTGTTGGCGCAGGAGCCCAAAGCCGCCGCGCCGGTTTCCGGGTGCTGAGGAAATGCTCAGTTCCGCATAGGAGGCGAAATAAGATGGATCGCGAAATCAGCGGAGCAGGCCGCGCCCTGGTGCTGGCCGGACTCCTGTGGATGGTACCGCTGCTGGCGGATTTTCCGGCGCAAGCGCAGCTGGCGCAACCCGCCGACGCGCCTGCTGCGCATCAGTCGGCGGAGGACCAGGCCCTGTCAGACCGGCTTGGCAAAGTTCTGGCAGCCGTCGATGCTCTGCAGAAACAGCTGGACGATGCGCAGCAGCAGATTGCAGATCTGAGAACGGAGTTGAAGAACACCGAAGAGCAGCTGCAAACTGCGAACAACGCGTCGAGCGCTTCGGCGGCAAACGCTCTGCAGCAAAGTATGCGGCAGCTGCAGGAGGACGGGGCCGTGCTGCAGGCGGAAGTGGCGCAGCACGAGCAGAGCAAAGTGGAGACCGCCTCGAAATACCCATTGACGGTCTCCGGAATGGTTTTGTTCAGTTCATTTCTGAATGACGGCGCCGTCGACGACGTCGACCAGCCTGCCATTGCCCTCGTGCGCAACAGCAGTTATGCGCACGGAAGCTTGACGGCGACAGCGCGCCAGAGCGCGTTCGGCCTCGAGGCCTGGGGACCGCATCTTTGGGGCGGCAAATCGGCTGCTGACCTCAACGTAGACTTTTTCGGAGGGATGGGGGAGACATATGACACACCTTCGGCGGGCATCCTGCGCCTGCGCACCATGCATGCCGGACTGGAGTGGCCGCAGAGTTCATTGCGCGTGGAAATTGATAAGCCGCTGATTGCGCCGCTGGAGCCAACGTCGTTGCTGAGCTACGCGCAGCCAGCGATGGCCTGGGCCGGCAACCTTTGGATATGGGTTCCGCAGCTTGCGTGGAGCCGCGAGACGGCGGCGGGAAGCGGCACATTCAACCTGCAACTGGGGCTTATGGATGCAGCCGCACCGGGGAATGCGTCCAGTGCGGGGCTCCGCCAGCCCAATGCTGCTGAACAGAACCGTCTGCCGGCCTTCGAGTCTCACGTCACTTACACACTGCCCCTCGCGGGAAACACGCTGGAATTGGGCGCAGGCGGTTTCTATGGCCGACAGCGCTACTCTTACGGCGGCGAACTCGATGCGTGGGCAGGCACTGCGGACTTCCGGCTGCCTCTGACTCGATTTGTTGAGGCGTCGGGAGCCCTTTATCGCGGACGCGCTGTCAGCGGGCTCGGAGGAGCCTTTCAGAATTACCTCGTCGACAGCGATGACGACAGCATCCGCGGATTGGATGCCGAAGGTGGATGGGCCCAGGTCAAAGGGCGCCTCTCGCGGCGCCTCGACGTAAATGCCGCGATCGGCGAGACGAATGGATACGCGAACGAACTGGAATACGCTTATCCCGACCTGACCGACACCTATGGCAACCTGGCGCGCAACCGCACCAGCTTTGGAAACATCATCTACCGGCCGAGCAGCTATCTGCTCTTCTCCGCGGAGTACCGCAACCTGCGCAGTTGGCCGATCTCCGGCAGCGTGTATGCCAGCCAAGCTTTTGGACTGGGTGCGGGGTATTTGTTTTGAAGGCGAAGTGGACGGCTTGCTGCGCGGTGGTTGCGCTGAGCTTTGCCGGCGCAATCGCGATTTCCGCAGCCCAGAAGGTCGACGTAACCGGCAGCGTGCAGGTGGCTACACGTGGGCGGGGCAAGCTCGACAAGCGGCTCAGCGGCGTCGTGGTGTGGCTCACCCCGGCCTCCGCTGAGAGCGCGGCCAGCTTTGTGCCCGCCGCGCCCGGGCATTTTCGCCTGGTGCAGAAGGACAAGAGCTTCATACCCCACCAATTGGTTATCCCGCTGGGCAGCACCGTGGATTTCCCGAATGAAGATCCTTTCTTCCATAATGTCTTCTCGCTGTTCAACGGAAAGCGATTTGACCTTGGACTCTACGAAGCAGGCGCGTCGCGCGCGGTGCGCTTCGATCATGAAGGCGTGTCGTATATCTTCTGCAATATTCATCCCCAGATGAGCGCCGTGGTGATTGCTCTCTCCACCCCGTACGTTGCCATTTCCAGCGCTCAGGGAAACATCGTGATCGCCGGCGTGCCGCCCGGGGGTTACCGGATGCACGTGTGGGCTGAAGGCGCGGATAGCGGGCAACTGGATCGCATGACGCGGGAACTGCGCGTCGGACCCGGCTCCGCGGCATTCGGCACGCTCCACATCCTCAGAGACCGCGACGACCTGACGCAGCACAAGAACAAATTCGGCGAGGACTACCGGCAGTCCGAGTCTCCGCTGTATCCCTACCCGTGAAGGGAAAGACGAAGTTCTGACGACTGCGTGACAACCCCGCATTCCGTTCCCTCTAACGTTCACCTCAGCCGGCTGCACCCGGCAACTCAGGTGGAGGTGAAAGGAAATGAGCGAGCAGCGAACGGTAATCGGCGTCGGCGCCCTGCGCTTCCGGCGTTTCATCGGCAGGACACGGATCCTGAGCGCGGGCGCCATCGCGCTCTGCAGTGCGGTGTTGATGCCGCGTGCGGCGCTGGGCCAGGCCGGCAGTTATCAGCAAACCAATATTGTTTCCGACGGATCGGTGAGCGCGCAGATCACTGACCCGACGCTGATCAACCCGTGGGGAGTCGCGGTCGGGTCGCAGACCCCTTTCTGGATCAATGACGCAGGTTCCGGTTTGTCCGCGGTCTACACCGCGGCCGGCGTAAAGCAGTTTGCTGTGACTGTGCCGCCCCACGGCGGTTCCACGGCGGCAGGCAAGCCAAGCGGCATAGCGTATAACCCGTCGGGGTCCGCCTTCATGGTCCCTGACGGAAGCGCGGCCACATTCATATTTGTAACGTTGGACGGCACGATATCGGGATGGAATGCAAGCGCGGCAAACGCCATCCTTGTAGCGGACAATTCCGCTTCCGGGGCATCGTACACGGGGGCTGCGATTGCGGCGGGGAATGGGGGATCGCTTCTGTTCGCAGCGGATTTCGGCCGCGGTCGTGTGGACGTCTTCGACAGCCAATTCAATCCGACAACCGTAAGCGGCGGATTCGCGGATCCCAATCTGCCAGCGGGGTATGCGCCCTTCGGCATTCACAACGTCAATGGGATGCTCTACGTAACCTACGCCCAGGCGCCTTCGAGCCCTGGACCGGCGGTCACCGGCGCGGGGCTGGGCTATGTGGACGAATTCGACGCGACCGGCACACTGCAGGCGCGCGTCGCGACCATGGGAACGCTGAACGCTCCGTGGGGTGTGGCGCTGGCGCCGAGCGGATTCGGAGCGTTCGGAGGGGATCTGCTGGTGGGGAACTTTGGCGATGGGGCGATCACGGCATTCGATCCCGTCACCTTTGCTCCGCAAGGTCAGTTGCAGGATGGGTCCGGCAACGTCATCGCGAATGACGGTCTCTGGGAGCTGCTGTTCGGCTCGATGGGCACGGGCGATCCGAACACGCTGTATTTCTCGGCGGGCGTGAATGACGAGAAGGGCGGCCTCTTTGGATCCATTACCCCGCAGACCGCGGCGGTGACTGGAGATTTCGCGCTGTCGCCGGCCTCCTCGACGCTGACGGTGCAGACCGGGCAGTCGGCTACCATGGACGTCAGCCTGAGTGCGGTGAACGGATTCGACGGGACCGTGGCGCTGTCGTGCTCTGGCCTGCCCAGCGGGGCAACCTGCTCGCTGGCGCCCGCGAGCGTAACGCTCAGCGGGATGACGGCCAGCAGTGTGCTGACCGTTGCCGTGGGCTCAACAGCGGGCTCGGGCGGGAATCCTTATCGCGCGGGAAACCGTCCATCCGGCAATCTCCCCCTCGCCGCAGGGGTGTTCGCGCCGGGGATCCTTCTGCTCACGCTCTTCCTCAGGAAGCGACGGCAGTGGCAATTCCTGTTTCCCGTAGCGATCCTCATGCTTTTGGCTGCATCGATGGACATCACCGGTTGCGGCGGGAGCAGCGGCACAGGCTCCGGCTCATCCACGCCTGTAAGCAGCTTCACGCTGGCGATCACGGGAACCTCCGGATCGCTCTCCCATACCTCGCAGGTGGTCGTCTCCATCAACTAACTCGGAATCGACGGCGCCAGGAGCACAACACTTTTGGCGCCGTCTTACCTGCGCACATCCAATTGCCCCGCGCCGAGCGCAGGAACAGGAATATGTTGCATCGCAAGCAGCGCAGAGGAACAAGACACGATACTCCGGCGACGTGCAGAGGTCCAGCCCCCAGCTGACGTGTCGCGTTCCTTGACTCGAACATTTTTTCCGCTGCCGGTCATCCCTCCTAAAGGAGTCGCGACTACCTCCTGTGTGCCCCGCCTGACAGGAAATGATTCCGGCCCTCCGGGCCGACGCATTGGGTTGATTGGTACCCGCACGTCGGCCAGGCTTTAGTTTTCTGATCCTGGGCGGTAGGCGGCGCCTGCCGAACTCCCGTGCGAGAACGCGGTCGGCGCGAGATGAGACCTTTCCACTGAGTAGGCGATCAGTACCGCCCTTCCCAGAACCCGATAGAACGTACCATCCCCGTCGCCAAGTGTGGCGGTTGTGCCGCAGCTCGGCTTGGAAGGGCAATGGAGCAGCAGGCAGGCTTCGGAAGTGCGCCCGAACCTCGGTTATGACGCGGATCTGGGGGAGGGCCGATAACGTAGGTTTCTGGCCCCACAGGGTCTGGCAAGGCGCGCAGTAAATTAGAGCCCCAGCCGTGCCCGCAGCTGATGGCCGGGCGTTCGACCTCCGTGACCGGATTGCTCTCGGCATGGCCGCGGCGAACAAGGTGATTGAACAGGCTGGAGAGTACCGCGAACCGGCGTCGGATCGTGGACGGCTCGGCTTCGTTGATCTCGCGCATGATGCGCTCCCAGGCGATGACCGCCCGAAGGTCCGCTTTGCGCGACTCCTCGCAGGTCCTGATGTGCGGCGTGCGCGTGAAATGCTGCACGTCGAGTCTGTAGGCGCGGCGGGAGCGTTTGCTCTTCTGCTTGACGAGCCAGATTTCCTCTTCGGGAATGTCGGCGAGCGTGGCCGGCGGCGAAGGAAGCGAGGTTTCGGCAGCGGGAAGCACGGCGGGGGGGCGGACGATCATCGGAGTGTTCGGTCATTGCGCTCCCCGAATGTTCCAAGCAGGACGGATCATTTCAATCAGGCCGGCTTCGAGCCCGGCGGCCGTGTTCACTGGGAGCTCCTGCCATTCGGACGGTTCGGGCGTCGCAACCAGGACCTTGACCTTCTTGCCGGCCCGTAGCGTCTCATTGATCTGCCCGTTGATGCGGGAGCTCGTCCGCTGGCCCTTATGTCCGCGACGATACTGGTCGAACCGCGTCTTGAGGCCGCTCAGGGTCAGGCCGACATAAACCACCACATCATCGACGATGAAGGCATAAACACCAGCTGAGCTCGGCGCCCTCGCGTCAAGACGGATAAGGCTCTCAGGGTCCTGCGTCCATTCGCCGATAAACTGAAACCCCGAATCCGTCAGGACTTTCCAGGAAGTGTCTTCGCGCGGCGGCGGCGCAGCGTCCACCTCCACCGGCTCGCGTTCGGCCTCGACCTCACGTCGCATGCCGCCGGTGAGCCCGGAACGCAGCATCACATTGCGGACGTGCTGATAGCGGATGCCGAGAGACTTGCTGATTTCGGTGCGATCGTAGCCGGCCTTCGCCAGGGCGCGGATCTTGTCGGAGGTTGTGATTAGACCTCTGATGATTTCATCGGCGGGCGGTCGCGTGTCCATATATCGGTTCGTGCCTCCACAGTCTCATGCGGCCATTAACACTGCACGCCCCCGGCAGTGCTCCATTCCCTTCGTGATAAACCGGATTATCACGTACCGGGGGTGGCGCCAAGGGCGATCGGGAATAACAAACGAAACTGTCGCCGGGTGATGCGGGATTGCTACATCTACGGATTGTTCTTCGATGCACACAGGAGAAGTCCGGAAATGATCCCGATCAACTGCACGGCCGCGCGGGCTTCGTCATCAGATACCGACGGTACAAACGGTCGGCCGTGCCCGGTACCAGTTTTGTTGCGCAGCGCGTTTACCGCACATTCGGCCTCGTATAGCCGGGCCGTTCTTGCTGCATCGTGTCCGTTACACTTTCCGCCCGTCTCGTTACACTATTGCACGGCTTTCTGCTTCCACCAGCTTCTACCAGCGTTTACTATGTCATCTGTGGCGAGAGCCACAAAACCCGCGTCTGGAGCGGGCGCAACTCGGTTTTCCTCTGATTCCAAAGGGTCTGGGCAAAGCGCCGGAGAAGAATCCCTCCCTCTCCGCCAAGCCTTCGTTTTACCCTTTCGGCAAATGAATCGTCATCGGCCCGGGGCCAGTCTTCTCGTTACCGATAGCCGTAAATTGCGGTAAAACTGAGCAATCTCCTCTCGTTCCTGCTTTCCCAGAAGGAAACGAAACAGGATGACGGCCGCAGCGACCTCGCCGCCCGCCATGGCGAGCAGAAAAGGCGCACGAGGAAGCCCGACTATCTTCGTCCCTGCGAGCAACGCAGCCACCGGAGCAACGAAAAATACAGGTCGCAGAATATCCTCGGAAATCAGCTCCTTGCGGCTCACCGCAATGTTGTCGGTTCGTGGAATACTGTTCGCGAAGTGCAGTGCGACACCGACGATCGCGCCGATCAGCGTCCCCAGCGCAACCCCCAGCGCTCCTGTTTCGCGAACCAGAATGATGCTGCAAGTCAGGTTCACGATACCTTCGACCATCGGCGAAACGAGCATCCGATGTTGTTGCCCAACGCTGAATCCAATGATGGCGTAAGGGAGCATAGAGAGACGGATAAACTGCGCAACGACCAGCACCTCCGCGAGAACAAGGGCATGGGTTTCATAGTTACCGCCCACCCAGAGACGGAGAAACACCGGCATGCCGAACAGCAGCGGCATCGTCAGCAGGATGAGAATGGACGTCCCATAGCGCGTAATCTTCCGCAACGCGGCGCCCATTTGTTCCGGATTATTCCGTGCGCTGAGACTCGAGGTTACCGGCAGCAGCGCGCTCAGAATGGCTCCCTGCGGCGCGATGAGCATGTTGCTCACGGTGGTGGCGACCGCGTAATAAGCCGCAGAGCGGAAGTCGAATGCCACCACGACAGGCATGTCCAGCCCGGTAATCAGCAAGGTTGCGAGCTGCGAGGCCAGCATGGCTCCGCAAAAGGTCAGAAATTCACGGGCAACGCGAAAACTGACATGGGCCAGCCGAATCAGCGCTGGTCGGCCGGAGCGGCCCCAGACAAACGTATAAAGCGCCGGTGCGATCAGATTCCCGGCCGCGCTCCAGGCGGCCATCGTCGCCAGCCCCTGGTGGTGCCACGCCGCCCAGCCGATTCCCACTGCACCGCAGAATTTCCCTGTCACCGTGGAGACAGCGAGGATTTCATTGCGGAGATAGCCGCGAAAATACCCAGCAAGGGTAGAGAAAGGCAGCGCCGCGGCCAGTGACCACCCAATCATCAGGAGCGCTCGACGGGAATCCGGAACAATCGCGGCGGGAATACTCCTGAAAACGTGGGGCAGCAGCCAAACCATCAGCCCGACGACCGCTGCAGCCAGGGCGCCAGTGGCCAGCAGGACTGCACCCGCACTGCTCAGAACGCCTCCCAGATAGCGCTCGTCCTTTAACCCCTCCGCTCGTGCAACAAAGCGGGCAATGGCACCCTGGATTCCTGTATCGATCAGAACGATATAGGCGCCCAGTTGGAGCAGGAGCATCCACGTGGCATAAGTTTCACGATCAAGGACGCGGACCAGAAGAGGGGGAAGAAAGAGCAGAATCAGCCAGGTAGCGCCGGACTGGCTAAGATTGGCGAACGCGTTCCGCGCCAGCACTCCGAAGAAGGCAGACCGGTCGGATGTATCCAGTCGGTGGTTGGAGGCTGAACTCAAGGGAACTGCTCTGGGCGAGATGAATTACTTCCAGAATGATAAACCGCTCGCCGCCGTTCTCCACGCGGTCCCAAGCTGTCTGCACCGGTTAGCGGTTTACGCCCCTGCTTCTACCCGACTTCTCGCTCTTCGTCGCCAGGAATATGCGGCAAGCGCGACAACCAGATGAAAGCGCGTGAGCAATCTTCTCCTGATGCCGAGCTTCTTCCTTCCGGTCACGGTCCGCTCGTGCCGCCGATAGAGTACCAACGCCTCGTCGATATAGACAGTCGTTCCATGAGCCAAATGGTTGCGGACGCCGATCCAGATATCATGCAGCACATCGTATTTGTAAGGAAACGGCACTATCTCGGGGCGAATGCCAGACCGGAACGCCATCGTGCAGCCCTGGTACTGGTTGCGGATCAGATTTGCCATGAGCCCAGGCCGGAACCGCCGGCGCGGCGCTTGTCCTCCGGGCAGCGGATTTCCGGCCGAATCGACCAGCGCAACACCCGATACTACGAGGGTCACCTCCGGATGAGCCGCAAAGACCCGGGAGATGGCTGCGGCCTTTCCCGGCAGCCATAAATCGTCCTGATCGCTCAGAAAGATCAGCTCGTTTCCCGCGCGACGAATGGCCTCCTCGAACGTGCGAACCACGCCCCGAGTCTCTGAGTGGACGAACAGCCGAATCCTCGGATCCGCCAACTCACAGATGCGGTCCCGCGTCCCGTCGGTGGAAGCGTCATCGACAACGATGACTTCATCCTCGGCGGACAATTGCTGAAGGATGGATGCGAGCTGCTGTCCGATAAACGCTTCTCCATTCCGTGCAGCCATGCAAACGGAGATGCTGAAGCTGGCATTCATATCGCGGCGGCCCCGGAACTGACTGCAGATTGTGCCGAGACGCCTTGGCGGTGTTCGCGGCGTTCCTTGGTCAGCAAGTGCCAAGCCGAAGCCGCGCTCGAAGGCCGCTCGACTTCCTTCCACACCGCGCAGATCGCAAGAAACCCTGTGGAGCTGATCAGAAGAGGATTCGACGCGCAAATCACAAGATACGAAATGAATGCAATCCCCAGGCCGAATTGACCCTGGCGGAATAGCCTGCGCGAAATCCAGAAAAGCCCCACGAGGAAAAACAGTGTCACCGGAATGCCAAAGACCCGGATCAGTTCCAGATAGCTCAGCTCTGTGACAGTGGTCCAGTCCTCAAAGCCTTCGCTGTAAAAGGCCGAACCGGCACCTTCGCCCCAGACCAGGACCGAGGGATTCCGATTGAATTCCTGAACATAGGAATCTATATGGCCCAGCTTAATGGAATTCGACGCCTCCTCGGGATTTGCAAGCCGAACCACCACGGTGTCGGAGAACAGCACTGCGGCCAGCAGTCCCATAACCAGCGCCACCGGCAAGCCGAAACGCCGCCGCATGGAGCGCAGGACGAAAAACCCCACAATGAAGACCGCGGCCAGGAAGTTGGCGCGAGCCCCTGACAGAATCAGTGCCGTGCCAAATGCCGCACAGCAAAGCAGAGGAAACAGTCGCTTCCGCCCAGGCGTTGCCAGCTGCCCGCAATACCACGCCAGAGGAAAAACGAGCAGCGGCGAAGTCTTGTAGTAGAACATCCCCACTCCAAGGCCGAGCGTCTGCCTGGAAGTGGCAATAATCGCGTTTCCCTTCTCCAGCGTAAATGCATAGAGAGCCGCAAATGCAGCGGGGAACATGAAACTGACGGCCACCATCGCGAATGTCAGTGCGGCGATCGGGTAGCCAGCACGGACAATGAGCGAGTTGAGATTGATGTCCTCACTGATCGCAACGGGCAGAATCAGCAGGAAAAGAAAGGCCTTGAAAATGCCGTAATCCAGCACAGTCGTGTGCACGTTCTGATGAAGCATGCCCAGAATCGTCCAGCAGAGCGGAATCACCAGGCTCACCACGGCGACCAGCG
Source organism: Acidobacteriaceae bacterium (assembly GCA_030041955.1). Classification (GTDB taxonomy): domain Bacteria; phylum Acidobacteriota; class Terriglobia; order Terriglobales; family Acidobacteriaceae; genus Palsa-343. Next base: position 9,407 of record JASIAO010000224.1, on the reverse strand, counting down.
TCCAGATTCGCACGCAGACCGTCGGTCGGGTCGCGCCTCGTCGCGCCAGCCAGAGCGCGAGCACGAAGATGAACGCAGGAACCTTGATATGAAGAATCTCGTCTGATGGATCCAATGCCGCCGCAAAGGTTAGCACCGCCATGCCCAACAGCAGCAGGTGACGGGAGGTCCCATGAGCCGCAGAGCGCTCTGCGAGTGCATGCCGCTTCAACGTAGTGTGTCCTTGAGCATACTGCGCCATCCCTGGGAATAAAGACGATATTCGGAGGAGTTGGCCGCGATTTCTCTCCACCGGGCTAGCCGGGAAGCCGGAAGCTCCGCCCGAAACGCGCAGAGCTGACGCTTCTTCGTAATGCTGCGACGCAGCTCGGGGGCGCAAAGTTCCGGATGCGCCTCACCGTACGCTTCCAGTATCCCGAACTGCTTCTCCTCGGTACGATATGCCGTCCCTCCTGTCTGCCGGGCGCGCCGCAAACGGGAAAGCGCGGAACGTCCGGGCATGCCCACCTGCTGTGAGCTGTGGAGCCGGTAGTGAATCAGGGGTTCCGGGCATGCAACCATTTGCGAATGGAGAACCAGCATCCAGGCTATCCAGCCATCGTGAATCCACTCCTGGGGAATCGGCAGCACCCGGTCGCGCAGCCCAGCCCGGATCATCATTGTCGCTCCTGTCACGACGTTGCACCGCAAAAGCGCCGAAATCGCGTGCGGCCTGGAACGGAACCACTCGAAGCCCCCGTCTCGCTCGAAGAAGCGGCTAAGTTCCCATAAGGTACCGCTCACCGGCTTCGACAGCCCATCCATCAAATATCCGTTGCTGAATACACCTCCCGCTCCGCTGGTGTGCAGGATATCTGCAAGCGTCTCGAGCTTCCGCGGCTCCCATTTGTCGTCCTGATCGCATAAAGCGATAAAGTCGCCTGTGCACAGGCCAATCGCCTGCGCAAAGTTGCGCGAGGAGCCGAGATTCACCGGGTTGCTGATGAATCGAACCGGATACGCAGCCCGGCGCGCGAACCGCGCGACCAGCTCCTCGGTCGCATCATGCGATCCATCGTCACAGACCACGAGCTCGTCCGGCACACGACTCTGTGCGGCGATGCTCTCCAGTTGCTCTGGCAGATAAGCAGCACCATTGTACGTACACAGCGCAACCGACAGGGTGGGTCTGGAGTCCGTCAATGATCGATGCCTCGCAATGTCTCTGTTTACCCTCTGCGCCTGTTCCGCCGCCAATCTCCCCTTTCGTACGCGGCCCTCCATGTTCAGCGGTCAAACTGATTCCGAGAGATCCCCGAAAGTGAGTAGGTCACCGCTGTCCTGCTACTACGGAAGCGCATCCGGTTCACAGTGGTTGCGTTCAGCGCACGTATACTACATACGAGCATTTGTTCGCCGCCTCAGGTTTTGTGCCCGAGACGAGCGCAGGTTTGCAGCGTATTGGTGTCGCGTCGCCAGAGCCAACTTCAGAACTGGCAGAGTAACCCCCGCCAAACGGGGTGATGCGCTCAACATGAGCCAGATTACCGCATCCGTCGTCCTCTACAACACCCCCGAATTGCAGTTGACGCGACTTCTGGACTCCATCGCGCAATCGACGATCCCTGTCGAAACCTATCTCATCGACAATTCGCCGGTCCCTCTTGGGTTCTCATGTGCTCATTTCCCGCGCGTAACGTACCTCAAAGTCACGGAGAATAAGGGCTATGGCGCCGGACATAATATTGCTCTTCGCAAGATCATCCACAACGCTGCTTTTCACTTCGTTCTGAATCCCGACATATATTTTGGCCCTGCCGAACTGGAAAAGATGATCGGGTTCATGGAACATGATCCCGAAATCGGCCAGGTTATGCCCAAAATTCTCTATCCGGATGGTAATTTACAGTATCTTTGCAAGCTCCTGCCCACTCCCGTCGATCTCCTGGTGCGGCGATTTTCACCTGAGCCATTCAGGAAGGTTATCCAGCACCATTCTGATCGCTTTGAGCTCCGATTCACCAGATATGAGAGCGTCATGGATGTTCCCTGCCTCTCCGGCTGCTTTATGCTGTTGCGAACTTCGGCTCTGCGTGAAATTGGACTATTCGATGAACGGTTCTTTATGTATCTTGAGGACTTCGACCTTACGAGGAGAATTCACGCGCAGTTCCGTACCGTATTTTTTCCGGGCGCAACCGTGGTTCACGACCACGCACGGGAATCCTATAAAAAGCCGCGCGCGCTCTGGAATCACATACGCAGCGCAATGAAATACTTTAACAAGTGGGGATGGCTGCTCGATGCCCAGAGGTCGGACGCAAATCGCAGCACCCTTCAGGCCCTGTCATCTCAACCCCACAATCCTTCGCCGCTAACTATGCCTCCGAAATCATCGCCACCGAGACCTCGGAAAAGCGACGATTGTCATTAGCACTTGGTGCCACTCAGTGAGGCGTTGCGGCAAATGATCGGGCAACGCGGGCAAGCCGGCTCGGAGCGCTCAGCTTTGCAATGTCTGCCTGCGGCGCAGTGCACTTCGCAGACGCGCCAGTTTTGCACTCGTTTCAGCATCGGCCTCCATGCGCTGGAATGCCGATCGGCTAAAGACGATTCCACAACCCAACAACAAACCGAACACCGCCGCCGAGACGATGATCAGCGCGCGCGGCGGAAACGACTTCCGGTCCGGAGGAATGGCCGGATCCACTACCTGGATGATCGCACCTTCCTTCGCCTCGTCGAGCTTGGCGATCTCATACTGTCGCGCCAGAATATCGAACACCGTCTCGTAATATTTCACGTCGCGCAGACGCCGCACATATTCCAGCCCTGCTTCCGGAACCTTGCCCTTGGGCACAATCAACGAAGTGGCGCTCTGGTCCGAGCCCCCCAGCTTCGCCAGTTGCGCCTGCAAACTGTCCAGTTCCTGTTGCGCTTCCATCAACTGCGCATTCTGGCCGGTCGCAAACGTACTCAGCGCCTGGATCTGCACCTGCTTGGCCGCGATCTGCGCGCGCAGCATCGCCGCAGACTCGATCAGCGCGCGCGCCTGCGCATCCAGCTGGATCAGGCCCGTCGTCTCTTCGGTCTGCTTCAGCGCTACTTCCGCATCCGCCAGGTTGTCCCTGGCCTGCTCCAGTTGCTGCTGGAAAAAGAGACGCCGCTGCGAGGCTTCAGTGATGGCCAGATGCTCTGACAACAGGCGAAACTGCGCGACATATCCGTTGGCCAGCTCCGCGGCGCGCTGCGGATTGCGATCTTCGATGGAAATGTGGATCAGCCCGTCCTTCTCGTTCCCATCCACGTCGGTGTAATGCTCGAACTTCTTGCGCGCCTCGGAGAAGTATCGCTTGCGGTACTCCTGCATCAGACCGTAATCCTTCACCATCGCGTCTTCGACGGTGCGGCTCTTCAGCAGGGCAACATACATGTCGTTGGGATTCTTGATGCCCAGGCTCGGCCCGGCCAACTCCGCCAACGAGCCCAGATTACCCAGATTGCCCATCTGCGATGCCAACTCTGAAGCGATAGAGTTGTTGTGCTGCGGAGGCAGCAGCAGCACCTTCGCGGTATATTCCTTCGGCAGCAGAAAAGCGATGATCGTAGCCAGCGCGGTGCACACTCCTGCCACGCGCAGGATCGTCCACTTCTTCTCAGCCAGCAGTACCAGCATGTCGAGCAGGCTTACTTCCTGATCCCCCCCTGCCGGCGCGAGCGTATTGGTTGCGGCCGTACCGTTCCGGCCTGCAAAGCGTTCGTCCGCATGCTCGCTCTCCGGCGGGGCGGCGATCCGACCGTATTGTGGGGGTTCAGACTTGGGCATATCCACTATTGAATGACAGTAAGAGCCGCAGCCCCGAGCGCGAATTGCGAGAACAACTGCGACCAACCCAGGAATCCGACCATCGGCGAGGGCCGGAAAACCTTCTCTGGTACCACGATGGTATCCCCAGGATTCATCCGCAGGCTCAAAAAGTCGTTACCCCAAAGATTGTTCGCCGCCTCGCGGCTCACCACCGACCCGTCCGCCCGAATGATGAACATGTGCTTGCGATCGGCATCGCGATTCGGACCTCCCGCCAGATGCAGATACGCGCCCGCCGGCAATCCTCCCTGATACAGAAATGAATTCTGATCGTAGACTGCACCCACCACGTTGATACCCGCGGGTACCGGCGGCACCACAAACTTGTCCCCATTCTGCAGTTCGATGTCAGGCAGCGCATCCAGTCCTCTGCTGCCGGAGTTGAACTGGAGAACAATCCGTCCTGTGGCCCGCATAGCGCGCAGCCGCGCAATCAGGTCCTGCTCGCTGCTCTGTGCCGCGGCGCTCCCCGCCAGCGCCTGCGGAGCCATCGTTGCCGACGAGGCCAGCGCCAGCACCCCCCGCTGCATCTCCATCTGCAGTTGCTGTACATATTCGTCCATGCGCTGCTGCTGCAGGATGCGCGTCGACTCGCGCGAGAACTGGGACCCGTACAGATAAGCGTTCGGCGTGAACCCGCCCGCGCGCTGCACTAACTCGCGGAGCGTTTCGCCCGAGTGCACGGTGTATACGCCGGCGTGAACGAACTCACCCTCCAGGCGCACAAACTTGGTTTCCTGCGCAATCGGCACCCGAATGTCAGCCTGCGAGAAGATGGTGACCACATCTCCCGGTTCGAGCGCCAGATCCTGCGAGGCATCGTGGTCCATCACCAGCCGGCCCAAATCGAAGGGGATCAGTGTCGTCTTCAGCGTTTTTGCATCAAGTCGCTCGATCACCGCATAGTCCCAGTCGATATCGGGCGCAATGGGGCCGACATGCGTGCGCGGCGCAACTGTAGCGGACACAGCCGAGTTGTAACCGGCCGCCAAAGATGCATTGCTGGCGCGCTGCGAGGCGGGAACTGTGGGACCGTAGCCCATTTCCGTCCCGCCTGAAGAAGAGGTCTCGTCTGAGGACAGCATCCCGTTCTGCCCGTTCGTCACCGTCGTTCCTACGTTCTGCTCGGTAAGATAATCGCCATTCTGCTCTGTGAGGTACTGGTCCTGCTGCGATTGGGGATTGCCGTTGGCCCCCTTTCCTGTCGGTGGCGTCGCCGCGTTTCCTGGCGTGACCTCGCCAAGGAAAGCACGGCGTGGCAAATCCACCGGCCCGTTCGGCTGGCGAAGATTGCGGAAATTCTCGAGCGGCTCGAACTCCGGCGCCGGCAACCCAAGTTGCGAGCGCTTCCACCAGTAGTCGCGCGTCACCAGCGATGCTCGATCCGGAATGAGCTCGCTGAGCCGCATGCCCGGATGCCACGCAAAACGTCCTGGATTCGCGGTATTACCGCGCAGCGTGACCGTGTTTTGGTACATCGGTACGATCGAAAATATGCGTATCAGGTCGCCATCGGCGAGCCTGGTCGCCAGTCCGACAGGATCCCACGCCACCTCCATCGAATAGCGATCGCGGTGATTGTCGATCCGTTCGATGGAGACGCGCGTCTCCGCGGCGACCGCCGAAGCGCCGCCGGCGTCGGCAATGGCATCGGCCAGTGACTCGCCCGCGCGCAGCTCATAGATCGCCGGATTGCGCACGCTTCCGGCGATCGCCACTTCCGGTCCGGCAGGCGGAACAAAAATCACATCGCCCGGTTCAAGCGGTGCGTCCTTCGATTTGTCTCCGTGAATCAGCAGTGCATATAAATCGAAATCCGTCACCACATTTCCGCCGCGGCGCAACTCAATGTCGCGCAGCGAGCCTGTCGGCGATGGTCCGCCGCTGGCAAAGATAGCATCCACCAGCGTGCTCAGCGAACTGACCGTATAGACCCCTGGCCGACGTGCTTCTCCTGAAACGTATACCTGGATCGCACGTATCTGCCCAATGTCCGCGGTCAGATCGAAATTCCGGTAAACCCGCCCAATCGCACCCCGCAGGTGCGCGGCCAGCGCTGAATAGGGGATCCCTGCAACGTGGACATCTCCCACCTGCGGCAGATAAATCTCCCCGGTGCGGTCCACGCGAACGTCGGCCGTGAAGTTCACTTGCCCCCACACATGGATTCGCAGCTCGTCCCCCGGACCAATCACATAATCCGGGGGGACCGGAGCGAGATTCAGCGGCGAAAAAGTCGAAGGCACCTGCCGGAACAGATCGGCGCCGAAAATCGGCAGTACCTGTCCGGTCGTTGAGGCCACGAATTTCTGGAATTCCGTAAGCGGCTCCGGCGGCAGCGTCACCGGCATTTGCTGTCCCGTCCGCTGGCGTTCTCCCCGACCCAGATCGGAATAATTCGAAAACCGTGGCTGGCCAATCCCCGTCTGCATTGTGGACATGCCCGGCATCAGCAGGCCCTGACCCTGAGTCTGCATCGAGCACAGAGACGAATCGGCCAGCAAAGGATCGGAACAATCCGCAGCCGGCGACTGCTGTTGCTGCTGACCCGCCGACGAGCCGGCGAGGTCGTCAGGAAGTTGGGCTCCAGCCCGCGGTACCAGGCCGAGCGAAGAAATCAGCAGGAACAATACAAACGATCGCGTCATACGCAGGAAAGCGAACAAACGGCTAATCTCAGTGGGCAATCTCTATGATTTTATGGAAAGTATGTACCCAGGTCCAGTCGGAGCCTGTTGAATGTCGTTACCAAACATTAACGAACTCGTATGCGATTTACTTACCGTCCTGTACTATTAGTAGAAATTAGATCAATTTATCTGGCCTGTTCTCTGCTCGCGTATTTTGCATCCAATCTTTTCATCCGTGGGGTATACTCTTTCCAACTTTCATACCAATAGCAGCTTAGTGAATGAGATCGGCAGACCAAACCCGATCTCCCCGCCTAAACCGCAAGTCATAATTCTCGTATTCATGGTGATGGATGGATGAGTTCGCTTTCTTTTGACAATGTCTTCCCGCCGCATCCTGAAGATCCTCCGGGTCGGCCCTCCCTTCCACTCACTCCCGCCCAGGGCCTTCGGCGCGTCAGTGCGTGGAACGCACCTCTCCCCCACATCGCCGCCAAAGAACGCACCGTCAGCGACGCCAGCCCCTGGGCTATGTCCCGGCGCCGCCGCATCGTCGAGTTTGGAGTGGCTGCCGCGGCGCTCGTCCTTTTGATGCCGTTAATGGTTATCGTGGCTGCCCTCATCTGGCTCGATTCCGGCGGTCCCGTTTTCTTCCGCCAAAAGCGCATGGGCGGCAACGGCCGCGAGTTCACTCTTTGCAAGTTCCGTTCCATGCGCGTGGAAAAGCACTGCCGCTCCTGCATTACTGTGAGCGGCGACGCGCGCGTTACCCGGATCGGGGCCCTCCTGCGGCGCTACAAGCTCGACGAGTTGCCCCAGTTCTGGAATGTACTTCGTGGCGACATGGGCCTGGTGGGACCGCGCCCCAAGCTGCCGCACCACGAGGCGCTCCATATGACCTATCGCCCTGGCATCACTGGCGTAGCCACCCTGGCCTTCCGCAACGAGGAGTGCTTTCTCTCCGGTATCCCCGCGAACGAGCTCGAAGCCTTCTACGAGATGTTCGTCAAACCCGCAAAAGCGCGGCTGGATTTCGATTACATGAAACGGGCGACCTTCCTGAGCGATATGGCCATTCTCGGGCAGACGCTGACCTCCTGCGTCTGTTCCCCCCCGCGAACGGTGACTCTGGCGGCAGAAGTCGTGGCCCGTTATGCCGCAGAGTGGAACGGCGCGAAAGTGAGCTGAATATCCTCTGCCGCGCTCACAGATCAGAATCAGAGCGCAAATCAGGAGGCCGAATCAAAACGCAGGTAGATCGCTCCGCCCTCCACCGTCAGTTCCACGCCCGCCCCCCGGGCTGCTTCCTGCAGTGCCGCGTCCAGCATCGCCACCGGATCGGGGCTGACCTCCAGCCGCCGCATCAGCCCTTCGCCTCTTCTGCCACCCGCTGACAGCGTAATCTTCAATCCCCGCCGTTTGCACTTCACCGGCGTGCCGTCTTCCAGCTTCACGTTCATCGGCTTCAGGTACGCGTCGACGTAGTGCACCCCGATGCCGGACTTGTCGTCGGTATGCTGCGGCAGCTTTTCCATTGCCGCAGAGTTCACCTCGCAAAGCTTAATTTTCACTCTGGCGCCCCGCTGCCTGCATTCCCTTCGATTCGAGACGGGCGTCCATAACTTTGCGGAACGCGCGGATGTGCTCCGGCGTGCTCCCGCAGCAGGCCCCGATGATATTTGCGCCCGCATCCAGCAGCGCCGGCAGACCCTGCACCATCTGCTCGGGCGCCTCGTCGTAGACCACCTTCATATTCTCCAGCCGCGGCTGTCCGGCGTTCGGCTGCACCATCACCGGCAGGCCGGTCACGCCCCTGTACCGCTCCACGGCAGCCAACGCCCGCGTCATATCCATGCGCGTCCCGCAGTTCAGCGCCACAATGTGCGCGCCCTGCTCCTCCATAAACTCCGCCGCTCGCTCGGGCTCGATGCCCATCATGGTGCGGAAGGTCGAACCGTCGAGCGTCACGTCATACGCCATGGAGCCGATGATGCACGGCGCGCCGGCAGCCTGCGCCGCCCGGATGCCCAGCAGCAGTTCCTCGAGCGACGTCTGCGTCTCCATGATGATGGCATCCGCGCCCGCCTGCACCAGCGCCGCCGCCTGCTCTTCGAATGCGCTCCGCACCTGCGCCTCCGTGAAGTCGCCGAAAGGCTCCAGCAGCCCCCCGAACGGACCCATGTCTCCGATAACGTAACCGTCACGGTTGCCAAAGGCCTCACGCGCGATGCGCACCCCCGCCTGGTTGACTGCCGCGACATGCTCGCCTTCGCCGTGCCGCGTCAGCATGATCCGCGACCCTCCGAAAGTGTTCGTGAGCAGGCAGTCCGAACCGGCCTCAACATATCTCCGCTGGATACTCAGCACGCGCTCCGCACGAGTCAGATTCCAGGTCTCGCCGCAGTTTCCCTGCTCCAGTCCGGCCAACATCAGTTGCGTGCCCATAGCGCCATCGCCCAGCAGCGGTCGATCGAGTACAGCGTGATGCAGAAGTTTCTTCATGCGGATTTCTCGTTTCGCTCCTGTTGCACCAGTGCGTAATGGATCGTTTCCAGCACCAGCCCCCACTTGCGATTGCGCGCCGCAACGTCGCAGAAGCATCCCGCCGCGCACGGCTCCGTGCGCCACTGCAGCACGGCGTTGAGCGGCTCGCCACTGAGCGGCCGTTCCCGATCGATCGCCGACATCAACCCATCGGCGTCGGCGAGATACTGGCACATGAACCTGTGTCCCGTGTCCCCGGGAGCCGGCACGCACCGCTGCTTCCGTATCAGATACCCCTCCGCCCGCGGACCCAGCGTCACATAGTAGTGAAACGCCAGCGCGCGCCCCATATTCGTGCATGTCGTGCCGTCGTAGCGGAAAAGCACCTCGATCGACCCATCGGCATTGGTCTGCACCGAGAGCCGTTCCCCCGCCCACCTCGCCAG
>JASIAO010000223.1 GCA_030041955.1 Acidobacteriaceae bacterium | reverse complement strand
AAATCCCGCGCCGCCGTGATGCAGCAGGTCGCGCACATGCCCGGCCTCTTTCGCCGCACCCTGCTCTGGGGCTCGCTCTGGGATTCCGTGCGCCAGGGAATTGGGGCCGTGGAACTCGACCCGGCGGCGTACGCCGACCTTGCCCTCGAGGCGTTGCCTGCTGAGCGCGACGAATCCCTCGCCGCATCGCTCCTCGCGCATACCCAAACCGCTGCCCACCGCTACGTCAGCGCCACCGAGCAGCAGCAGCTCCTCCTGCGCGGCGCAAACCTGGCGGCCGACCGCATGATCCACGATCCCGATCACGACCTGCGCATCGTCTGGTTCCGCTCGCTCACCGGCTTCGGCGCGCAGGGCGTCGGCCAGGCCGCCATGAAACAACTGCTCTCGCGCCAGCTCACCATCCCCGGCGTCGATCTCCGCCAGCAGGACCGCTGGTCGCTCGTCACCGCCCTCATCGCCTACGGCGACCCCGACGCGCAAAACTTCTTCGTCGCCGAACAAAAATCTGACTCCTCCGGCGACGGCGCCAAATTCGCATACGTTGCCCAGGCCGCCACGCCCAACGCCGAAACCAAGCAGCACTATTTCAACGACTACCTCCACAACCCGCAAATCTCCGAAGACTGGATCCAGTCCAGCCTCGGCGCCTTCAACTACTGGAACCAATCCGCGCTCACCGCGCCGTATCTCCAGCCCTCGCTCGCGGCGCTCGACCAAATCAAGCGCGAGCGCAAAATCTTTTTCCTGGTCGCCTGGCTCGACGCTTTCATGGACGGTCAGCAATCGCGAGCCTCGCTCGATGTCGTCCGGAACTATCTGGCAACCGCGCATCCTGATCCCGACCTGCGCCTGAAAATTCTTCAGGCTATGGATGAGCTCGATCGCACCGTCCGCATTCGCGCAGCGTATGCCCGCTGAAGAACGCCTCCGTGCTCCGCGCGTTCCAGTATGCTGTTAAAGCGATTTTCCTGGTGTTCCAGGCGATTCATAGGAGGGGCCCCATGTCGCGTCTTCGTCTTTCCGCATCGCTGATGCTCTGTGCTCTGCTCGCAGCCTGCCTCGCGCCCGCTCCCGCCCGCGCGCAGCAGCCCTCCCAAAACTCCTCGCAGCCGTGGCTCGATCCGTCGCTGCCCGTCGATCAGCGCGTCGACGACCTCATCTCGCAGATGACCCTCCAGGAGAAAGTTCAGCAGATGCGCGACCACGCGCCCGCCATCCCGCGCCTCGGTGTGCCCAAATACGACTGGTGGAACGAGGGCCTGCACGGCGTCGCCTTCGCCGGAACCGCGACCAACTTCCCCCAGGTCATCGGCATGGCTGCCACCTTCGACGCGCCGCTCGTCCACGCCATGGGCCAGACCATCTCCATCGAAGCCCGCGCCAAATACAACCAGGCCATCCGCCAGGGCGACCGCGAGCAGTTCTTCGGCCTCACCTTCTGGGCGCCCAACATTAATATCTTCCGCGATCCCCGCTGGGGCCGCGGCCAGGAAACCTACGGCGAGGATCCATTCCTCACCAGCCGCATGGCCGTCGCCTTCGTCACCGGCATGCAGGGCACCGATCCGCGCTATTTTCGCGTGGTCTCCACGCCCAAGCACTACGCGGTGCACAGCGGACCCGAGCCGCTGCGCCACCAGTTCAACGTCGACGTCTCACCCCACGACCTCGAAGACACCTATCTGCCCGCCTTTCGCGCCGCGGTGATGGAAGGCCACGCGCAATCGGTGATGTGCGCCTACAACGCCGTCGACGGCGTTCCCGATTGCGCCAACACCATGCTGCTTCAGGATCATCTGCGCGACGCCTGGCACTTCGACGGCTACGTGGTTAGCGACTGCGCCGCCGTCGCCGACGTCGACACCGGCCACGACTACGCGCCCGACATGGCCCATGCCGCAGCCGACGCCGTGAAGGCCGGCACCGATCTCGAGTGCCAGTACGGCGAGGGGAAAGCCTACGATTCCCTCGTCGATGCTGTCCACCAGGGCCTCGTCTCGGAATCCGATCTCAATACCGCCCTGCATCGTCTCTTCCGCGCGCGCTTCGAACTCGGCATGTTCGATCCGCCCTCCAGTTTCGCCTACGGCCGCATCCCCTTCAGCGTGGTCAACTCGCCCGCGCATCGCCGGCTCTCGCTCCAGGCCGCGCGCGAATCCATCGTGCTGCTGAAGAACGACCACCGCGTCCTCCCGCTCAAACCGGACATCGCGCGCATCGCCGTCGTCGGTCCCACCGCCGAGCTCGTCCAGTCCCTCCAGGGCAACTACAACGGCCCGCCGCCCTCGCCGGTCTATCCCGTCGATGGCATCGAGAAGCGCTTCGCCTCGGCGCGCGTGAATTACGCCCAGGGTTCAACGCTCGTCACCGGCATGCCCATCCCCATCGAGCACACCGCGCTCCATCCCGCCGGCGGCACAGGATACGGCCTCACCGGCGAATACTTCGCCTCGCCCGATCTGAGCGGCCAGCCCGTGCTCACCCGCAACGACCGCAATATCAATTTCAACTGGGATAAAGTCATCCCCGTCCCAGGTCTCCAGCGCGAAAGCTTCTCCGTGCGCTGGACCGGCGCCTTCACCCCGCCCGCCCCCGGCGATTACCAGCTCGGCGTGCGCATCAATTACTGCTACGCCTGCGAAAACACCGAAGGTTTCCGTCTCTATCTCGACGGCAAGCTGCTCGCGGCCAGCGCCAACAAAACCACCGGCGAGCGTGGCGGCGGATTCGACGCGACCGTCCACTTCAGCGACACCCACCCGCATCCCATCCGTCTCGAGTACTTCCACGCCGGGGGCAGCGCCGGCATTGATCTCACCTGGCAGGCGCCTCCCGCGGCTCTGCGCGA
>JASIAO010000222.1 GCA_030041955.1 Acidobacteriaceae bacterium | reverse complement strand
TACTGCTGGGCCAGCTCGGACTGCCGCACAGCTTCGCCGGAATGATTCAGCGCCAGCGAGGCAAACGCGAGGCCGAGGTGCGCCTGACCGTCTTTCGGATCGCTCTTGAGGGCAATTTCAAAGTCGGACTCGGCCTGCTGCGGCTCACGCAGATCGTTCTCGACGAACCCGCGGTTCACGTACGCCGTTTCCACGGTGGGATCTCGCTTGAGCGCCTCGGTAAAGGCCGCAACGGCCTGCTGACGGTCATCCTTATGCTTGTAGACGTAGCCCTGGAGTAGCGGAATATCCGGCTCCTTCGGGAAAACGTCCATATACTTCTGGGTGAGCGCGAGTAGCTCGTCGTACTTTTCCAGGTTCAGCAGATCGTAGCCGAGATAGACGACGACATCGCGATTATGCGGCAGGAACTGAATCGCCTGGTGTCCCAGATCCGCCGATTCCTGATAATCCCCTTTGAAATTGTAGTAGCGCTCTCTCTGCGCGAGGATGGGCGGCGCGTTTTCCATCGTGCCGGTGGCGCGGTTCACCCAGCGCAAGGCCAGCGGCATGTCGTGCTCTTCGATAGCGGCGTTGATGCCGCCCGCCACGATCAGGACCTGCTTCGGCGCAACCTCGTAGCCTTTCGCGTAGAAGGTTTCAGCTTTCCTGTAATTCTGGCGATCGGTATACAGGTCGCCGAGCGCGAGATACGCCACGTAAAGGTGCGGATAGTCCTTCGCCAAAAGGTCAAAATAGTGCTCCGCCTCATGATCGTCGCCGGCGGCGCGCGAGGCGTAGCCAAGTGATGTGAGCGCGAAGCGGCTCTTCGGCTCCATATCGAGGACGTTCTTGTAGACGGCAATCGCGTCCTGGGTGCGGCCGAGCTTCATCAGCACGTCGCCATCGAGCAGCAGGCTGTTGGGATCGTGCGGACTGAGTGCCAGCGAGGCATTCATGTCGTTCAGCGCGCTCTCCTCCTGGCCTTCGTTCATCTCGATAAGAGCGCGCAGGCGGAGAAATGCGGCACGGTCCGCGCCCTGTTCGTTGAGCGCGGAGATTTGCTGCTGCGCGATCTGCAGTTGCTGCTGCGACTGATCGGTCTCGCCGACCCCCTGATAGAGCGTCTGCAAATCCATGTGCAGCTGAATCGGATAGAGCGGACCCTCCGCGGGTGCGGCAGGCAGATTGGCGATGGCCAACTGGTATTCCTTCACCGCGTCATCGTCACGATCCTGCTGTTGCGCAATCTCTGCGCGGATCCCGTGGAGGCGATAGTAGTTCGGGTCGATTTTGGCCGCGCGTGCAAGAAACTCGTTGGCGCGGTCAAAATCGTTGATCGCGACCTGCGCCTGCGCCGCCGAGAGCTGCATGTTCAGGTCGCGAGGCATGGCATTGGCGGCCTGCGCGTAATAGCCAGCGGCATCTTCTGGCTTGCCGGCCAGCTGATAGGTAAATGCCAGTTCGCCGACCACGTCGGGCGGGGGATTGCGGATGGTCTTTAGCGCGTCGATAGCTTTTGAGAAGTCCCCGGTGTCGCGGTAATAGCCCGCCAGGGAGCGCTCCACGTCCGGATTGTTGGGGGCGCGGCTCTTCGCCAACTGCAGATAGCGATTGGCCTCGGCCATGTTGTTCTGGCGCTCATAAACAATTGCCAGCAGCAGTTCGGAACGCGCATTCGGCTGCACGCGCTCGGCGCGAGTGAGCCAATCCTGCGCGTCGGGATAATCGCGCTGCTGCAGGTAGAGATTGCCCAGAATGAGCAGGTCGTCGATCTGGCGCGGCTCGGCGGCCAGCACCTTCTTCAGCATGGTCTCGGCTTCGTTGGTGCGGCCCATCACGGCCAGGGTCTGCGCCAGGCCGGATTGCCCATTGTGCGACGACGGATCGAGGCGGAGGCCGTGCTCGAAGGCAGCCACCGATTGCCCATAACGCTGATCGAGCCGCGCTGCGTAGCCCAGCAGAAACCAGATTTGCGGGTCGTTGGGAGCCGATTGCGCCGCGCGCTGGGCGTACTCCAGCGCCATCGCGTGGTCGCCCCGTTGCAGCGCGAGCTGCGCCGCGCGCGCCAGACGCGCGTTCTCGATGTTCGATCCCCAGCCCAGTTGCTGCCCGGGAGTCTGACCGCTCTTGTTCGTCGGCTGCGTCTGACCGCCGCCACCGACCTGGTATGTCTGCGAGAGAAGAGGGCAGGCGAGCGCGATGAGCATGAACGCGCCCGCAATCCTGAAGCGATTATGTCTGGCTATCAAACAGGTCACCAACGTGCCGTTGCAAAAACTCATGCGCTTTGATTCGCAGAAGCCACACGGCGTTGGCTGCGCACGCGCGTTGGTGCACAGATGGAACCTCACGGACTTCGCGCGGGACGGGCAACCGGCATCGGCTCTTTGACAATCCAAGCTGTTTTCAACGAGGGGACCTTGCAGAGAACAGAGTCCGTCGCATCCTCACAACCACCGATCCGGATTGGCCTGATTCTGATGGTCGCGGCCGTCGTTCATCTGCCGCTTCTGATCGCGGAGCTGCCGCTCAAATCGTACGACACCAACTTCCACATCTTCTTCGCGTCGCACTACGTTCACCACTGGTTCAACCCGTGGAACACGAAGTGGTTTGCGGGCTTCTCGCAGACCACGTATCCGCCGCTGGCGCAGCAATGGGTGGCGATTCTGTCGTGGATCCTGGGGCTGAACCTGGCGTACATGGCGGTGCAGTTCGCGGCCATCCTGCTGCTGGCGTGGGGCATGTACCGCTTCGCGTCCCTCTGGGTGCACCCGCGCGCAGCATCGCTCGCGTCGCTGGCCACCGTGGTGCTGGCATCGGAGAGCTTCCTGATCTACAACGCCGGGCAACTGGCCACCACCGCAGCGGCGCCGCTGTATTTGCTGGCGCTGCCGTACCTGTACGAGTGGCTGCGCTTCGGCGGCGGAAGAGACTTCATCAAGGCGCTGGTGCTGTTCACCACTGCCGGCGCAGTACACCACGCCACGCTGATCTTCGGCTCCATGTTCTTTGCGCTGCCGGTGCTGGCGCTGGCATTCATGGATCGCGACCGCGAAGAGAGCAGCGCGGCCGGCGTGTGGGCACGCGCCATCGGCATTACGATTGCCGTGGGCATCGCCATCGGCCTGGTGCTGCTTCCCTTCTGGATTGGCCTGTTCCGCTACCCGGTCACGCAGACCCCCATTCCACATCAGAGCCGCGCCAGCTACATCCTGACGCCGTTCTGGGGGATCAACTATTTCCTGGTTCCTTATGGCGCGATGATTTTGCTGTTGCCGTTCATCATTATTCGCGGCGCGGTGGTTCCGCGGCTGCGGCCGCTGATGCTGGGCTTCTGGGTGTGCTTCCTCGTCGGCCTGGGCGGCACCACGCCGGTCGGCCTGTGGCTGCTGCGCCGCGCCTACTATGTGCTCACCTACGAGCGTTTCAGTTACTGGGCGACACTGCTGGCGCTGCCCATCGTCGGCTTGCTTATCTCCGACCTGCTCGCACGCTACCGCCGGCGCGCAGCTATCGCGATCACCATTCTGGCTGCAATCAGCTTCTCCGTCGCGGTGGCGTGGACGAACTATCGGCCGACGGACGACTTCGCCTTTAACACTGACGCGGTAGCGGAATGGCTGAACCGCGATGGCCATTACGATTACCGCTACCTGACTCTGGGCTTTGGCAACAAGCTCTCCCGGCTGGCTATCCAGACGACCGCCAGCAGCGTGGACGGCGAGTCGAACTCCTCGCGCATGCTCCCGGAACTGACTAAATACGGCGGAGCCGCGCTGACCAGCGCGAAATACTTCGGCAAAGGCGGTCTGGAATCGCTGCGCGCCATGCTGCGCGACGCCGATACCTATGGGCTGAAGTGGGTGATCGTGCGCGACCCGTACTACGATCCGCTCCTGCACTTCACCGGATGGCGACAGGTGGACGAGCTGGACTATGGCGCGGTCACCATCTGGGCCAAGGATGGCGTGCCGCCGGCGGCACCGGTGAATCAGGCGCTGATTCCGCCGCACTGGCAGGGCCTGATGTGGGGCACCCTGCCGGTCGGCAGCAGCATCCTCGCCATTCTGATCGCGCTCATTCCGGACCAGCGGCGCCGCAGGATGTCGGAAGACGAAGAGGACGCCGCGGTGATGCCTATTTCGCAACAAAACACCGTCTCGGGGAGGATGGTTTCGTGAGCAAGGGAACTGGAGCTGTGCTCGCCATCGGCATCTTTGTGGTGACCGCACTGCTGCTGGTCATCGGCACCATCTGGCCCGTTCCGACCGCGGTCTACTTTGCGGGCGGCGAAAAAGGAACGACGCTGCATTCCGCTTCCACGCCGGAGGACGCAATTAACAATCTTGGCGCGGAGATCAAACTGTACGAATGGCAAAAAGCCTACGACAGCCTGGCCAATAAAGCTGAGTTTACGGAGCCGCAGTTCTATCACGACATCACCGGCTACTTTGAGAGCCTGCGTACTTTCGCCACGCTCGACTCTGTCGATATTCAGCCGCTGCACCAGACCGACAGCGACGCCGAGATGTCGGTGACGCTGCACTGGTTCACCGTGCTCGGCCCGTTTGAGGACACGCGCGACGTCCACGTAGTCCGCCAGGGAGACCGATGGGCGATCGACTGGCCCATCGTGAAAGAACAGCACGTGCCGCCGCAGGTGATCGCCGTGAACTATCTGCGCTGGGATGTGATTTATCGAGGCCCGGGCGACGACTGGGGCACGCAGAACGTTCAGGGCCCCAACGTGCGGATCGTGGACATGCATCCGGTCAACCGCGCCGAAGGAACCTTCGTGATGGGCGAACTGCTCAATCAGGACGTGGTTCCAGCCTGGGTTTCCGTGCGCGCGACACTGATCGGCAAGAACGGCGCGCCGATTGCGAGCGCCGGCACCTTCGACATGATCGACCATACTCTGCTTCCCAAGCAGGTAACGCCATTCCTGATTCGCTTCCCCAACGTCGATCTTTCGCAGGTGGGGAGCATCAGAATGGATCCGCAGGCGGAACTGGTTTCGGCGTCGGCCGATCCGGTGATCGAAGTGCAGAACCAGAAGTTTAACCCTGAGGGCGCTGCGTCGCTGTCGGGCCAGGTCTCCAACCAGAGCGGCCAGGTAGTTAATTTTGCTCACGTCCTCAGCACCTTTTACGACAACAACGGCCAGTTGATCTGGGTCGATGGTCAATATATGGATCGCGCTCTGCTGCCGCAGATTCCGGTGAACTTCAATATCCCGGTTCCCGTGGACCTGGCGAAGAAGATCGGCAGCGAACACACCATCGTGGCCACGTACAGCACCGGCGGGAGCTACCTGTGAGACTGGGGCCCGCATCCCTGCTGTCCGTTTTCGTCCTGGCTGCTGCGCCGTTCGTGCACGCGCAGAGCGCGGCCATGAATCTGCCACAAAACATAACCGCCGGCAGCGCGTTTTCGATTCCCACCAGTGGCAGCGGCCAGGGCACCATCACCATCGTCGGACCCGCGCAGGCGCTGCGCCGAAACGTGCAGTTGGGAGAATCCGTTTCGTTTCCGGCAGGCGTGCTGTACGATGCGGGCTCCTACGTTGTCGTTCTCGACGCAGGATCCTCGATCAGCGCCGGCACGCTCACCGTGACGCCGGCGAATCAGCCCGCAACACTCAGCTTTCTGGCCGAGCCGTCGCGTTTGCCCGTCAGCCTGCCGGATGGGATCAGCGGCGCGGCGTACGTCTTCGACGCGTATCACAATCTAATCACGCAGCCATTGCCCGTGGCGTTTAATCTCACCGGCCAGGCCGGCGCCGACCAGACCCGCAACGTGACCTCCGCCAACGGAGTGGCCTGGACGCGCATGAATTCGGCAGCGAAAGAAGGGTCGGCAAAGTTTATCGCCAGTGTCGGAGGCGTTTCCAGCACGCGGATCATCGAAGAAGTCCCCGGCGACCCGTGCAATCTGATCATCAGCGCGAAGCCCGACGGCGCAAACGTGCTGGTGGCCACCGCGCCGGTGCGCGATTGCAGCGGGAATCCTGTGCCTGATGGCACCATCGTCACATTCACCGAGAACTACAACGGCACGCAATCGACGGCCGATGTGCCGCTCAAGCGCGATATCGCCAGCGTGGAGATGCCGGCTCACCCAGGCGCCACCATCTCGGTCGCCAGCGGCGTCGTCGCCGGAAATGAAGTTCGCTGGGAGGGCCACTGATGCGCCGTATTCTTGCTCTTGCCTGCGCGATGGCGCTGCCAGCCGCGATCCATGCGCAACAGCCCAACGTGCAGGTGCAGTCGCCGGATCTTCATGGCTCGCGCCAGTTGGAGAAGCTGACGGAAGCGTCGGTGATCCGCGATTATCTTGAGTCGTGGCAGACCCTGGACCAGGCGCTCGACCAGAATCAGGCGCAACTGTTGGGCGCGGACTTTGCGGGTACGGCGCTGGGGAAATTTACCGACACCATTACCGACCAGACGAAGTATGGGATCCACACACGTTACACGGAGCGCGGACACAATCTGCAGATCGTCTTCTATTCGCCCGACGGGCTCTCGATCCAGATTATTGACACGGTCGATTACGACGAGCAGGTGATGAACGGCGAAAAGGTGCTGGCGACGCAGCCGATGCACGCGCGCTACGTCGCGGTTTTGACGCCTTCGCAGACGCGCTGGATGGTCCGCGTCCTCCAGACTGAAGCGCAGTAAAGCTCTTCAGGCCGGAGCGCACGCGCCCACAGTTCCAATCGCAACGTAATTACAGGCGGGGGCCGCCCCGCAGCGATGCTGCTGGCGTCCGTATGCAGCGACAGTCTATTGCGGCGTGGCTACCGGCGATTCCTCGTCCTTGAGCGAGGCAGGCGGGGATTCGCCGCCGCAGGTGGGCAGGCCCGGCTCGATGGCCGAACCCTCCTCGTAGTCATTCCACGTCTCCACCAGCATGTAGGGAATGACCTGTCCCGCGGGGATAAATTTCTTCCACAAATTGAAGGTGTCATGGAGCGTCTGACCGCAGCGGGCGGAGATATGCCGGTTCAGCCCCCACGAGGCCTTGCTGTCGTCGAACTGCGCCCACGCGCCGCCGACGATCATCTTGTCGGGAAAGTGGTCCGCCATGGTCTGGTAAAAGTCGTCCAGATACAGCTCGCCCCAGTGGCTGCCGTCGGGCGTCCATCCCTTCGGGCCGGAATTAATCCACGGATAAAATCCATCGAAATCGGCCGCGTACTGCCGGGGCGAATTCTCCTGAATCAGCAGCGGCGTCGGATTCCACTGGTTGACCACGGAGCGGACTTTGTCCCAGTCCGTGTAGTGGCCGTGCGGAAAAATGAAGATGAGCGGATGGCCGTCATAGGTGAGATACGCGTCGTGTCCCGGCGATTTCGGAGACAGATAGGTGTCGTGGAACATGGTGAGATCGGCGATCGCCTCGTCGGTGGCGCCGTCTTCCTGCGACGTCTCGTCATACATCATGGCCACGTGGAAATGGTGCTTCGCGGCCTGAGCCTGCACCAGCCCGTAGCTCAGATCCACGTAGGTATCGCGGTCGCCGTACCAGTCGACGACGAACGCGGAGATGCCGAGCTTCTTCGCGGCGTCGATCTGATCCTTGATTTTGCCGGTATCGTGCGACGAGTAGCCGACGGCGATGTGATTCGGCTCGCCGAACCACGCTTCATAAACGGCCAGAATCTCCGGGGATTTGCCCTTCGCCTGGTACTTGAGATGAACGGGAGGAGTAGACGAACCGAGGCACCCATGGAGCAGCCAAATTCCGAGCAGAGCTGCAGCGCAACCACGACCGATCATATGGACAGTTGTTAGAAGCAGGACGGGACGCGAGAGGTTGTCGCATCGACAGGTATTGAAGCAGCCCTGAGTGACTGATTCGGCATCGGATGTTGTAGTCGCGGTACAGAATGGCCGCATTTCTCTTCCGCGTCTCTGAGCCAAATCCGGCGGTCCTCGCCCAACTCTGCGCACTGCGGAGCTGTCTGGACTTACACCTGGCAGCTGGAGACTCATGAACGTGTTGAGCAACCCGACCCAAAAGCCGAAATCCCTGCAAGCACGCATTGTCGCCGGAAGCGTCGTCCTGCTGTCGGGTTCGTCGCTCGTCGCCGCACTCAATTTCGGCTACAACATCGTCATCGCCCGCTTTCTGGGCCCGGAAGATTACGGCCACGCCTCCGCGCTCTACACCATCCTGCTGCTGGTTTCCTCGGTCACGTTTTCGTTCCAGATGATCACGGCGAAGGTGGTAGCGCAGCAAGGGTCCGCTGAGTCGAAGAGCGCCGCCTACCGAACGCTGCATCGCAGCTCGTGGAGCCTGGGGCTGTTTGTCGGATTGCTGATCGTGGTCTTCCGCCAGGGCATCACGAATTATCTGCACCTGCCCGGCACTTTTCTCACCGTGCTCCTGGCCATCGGCGCCACCTTTTATGTGCCGCTGGGCACACGGCGCGGATGGGTCCAGGGCGCATACAGTTTTCGGGCTCTTGCCTCCAACCTGGTCCTCGAAGCCGCAGTGCGCCTGGTTGGGTCGCTGGTTGCGGTTCTGCTGGGCTTCGGCGTCACTGGCGTCATTGCCGTTAATGCCGCGGCCATGGGCATCGCGTGGTTCGCCATCTTTCCGAAGCTGTCGCACTCCTCCACCCACCCTCTGGGATGGCGGTATGCGATGCGCGAGACCTCGACGGCCCTGGTCTTCTTCTCCGGCCAGATGCTGATCAACAACGCGGACATCGTTCTGGTGAAACACTTCTTTACCGCCACCGATGCCGGCCTTTACGCGGCCGTGGCCATGGTGGGCCGGGTCATGTTCGCCTTGGCAGCCGCCATCATGAACGGCATGTTCCCGGTAATAGCCGGAGCACGGCATGAAGACCGCCGGAGCCTGTCGCTGATTGCGACCTCGCTGTTGCTGGTGCTGGCAGTGGGCTCGTCGTTGGCGCTGACCCTGCGGTTCCTGCCACCATCCGTCTGGACCGCGTTCTTTGGCGGCGGATTTGTCATCCTCGGCCCCCACGGCCTGCCTTATCTGCTCTCACTCAAAGCTGTTGTGACAACGGTCTTCTCGCTCAGCATGATTGTGATCGCGTATGAGATGGCCTACAAGATCGCCAACACCAGCTGGATCCAGCTCGGCTTCTCGCTCGCGGTGGTTGCCGGGATTTACCGCTACCACTCCTCCCTGCGCGAGGTTCTGCTGGTGCAGCTGGTCCTGATGTCCCTGATGCTGCTGTGCGTAGGCATTCCTTTTCTTTTCGACGCTCTGCACAATGCAGCCGGCATCGACCAGTCCGGCGCAAGGCCGGTTCGCCTTCTGCGGCGCGTCTCAGAAGATGAGGTCATATCGGAGTTCCTGAGGAGCGATTTCGATCATGGCGCTTACCGCGACTACCATGCGTCGCTGCGCTCCCTCGTGGAGACTCCGAACCTCGAGGATCCTCAGGAATGTGCCAAGCGGCGCGCTCTGCTCTTCGTCCGGCACTTTTCCCTGTGGAAGGAGCTGCCGCCGGAGACGGAATGGTATGAGGCGGAGATCCGCGAAAGCGATCTGGAGCATGTCCGGGTTTTTCCACGGGCCCAATGGCTGCGGTTCGCACGGGGCCGGTTCGCTATCACCGAGGTGACAGAGCTGATGCGCCGGCGGCAGCCTCCCAACGGCGATCCCTTCCTGGAGAAAATCGCCTCGATCCGGACACGTCTGACCAAAGAGGACCGAATTCCCGGCTCGGTGCTCCTAATCGGGATCAGCGAGTCCGCTCCGATGACCATCATCG
Organism: Acidobacteriaceae bacterium; assembly: GCA_030041955.1. GTDB lineage: Bacteria > Acidobacteriota > Terriglobia > Terriglobales > Acidobacteriaceae > Palsa-343. The sequence goes on along the minus strand of JASIAO010000222.1, from coordinate 17,339 downwards.
ACGGAAACCACCGCTTTGTGGCAGCCGTTTTGGAGGGTCGCGTGCAGCACCTGCGTTTCCTGTGTGGACTTTCTCCGCGCATGACCCGGTGCTGCTGGTATCGGACAAATTTACTCACCTTGAGCCGTTACGGAAAGAACCTTTTGCAGCATCTAATCTATCGTCCGGAAACGGAACTGGAGCTGCTCGTCCAAAACTCAGCCCGCCCGGACAAGGAATTGGAACGGCTTGTTCAGAATTCCGGATAGCAATGCCAATCGCAAGGACGACAAAACCTAAGGGCTCCGCCCGACTTTGGAACGATGGTTGCACGTTGTCGTAATTTGTTTGGCCGTACGTTGACGTTATGAGCTCCAAAGAGAGGGAAATTCAAATGGTGATCACTCTGCGACCCGTGACCGTGCATGAAGTGCCCGATCGCGTGACCGCTGCCGTGGAAAAAAAATTTCTGCGCAACCTGCAGCAGTATGTCGAAACCGAAAGACCGCGCCTCGTTCTTGACTGCTCGAGGATCCGGCAGATGGATAACGCCACCATTCATCTGCTGCTTTCGTGTCTCGAAGAAGTGATGAAGCGAAATGGCGACGTCAAGCTGGCTTCAGTGCGTCCCGACGGCCGCTCCACTCTGCAGGTAGCCGGAGTCCACCGGCTGTTCGAAATGTATGCCACGCCCTCTGAGGCGGCACACAGCTTCCAGCGGCGGGGCGCGAGTATCTCCCCCGCTCTGGAAATTGCCGGCCTCGATAGCGAGGCGGAAAGCGCGGCGTGACTGCTGGCCGGCCGCCGCCGGTTCGATCGAAGGAAAAATCCCGGAACGATGCACGATCGGGGGTAAGTGAATGAACGGTTCGATTTCCCGGCTGCAGCGGTTGCTTGCGGGCGCGCTGGCGGCATTTCTCGCCATGCCGGTGGCCCAGGCGGCAACGGATCCGCTGCCTTCAGCTCCACAGCCTGCCAACCAGGCGCAGACCCAATCCAATCCACCATCTCCTCCCGCGGCGCCGGCTCAGAGCCAGAACGCCACGCAGAATGCGCATAACAACCAGCCTCTCGGTACCGCAGCCGCGCCGGCCATCAAACCGGAAGGCGTGGCGGTTTCGCGTCCGGCAGGCGCGGCCATCGCACCCGCAAAGCAGCGCCGCATCCATCAGTGGGCCATTCGCGTCGGCCTCCTGGTTGGCGCAGGTATTGCTATCGGGACGGTCGCCGCTCTTTCGCTCGGCAGTCCCGCGCGCCCGCATTGACCCTGAGGTTCCCGGAATGAGCTCTGTGTCCCTGCCCCGGCCGTTGCTGGTCAGCTTCTCCGGCATCGACGGCGCCGGAAAAAGCACGCAGATCGAGAACTTGTGCGCGAACCTGCGCGGGGCCGGCCTGCGCGTCCATCTGCTGACGTTCTGGGACGACGCAGCTTCCCTAAAACCGATCCGCGAAGGCGCAGGGCATAAAATTTTCGGCGGCGACAAAGGCGTGGGCTCGCCGGATAAGCCCATCGAGCGGCGCGACAAGAACGTGCGCTCGCCGCTCATGACGCTGGTGCGGCTCGGGCTCTATGCGCTGGACGCGCTGAGCCTGCGCCGCGTTGCGGGCCGCGCGCTGCGCTCGGGCGCCGACGTCATCATCTTCGACCGCTATTTGTTCGACGAGTTGGCAAATCTGAACCTCGGCAACGCCGCGGCGCGCGGTTATCTGCGCGTTTTGCTGGCACTGGTGCCGCATCCGCAGGCCGGGCTGATCCTGGACGCCGACCCGGTACAGGCGCATACGCGCAAGCCCGAGTACCCACTGGATTTCCTGCATGAGAACCGGCGCGCGTATCTGCGGCTTGCGCAGATCGCCGGATTGACCGTAATCCCGCCGCTGCCGCTCCCACGGGCGAAAGCCGCAGTGGTGCAGTGTGTGTTGGAACGCCTGGCCGGCTCTTCAGGCATTTCAGCCTCTGAAGCGCAACTGGACGGGCAGTCTGCCCGTCCAGTCGCTTCCTGATCTTTCCTGCGCGCCGCGACGGATATTCTCACCGCGCCACGCCGCTTTCTACCAGTAGGTCAGGCTGAATTTGTCGAGATACGTTGTATTCTCCGCCTGTGAGTAATCTCCGTCCATCTGGTAGTTCACCGTCACGCCGTACCAGCTGGACGGGATCGCGAAAGGAGCGACGGTGATGTTCAGGGCGTAGGTTACGCCATTCAGGGTGACCGACTGGTAGAGCAGATCGTTGTTCGACTCGCGCTGCACCTGGACCGTGACCTGGTTCCACCCGTTCACCAGGTTACAGGGAGCGCTCGTAGGCACCCATTGGGCATCGACGTTGTTCCAGTAATCCCACACACCGCCAGCCAGGTGATTGCACATCGTGCCCCACTCCATGCCGGCGCCGTCCAGGTACATGTTCACGTCGAACTCCAGCGCTTGGGTGATCGCGACGTTGGTTACGTAAACATAGGCGTTGTAAGTGAAGTTGTGGATGTTGGGAACCACAGTATGCGCTGTGTCCGGCAGGATGGTGCTGCCCTGCCCCATAACCGGATTCGAGAACAACGCATCAGAGTACGGCGTAGTTCCACCGAGGTTGAACTCCGCCATGTCCCCGCTCAGCGAGTTCGTGGAGAGGTGCTGAGTCATCGTCCAGTTCACGCCGCCGCAGGGATCGCTCGAGCAGATGTCGTAGGCCGGGGGCAGCTCGCCCCACTGGTTCCAGCCGGCTGCGCCCTGAATCTGCGAAATCACATTGCCGGAGGTCGCCGTGAAGTTCACCGCCGTGGCTGTGGATCCGCCGCAGTTATCCCACTCCTGCACGACGGCCTGCTGCGCGCCCGTGCCAACGCTCAGCTGCGTATTGATGGCTGAACCCCCAACCGAGTAGATCAGCTTTCCGCTCTCATACACGCCCATCGACGCCACGCCCTTGGCGCAGCTCGAAGTGGCCGAAGCCACAAAGCTGACCGGATTGGCCACGGTCGCGCCGTTCGCAGGCGAGCTGACCGAGACCCCCGCGCCGCTGCTCACCGTGATGGTCAACGGGACGCTGGCAGTGCTGCCGCAGTAGTCCCACTGCTGCACTGCCGCGCTGTAGGTTCCCGCCGGCAGCACAATGGTGACGCCCAGTTTTGCGCCATCCTCGGTGTACTTAAGAATGTTGTTAACGTAGACGCCCATCGACGCTACGCCTGCCGCGCAGGTCGTGGAGCCGGTTGCGGCAAATGGAACGTTGGTGCCGACCGTCGAGCCATTCGCGGGACTCGTGACGGTAATACCTGCAAACGCCGGCGCAGTGAGCACCGTGAGGACCAGGAAAATGCGAGCGACTATCTTCATGAATCTGCCTTCAGCGATGGAATTCGTGCCCGTACAGGGCGGGATTCAGGTCCGCGTTTGGCCCCTTCCCTGAACGTCATGAAGGAGTCGTCTGCTGGAGCTCTTGCTGATGGGCTGGTCTGAGCATCGGGCGGTGCGCCCGACGAGTACCTCGACATCCTCTGTTTTGCATCTTCAGGCGAGCAGGCTCAGAACCTTCCCCTTGCCTGGCGGAACCGTGGCCCTCGTGCAGTCTTTGCGGCTCGTGCACAGTACCGCTCGTGCAAAGCCCAACCGAGGGTCTCGATCTCGGGGCCCTGTTTCTGGCAGTTAGAAATGCAGTGAATTACTAGGTGGATAATACACAGGCAACCATTCGATGGCCAGCAAAATCCGCTTTATTTTCACTATTTCTGTGGATTTCAGGCAGCCTTTTTCGATCTGTGCAAAAAGTTCTCTTGCGGCCGAAAAATTCGTCACGGTGTCTGTCGGAATTACACGCTTTACGCGCCACTCCTCACCAGTACGTGACCGTCATCTTGTCGAGGTACGTGGTGCTGGGGGCTCCCTGGTAGTCGCTGTCCATCTGATAGTTGGCCGCTACCCCCCACCATCCTTCGGGCGAAACGCCGGGAGCCGAGGTCTGGTTCACGACGAAGGTCGTTCCGTTGAGGGTGATCGACTGGTAAAGCAGCGTGTTGTCCGGCTCCCGTTGCATCTGCAGCGTCAGGTGGTTCCAGCCCGCCTGGAAAGCGCAGGGAAATCCGGTCGGCTTCCACTGCCCGCTCACGTTATCCCAGATGTCCCATTGGCCGTCGCCGAGGTAGTTGCACTGGTGGCCCCAGGTCAGGTCCACCGTATTCAAGGCCATGCTGATGTCGAATTCCAGCGCCTGGGTCACCTCGGGCGTTACGACATAAAAGTCTGTGTCATAGGTGAAATTGTGCAGCGTGGGCAGCAGCGTGTGGTTCGTGTCGGGTAACTGCGGCGAGTTCTGTCCGATCAGCCCCGCCGAAAACAGCGCATCGGCATACGGGACGTTTGGGTCCAGTTCGAACATGGTCGCGTCGCCGCTCAACGACGGATCGGCAATGCCGAACTTTTGCTCCCACGAAGCCTCTGAGCACGGAGCCGAGCAATCCACGTAGCTCGGCCCCGCCTGCCCCCAGCTCCGCCAGTTTCCCGATGCGGTCTGGAGGTTCGTGATGGATGTGCCCACGTTGCCGCTGGTGCCACTGGTGGCGCCGCTATCGCCGGTGCTGGTGCCGGTGCTGGCCCCGCCGCTGGGGGCGGAAGCCGAATTTTGTCCGGTCACCCCCGCGCGGCTGCCGCAACCCACAGTGAAGAATCCAAGGCAGACGATCAGAATGACAACCCTTGCGCAGTTCATCGTTCGCTCGCCGGGTTACCAGTACATGAAGCTGAACTTGTCTAAGTAGCTGGTGTAGGAAGCTTCCGTGTAATCACCATCCATCTGGTAATTCACCGTGATTCCGTACCAGCTCGACGGCACCGTGAACGGCGGGAAGGTCTGGTTGATATTCGCCGTGACGCCGTTCAGCGTGATCGACTCATAGCGCAGCGTATTGTCGGCCTCGCGCTGCACGTTGATGGTCACGTGGTTCCACGCGCCCTGCACTGGATTGCACGCGACTCCGGTCGGCACCCATTTGGTGTTCACGTTGTCCCAAACGTCCCACTCGTTGCCGCCTTCGATTCGGCACTCGGTGCTCCACGACATCCCCACGCTGTTGAGGAACATATTGATGTCGAACTCCATCGCCTGGGCGGCGCTGGTATTGGGTAGATAGAAGTAGGCGTCGTAGGTAAAGTTATGCAGTGACGGAATGAGCGTGTGGCTGGTATCCGAAATGCCCTGCGTCGTGAACTGGCCCATGAGCGGGTTTTCCCACAACACGTCGGAGTACGGCGTGGTTCCTGAGAGGTTGAACTGGGTCGCGTTCCCCGTAAGCGAGGGCGCCTGAATACCCGGCGACGTCGACCACTGAATGCCCGAGCATGGGGCGCTGCAGTCGGCATAAGTCGGCGCCTTCTGACCCCAGCTGTTCCACTGATCCGTCTGCAGATTGGTGAGGGTATTGCCGCTGCCCGTCACAGTCAGGTTCACAGGCGCGGTACTCGCACCGCCGCAATTGTCCCACTCCTCCACCACAGTGTGCTCGGTACCTGGCGCCAGATTCACCTGCGCGTTAAGCGTCCCACCCGGCGATACATAGACCAGCTGGTTGTTGACGTAGATCCCCATGGCCGCGACACCGCTGGAGCACGCGGTGGTCGCCGTTGCCACATAGCTCGTCAGCCAGCTCACCGTGCTGTTGTTCGCGGGCGAAGTGACCCACACGCCGGCCTGGGCGGTAACCGTGATCGGCACCGTGGCCGTGGTTGCGCCACCACAGTAATCCCATTCCTCGATCACGGCATTGTGGGCGCCGGCAGCCAACGGCAGCGAAACATCAAGGCTGGTCCCGTCCACAACGTAGACCAGTTCGTTGTCGACGTAGACGCCCATCGACGCCACGCCGCGAGCGCAGGTTGTGGTGTTTCCGGTGGCGGCGAACGTAGCCGGAGAGCTGACGGTTTCTCCGTTCCCTGGGCTGCTGACGATCACATTGGCGAAGGCGGGCGCTGTGAGGATCACGAGCGCAAGGAGAGTGTGGGCGACGCGTTTCATTGGAAGTCACTGCCTCGAAGCGATTCGCTCCGTCCGGCACCTCCGACCATTCGTGCAGACAAGCGTGCGCGGCCTCGGGGTGAGGCTCCTTGCCAAGGTCTGTTACCGGCGTTCTTGCTCGGAGTGTTACTAGAGACACTAAGAGAGAGTTACCTGAGGGGCAATGACACGAAGGGGTTATTCTGTTACCGAGGTAATAACACTTCGGCAACGGAGTACCGATTTGGGAACGGAATACTCCCGCCTGCAACGGGCGCACAGAGGCGGCAACACGCATCGCCAGTCAGCGATGCGGTCGCAGATTTACCGATTCAGTTGGAGACTTCTTTATTCGCCGACAGCGCTGCCTGCTCCGCCGCCGGGAATCTGATTCATCGGCAACTCGAGCGCGAAAAGGGTCGAGCCGTTCTGATCCGCGTAGACCCACAGTCCGTGAAACGCCTGGCGCAGCCCAGGATGCGTTGCCAGAATCGCGGACATGAGCGCTACAACCTGCTGCCGCGCCTGCGCCGGATTGCGCAACTGCGCAGCCTGCGCATCGTCAGCGTTGTAATGGATGGCGAGGTCCAGCGGGCCCAGCTCTGTCGTCGTGTCCACGTGCGTAAGCTCGTACTGATTGCCGTTTGCCTGGAACATCGCCGGCGCCTGCGTCGGAAGATTCTGCGGATTCACCTGGCTGGCTTCGTGCTGCAACTTGTCCGTGTTGGGGCTGGAAAGAAAATTCACCGGCAGCACCAGCGCCGTGGCGATCTTGTAGTAGAAATACGCGGCCCAGTCGTCATGCTGCTGCGCGAACTGGCGCGCGCGGCTCCAGTACCACACGCCATCCTGCCCCGCGAACAGCAGCGGCTTGGCAAAGAATCCGGCCAGCTTCCACTGCCCGGCATCCTGCGCCAGCACCAGCGAAATCTGCTGCGGCTTCTCCACGCCGGTGGCGTGCACGACAGCCAGCGCGTACTTTCCAGGCGGCAGATTGTTGCCGAAATTCAGCACCACCGTCATGGTCGAGTTGGGCGGCGAGCAGAAGAACTGGGCACCTGGAGCCGCTCCGCCGGAAGGCTGCGCATCGAAGGCAAACAGCGCGTCGACAGTCAGACCTGCCTGGGCGATCAGCGGCCGCAGCGTATTCGCCGAGTTGGCAATGCCGCTGAACTGATTGGCGATAGCCGGCAGCGTGTTGTTGCGCAGACCTGCCAAATCGCCGCTCTGCACCTCGCCTACCAGGGTCTCCGCCACCTGCATGAGCTGCTGTCGTTCCGCCGAAGTGAGCTGCCCCTGCGTGGTGCATGTTTGACCGAGCGCCGGCAGCGCCAGCGCAGCCAGCAGCAGCCAGCCGCTAGCCCTGAACATCCGTCCCATATTCATCGTTCGCACGTTCTCCGCTTCCCGTCCCGCAGCATCCAAGGCTGTTGCAGGTCACATACAGAGATGCATATTCCGCTCCGGACGCTGGAAGCCGGCGGAAATCCTTCATTTTTCTTGGTTCTCCACCGGATTCTTTGAGCGCACCGGCCCGATTCGTAGTCTTATAAAGCAGGGGGTTTCCTTTCCCGCCTCCAATGGTTTCCCGTCCGACAATTCGGGCAATCGTCCTGGCCATGCTGACCTGCGCCACCATCTCTCTCACGGCGCAGACGCCAACCACGCCTCCGCCGCATCGCGTCCACCACGCCAGACGTGCACACGCGACCGTGCGGAAAACGGCCGCTGAACCGGCGAAGCCCGCAACCCCGCCACAGCAGCCCGCGGGACCGCCATTGCCCACCGCGCTGCCTGCGCAGCCGGCGACCATCAAGCTCGATCATGGGCTGCTGACCGTGAACGCCGACAACTCCGACCTGGACCAGATCCTCAGTCGCGTGGCCAGCATCAGCGGGATGGACATCGAAGGTCTGAAGCAAACCACACGCGTCTTCGGAGTCTACGGGCCGGGCGATCCCGGCGACGTACTGACGGAGTTGCTCTCCGGCATGGGGTACAACTTTGTGATGGCAGGCGAGCTGCCCAATGGCTTGCCGCGGGAGCTGGTGCTCACCCAGGGCGGCGACCCGCTGCCTCCGCCCATCCAGGCGCGCGGCAATCCCATGCCCGCCACCGACGATCTGCCGCCGGACGACCAGATTCAGTATGGTCCTGGTGCCATCGAGCACGTGCCGCCCAACATGCAGCCGGGCGACCAGGACAACATACAGCGCCAGGAGCAGAATCTGCAGCGCCTGGAGCAGATGCGCCAGCAGCAGATGCAGCAACAGCAGCAACAACAGGACAATCCACAGTAGCGTGAGCCCGCGCGACGAGAGCAGCCCGAAGCTGGCAGTTTATTTCGCCAGATGCCGGCGGTAGATGGTCGCCAGCTCGCCGAAGGCACGCAGAAAGTCTCCCGACTTCACCTTCGATCCCGCGACATCGGTCCAGACCGGCAGCGGATACTCGTAGATCTCCGTCTCCAGCTCGCGGGCATTGCCGCCATGGAACTGGAGGTACCGGGCGAGGATCTCGACGTCGAATATCCAGCGCGAGTGAAAGGGCTCGCGCAGCGTTGCGCTCAGCTCGGGCGTGACGCGGAAGAGCTTGGCGCCGCATTGCGTGTCATAGACAGGAAGCTTGAGGAGAACGGACACAGCCGTTGCGAAGCATCGGCCGAGATAATGGCGCAGCGGCTGGCGTTGAATCGCTCGGCCCAGCAGGCGCACCCGCGCGCCAAACACCAGGTTCACCTGAGGACGCTGAGCCATCAGCTCGAGAAAGTCGTGAATCTGATCGAGCGGCGTCGCGAGATCCGCGTCCCAGAACCCGGTGATCGCTGCCTCACCCGACGCGATCGCCTGGAGCATCCCGTTCCGTACGGCTTCGGCCTTACCGCGATTCGGCTGCTGATCGAGCACGCTGACGCGCGCCGACCATCGCCCGGCCAATCCGTGGAGCACGGCCAGCGTATTATCGCTGCTGCCGTCATTCACAAAAAGCAGGCGGATGGAGCCGCTGGCGGGGCTCGCAAGGAAGCGCTCGAACTCGTCCACGCGCAGGCGCGCCGCTTCGTTATAACAGGGGACAACGACGGTGCAGGGTTCAGGAGTCGGCATGGCCGCGCATTCTTCGGGTGCTGTTTCCTCGGCCATCGTGCTCCCAGTCGCTCCAGCGTCAACTGCATGTTACAGATTCACCAGTATAGCTTTGCCGTTGCCCGCGTCCCGCGCGATTCCTTGCGAACAGGAATCGCCGGCCACAAGAGCACGCTCTTTTTCACCGAGGGCGCCAACTGCACAGACGCGCCCGCCGCGCTGGTAAACTTTGGAGCAACCCTGGCCGTCCCAATCTGCGATGACCCTCCTTGATCTCTGCTCTTATCTCGGCCTCGGCGCCACCGGCTTTGCGACCCTGAATCTGCTGCTCGGGATGATGATGTCTCTGCGCTACAGCCCCGTGCGCAACTGGCCGCATTACCGCCTGAACCTGTTCTGGCTGCATCAGTGGACTGCGTATCTGGCGATCACGCTCACGCTAACGCATCCGGCGATCCTGCTCTTCATTCACGCGCCGCATTTCCGGCTCTTCGACATTCTGCTGCCCATCGCGTCGCCGCTGCAGCCCAAGGTGAATCTGGCCGGCGCAGCCGCGCTCTACCTGCTGCTGATCGTCTTCATCAGTTCCCTGCTCCGCCTGCGCATTGGCCGGCCTCTCTGGCGCAATCTCCATTACCTCGTCTTTCCAGCGCTGGCGCTGATCTTTCTGCACAGCATCCTCACCGACCCGAACCTGAAAGACGGTCATCCCGATCTGCTGGACGGCGGCAAAATCTTTGTCGAGATCTGCACCCTGCTCGGCGTTCTCGCCACCGTGGTCCGCTTTCGCATGCGTGGACGGGGCCTGCGGCCACGTCGGTCCGGCACGGAGAAGCCTGTCGCCGAGATGCCGCTCGTCTGAGTGCCGCTGTCCCCATGAGCCTGCCCGCCCGGTAAACTTGTCTCGGACAGTTATGGCAACCATCACCACGCCCACATTCCACTACCTGCGCGATCTCTGGGACGATTCCGTCGCCGCTGCGCTCGACGAGCCGGAGCTTCTCCGCTACCGCTCCAACCTGCTCGGCGCTGACCTGCGCATCACCAACTTTGCCGGAGGCAATACCAGTTCCAAGATCACGCTGCCCGATCCGCTGACCGGCGAGGCCACGCGCGTGCTGTGGGTCAAAAGCAGCGGCGGCGACCTGGGCACGCTTCGCCGCAACGGTCTGGCCACGCTGTATCTGGATAAGCTGCTCGCGCTCGAAAGGCGATACCCCGGAGTCGCTCAGGAAGATGCGATGGTCGATCTTTATCCGCTGTGCACCTTCGGCGTCAATCCAGTCGTCGCCTCCATCGACACGCCGCTGCACGGCTTTCTTCCCTTCCCGCACGTGGATCATCTCCATCCGGACTGGGGCATTGCACTGGCCGCCGCCGCGAATGGCCGCGAAAAAATGGAGGAGTTCAACCGCGAATTCGGCCATCGCCTCGTGTGGGTCCCGTGGTTTCGCCCCGGGTTTGAGCTGGGCTTGATGCTCCGTCGCGCCGTCGAGGAGAACCCCGGCTGCGACGGGCTGGTGCTTGGCGGGCACGGCCTGTTTACCTGGGGCGAGACGCAGCGCGCGTGTTACCTGAACACCATCACGACCATCGATCGCCTTGGCCAGTTCGTGCAGCGCGCCATCGAACGCCGCGGCGCAAAACTCTTTGGCGGCGCAGCGCAACCGCCTCGCGAAAATCGCCGAGAGCTCGCGCTCGACCTGCTGCCCATCCTGCGTGGCCGCGTTTCACAGCAGAAGCGCGTGATTGCCGCGTGGTGCGATGCGCCCGAAGTCCTGCGCTTCGTTAATGCTCACGATGCCGCGGCGCTGGCGCATCTGGGCACCAGTTGCCCCGATCACTTTATCCGCACCAAAATTCGCCCGCTCTTTGTGCCCGCCGCGCCCCGCGACGACCTTGCGGCGCTGGAACAGAACATCGATGCCGCGCTCGCCGCCTATCGCGACGAATATGCGGACTACTACCGGACGCACGCACAGCCCGGCTCGCCGGCCCTGCGGGATCCAAACCCGGCGGTGGTACTCATCCCCGGCATCGGGATGTTCTCCTTCGGGAAGAACAGAACGGAAGCGCGCATCGTCGGGGAATTCTACACGAACGCGATCCATGTGATGGAAGGCTCAACCGCCCTGTCCGGCGACGCGCCCGTCGGCGAAGTGCCCCAATGCGGACCGGCCGCGCCGCATTCGGCCTTCCGGACGCATACAAATTATGTTGCGCTGCCCGCGTCAGAGGCCTTCCGCATCGAGTACTGGGCGCTGGAAGAAGCAAAACTGCGCCGGCAGCCCGCGGAGAAAGAGTTGAGCCGCCGCATTGTGCTGATCGTCGGCGGAGCCAGCGGCATCGGACGCGCGACGGCTCTGCAGGCTGCGGAACGCGGTGCGCATGTGATGATCGCTGATCGTGATCTGGCGGGCGCTGAGTCCGCCGCGCAGGAGGCCCGCGCGATAGCGAGTCGCGAAGCCATTGCCGCCGTCGCCGTCGATATTTGTAACCGTGACACAATCCTTTCAGCGCTGCGCGCGACCGTCGCGGCCTTCGGCGGACTCGATATCCTCATCAACACGGCTGCAATTTTCCCCTCCGCGCAATCGGACGCAGCGTGGCAGTCGACGCTCAACCTGAACATCACCGCGAATTACCTCCTCGCCGACGAAGCTGCCAGGCTGTTTGCCGCCCAGCAGCTCGATGCCGGCATCGTGCTCACCAGCTCCGCCAATGCCGTCGTTCCCAAGCGCGGCAGCGAAGCCTACGACGTGAGCAAGGCCGCGGTCAGCCATCTGGTCCGCGAGCTGGCCGTGTCGCTTGCGCCGCACATTCGCGTGAATGGCATCAGCCCCGCGACCGTCGTACAGGGCTCAACGATGTTCCCGCGCGACCGTATGGTCGCTTCGCTGACGAAGTATGGCATCGCCTTCGATCCGGCGGCAAGCGACGACCAACTTCGCGAACGACTCGCCGCGTTTTACGCGAAGCGCACGCTCACGCACCAGCCAATCACGCCGGAAGATTGCGCGCGTGCGATTCTCTTCCTCGCCGGACTCCATGCGCGCTGCACCACCGGCCATCTCATCCCTGTCGATGGCGGCCTGCCCGAGGCCTTTTTGCGGTGACGGCGTCGACCGGCGGGCCAACGCTCGTTGCCGTCGATCTGGGCGCGGAAAGCTGCCGTGTCTCCATGCTCCTCTGGCAGGGCGACGCTGCAAGCGTCAAGATGGTCCGGCGCTTCGCAAACGCGCCCGTCGATCGCGGCGCTGCGGGCCTGCGCTGGGATCTCGAACGCATCTGCACAGAGCTTGAAGTTGCATTGCACAACTGCGCCGACCTCGCGCCCGAAGGGATTGATGCGATCGGAGTTACCGGATGGGCCGTCGACTACGTTCGCCTCGATCCAAACGGAATACCGCTCGCGCCGCCGTATTGCTATCGCGACTCGCGCACGCAATCGACCATGGCTGCGGTTCATGCTGTGCTGCCTGCTGCGCAGCTCTACGCGCGCACCGGCGTGCAGATTCAGGCCCTGAATACGATCTATCAGCTTTACGCCGACAAGCTCGCCGGCAACGACGCCGCGCCCTGGGTCAGTTTGCCGGAGTACATTCTGCACTGGCTCGGCGCGCCGCGTATAGCTGAACTAACCAACGCCACGCACACGGCGCTCATCGCGCCTGGCCAACGGGGGTGGTGCGACGAAATCTTCTCCTTGATTGGCCTCAACCGCGCCGCTGCACCAGAATTGATCGCGCCGGGTACCGTGCTTGGCTCGTTGCGTCCCGATCTCCGCAGCCTTCCCGCCTTTGCGCGCACGCAGCTGATCGCGCCGGCCTGCCACGACACGGCGTCGGCCATCGCGGGCATCCCCGGCAGCGAGGAACCGTGGGCGTACCTCAGCTCGGGCACCTGGTCGCTGGTGGGCATGCTCCAGCCCAGGGCGCTGCGAACGCCGGAAGCCTGCGCCGCGGGATTCACCAACCTGGGCGCGGCCGACGGGCAGATTCTCTTCCATCGCGGCATTGCCGGCATGTGGCTGCTGCAGCAATGCCTGAAAACCTGGGAGCCGAAGCGCGCGTGGGCTATAAACGAGCTCATTGCCGCAGCGCGTAACCTGCCCGCGCCCGGCCTTTCCGTGTCCGATGCGCTGATCGATCTCGACGATCCCGCCCTCATTCCTCCAGGCGACGTGCCCGCGCGGATCAATGCGCAACGTGCGAGCCGCGGAGTGGCTCCCCTGCCCGGGTCGCCGGAGGCCGCGCCGCAATTTGCCGCGCTCATCTTTCACAGCCTGGCCGCGCGCTATGCCGACACGCTGCGCGAGATCACGCGGCTCACCGGCTCGCGCCCGCGCCGCATCTGCATCGTTGGCGGAGGCAGCCGGAATGCGTTTCTGAATGAGCTGACCGAAGCCGCGACGGGGCTGCCGGTGGAGGCGTGCGCGCAGGAAAGCTCCACAATCGGTAATTTCGCTGTGCAGTCCGCCGCGCTGGCCTCGCCCTCCTACATTGCAGCCCCGCGCGAGATAGCGCGCTACGCCGCGCTCATATCCCAGAAAAGGGCTCTGCAATGAACAGCATTTTCGCGGGCATCGGATGGCACATGGTCGGCGCTGCCGCGGCCGCGTCATTCTACGCGCCCATCGAGAAGGTCAAGCGGTGGTCGTGGGAGACGACGTGGGCAGTTGCGGGGATTTTCTCCTGGATTTTGCTGCCGATCTCGGTCGCACTCGTTCTGCTGCCCAATTTCCGCGCCTTCTATGCGGCTGTGCCCGGCAACGTGCTGTTGCGCGTGTTTCTCTTCGGGTGCATGTGGGGCATCGGCAACGTGAACTACGGACTGACCATGCGCTGGCTCGGCATGTCGCTGGGCATCGGAGTCGCGATTGGCGTCACGCTGGTGGTGGGAACGCTCATTCCTCCGCTGGTGCATGGGCAACGCCTCGGCCTGCTCACGACAACCTCGGGACGGTTCACTCTTGCCGGCATTCTGCTGGCGCTCACCGGGATCGCCGTCGTCTCATGGGCCGGCCACCAGAAGGAGCGGCGCCTGGGCCTGCGCACCGGCGAGTTCAATCTCACCAAAGGCCTGGTGCTGGCGGTGCTGTGCGGGATTTTCTCGTCGGGGATGTCGTTCGCCATCGACGCCGCGCGCCCCATGACCGTGGCTGCGCAGCACGCGGGGGTTCGGCCGCTGTACGCGGCGCTGCCCAGCTACGTCGTCATCATGGGCGGGGGAGCACTCGTCAACTTTGCGTATTGTTTCGGACGGCTTGCGTTTCGGCGCGAGCTTTCGCTGCGCAGCGATCTGGCGCAGCCCACGCGTACGCTCGCCAGGAATGCGTCGATGGCCGCGTCGGGCGGGATTCTCTGGTACCTGCAGTTTTTCTTCTACGCATGGGGCGCCGCAAACATCCCCGTCCGCCTGGGCTACGTCAACTGGATGCTGCACATGAGCGGCTACGTGCTCTTCGGCGGCATAGTCGGCCTGGCGCTGGGTGAATGGCGCGCCGCACGCGGGCGTCCGGTGCGTCTGCTGTGGGCGGGGATGGCGCTCATCATCGCCGCAGCCAACCTGGTAGGACTGGGGATGGCGAGTTAATCCCGCAGTTTCGCGGCCAGAGCGCGCTTCACTTCGGGCCACTCGTCAGCGACGATGGAATAGCGGGCGGAATTGCGCGGGATACTGTCGGCGGCCAGGCGGTGCGAGCGCAGGATGCCTTCAAAGCGTGCACCCATGCGCTCCATGGCGGCGCGGGAGCGGGCGTTGCGCTCGTCGGTGTGGAGGCACACGCGGACCATCCCCCAGGTTTCGAAGGCGTGAGTGAGCATCAGGAGCTTGGCCTCGGTGTTGATCGCTGAGCGGATCGCGGAGGCCGCCAGCCAGGTGTATCCAATCTCGCAGGCATCGGGCGCGGTACGGCTACGGCGCGCCTGGCCGCCGGGCCAGCACCACCATTCCAGATCGAAATAGCGGGTTGAGCCGATGGTGCGGCCGTCGGCGAGCCGAACAGTGGCGAAGGGCACGGTGGTCCCGGCCGCTCGGGCGGTCAGAGCCGATTCAACGTAGGACTGAACAGCATCGCCGCCGACCGGCACTGCGCTCCAGCGGTAAAGTTCGGAGTCTTCGGCGGAGGCAGCAGTGAGAGCTTTAACGTGACGGAGGTCCAGGGGTTCAAGGCGAACGTGGCGCCCCTGGAGGATGAACGGCTCGATCCTCATGAGGCCAGTATAGGCGGACCACCCACTGCTCAGCCGGAGTCACTTACTGTGTTCGCAGCGCCTGCATGGGATCGATGCTGAGCGCACGCAGCGCCGGCACCACACATGCGGCGGTCGCTGCGATGAGCAGGCTTCCCATCATGCCCGCGATCACCACGCCATCCAGCGGCTGGGTGTGGTAGAGCAGAGAGTGGATAACCGCACCGGCGCCAATTCCCCCGCCTAGCCCGAGCACCAGACCCACCAGCACGGGACGCAGGCCGTCGAACATGACCAGGCGCAGGATTTCGCCACGCTGCGCCCCCAGCGCGATGCGAATGCCGATCTCAGTTAAACGCTGCGTGACCAGATACGAGAGCACGCCGTAGAGGCCCACGGCGGCCAGCAGCAGAGAAAGCGCCGCAAAAGCCAGAAGGAGGTTTGCGCTGAAGCTGGCCGTGCCCGTGGATCGCCCCACGACCTGCTGGAGCGTGAGCACATCGGCGACCGCCAGCGACGGATCGAGCGCGGCAAAGATTTTCTGAATGGCCAGCGAGAACGCGAGCGGGTCGCTGCCCGTGCGCACCATCAGCGTCGCGTAACTCGCAACATCGGGGTTGCCGGAGAGAATGGGAAAGTACATCGTCGCCTTCACCGGCTGCGAGACATCGTAGAGCGTATCGCCGACCACGCCGACAATCTTGTAGCCTTCTGGCTTCGGGTCGTCCCAGGTGACGCTGATGAACTGCCCGATCGGATCCTGGCCGGAGAAGAACTGGTCAGCGAATTGTTTGCTGATGATGACGTAATGATCGTTGGAGAGACGTTCGTTGTCCGTGAAGAATTCTCCGCGAATGAGCGGAATCTGCATGGCGCTGAAGTAGCCGGGATCGGCCGTGCGAATCAGGGCGTCATCCTGCAGCCGATAGTTGCTCTCCGTGGGGCTGCTGGGAATGGTGAAGACATCGTCGCCTCCGTAGCCTCCGCCAGGGGGCGTGGAGACCAGACCCGCGGCGCGCACACCAGGCAAATGGCGCACGCGTTCGAGCAGCGCGTCATGGAAGGTGATCACCTTTGCCGGGGTGTCGTATTGCTTCACCGGCAGGTCGTAGCGCATGTTGAGCACATGATCGGTCGCGCAGCCCAGGTCGGCGCTGCGCAGGCGCATGAAGCTCCGGAAGAGCAGACCGGCAGCCACCAGAAGGATGACGGTGAGCGCGATTTCGGCGGTCAGCATGATCTGGCGCATGCGCAGCCTGCCAAGGCTGCCGCCGATGGCACGCGAGCCTTCCTGCAGTGAGGCGAGAACGTCTTTCCCGGTGGAGGAAATGGCAGGCAGCAGCCCCGCGAGCAACGCGGCGGAAAACGCCAGGCCCACGGTGAATGCCAGCACGGAACCATCCATATGGATGGTCTCCGCGCGGGGCAGCTCCTGCCAGTTGCCGGCCAGCCAGCGCGTAGCAAAGACCGAAAGCAACAGGCCGAGAGAGCCGCCGGCCAAGCAGAGCAGCAAACTCTCGATCATCTGCTCGCGGATGAGCGTGAGGCGGCTACCGCCCAGAGCGCCGCGCACCGCGACTTCTTTGCGGCGGGCTGCGCCGCGGGCTACGAGCAGATTGGAGACATTCAGACATCCGATTAGCAGCATGCAGAGGACCGCGCCCATGAGAACCAGCAGCGGCGTCTTCACGTGCTGCACCACATCGGAGAGGATGGGGCGGACAACAGCGCTTTCCGCGACCGGCTCGGAGGCATGCGCCAGATGAATCCGGTACTGCAGCGCGGTCACCTGCTGAATCGCGGTCACGGCGCTCACGCCCGGTCTCAAACGGGCTACGACGTGGCTCTGATGACCGCTATGGCTGGCGTATTGCTCGGCAGTAAAGATTTGCGCGTACGGAACCCAAATCTGCACCTGCGCATTGGGATAATCGAACCAGCGGGGCAGTACGCCGACGATGGTATAGAGAACGGAATCGAGGCGAACCTGCTGACCGAGCACGGATGGATATCCTCCGAAACGGCGCTCATAAAGGCTCCACGTCAGCAGCGCGACGTGATGCCCGCCAGGCTGATCCTCCTCCGGCGTAAAGGTGCGCC
>JASIAO010000023.1 GCA_030041955.1 Acidobacteriaceae bacterium | reverse complement strand
ATGTTCAACAAGTCGCTGCTCCAGCCCGCGCATCGCGGCGCCGAAGCCAGTTACCTTGAGCTCGTCGTCAGCGCCTCGCGCAGTCTTGTCCCTATGAGCCGCCAGCAGATCATCGACCTCGCCCTCCGCGAGCTCGCTCTCTTCTTCCCCGCTGTCACCTCCGCGAACCTCCTCAAAGCCGCCGTCGTCAAAGAAGTCCGCGCCACATATTCGGTCCGCCCCGGCCTGGACCGTCGGCGTCCCACCGCCGCCAGCCCCTGGCCCGGCATCTTCCTCGCCGGCGACTGGACCGCCACCGGCTGGCCCGCCACCATGGAAGGCGCGACCCGCAGCGGCTACCTGGCTGCCGAAGCGGTTGCCCGCTCTTTTGCCGATTCCCTCGCGTTTCTCGCCCCGGAGCTGCCGCCTGCCGGCCTGATGCGCCTCTTTGGCACATAACGCGGTCTTAACTTCTCGATTTGAAACGTAAGAGCACCTGGGAATTTCGTGCGGAGCGATGGACGTGGAACCACAGGTTCGTCGGTTAACGACAGGATCCGGCTGCGTGACCTACAGTCACCCGGGCTTCCTGGTTATGAGGCCGCCCGGGTAGGCAAATTTTCCGCGGTGAGGAAATTTCTTCTGTTAACTATATTGCTAATAGAGACTAAGTGTCATCTACTCAATGTGTTCCGCCCAGGAAATATGGAACGGGGCGTGCTGCAGCCGAGGGCGCGGTTATGTCTGCGGAGGCACTAATGGAAGACTCTCCGATGGAAGAGCTGGAAACGATGTCCCCGATGGTTCGGCGGGTATTTGCTGTGGGCGTGGCAGCGGTGCTCGTGGTGGCTTGTTTCGGCTACGCGATTTATGAGCATCATGCGGCGACGAATCTGACCGCTGAAAACCAGCAAATGAGCGCGGAACTGACTGCGACCCAGAGCCAGGTAAGTCACCTGACGGCTGCGGTCAAATCGCTGGAGGCGAGCGAGCTGGCGCAGGCCGCCCAGTCTGCTGCCTCACAGCAGCCGGCGGTCGCACAGTCACAGCGGCCGATCGTGCGCCATGTAGGCAAGCCGCGCGCGGGCCGTCCGCTGCTGGACCGGCGGCTAACCCGGATGCAGGCTCAGCTCGATGAGCAGCAGCAGGAGATCGCGGCGACTCGCGGCGATCTTGCGAATACCACCACGCAGCTGAGCGGGAATATCGCGCGCAACCATGACGAGCTGGTGGTGCTGGAGAAGAGAGGTCAGCGCAACTACTTCGAGTTCGATTTGCAGAAGGAGAAGCAGTTCAAGCGGGAGGGTCCGCTGGGCGTCAGCCTGCGGAAGGCAAACGTGAAGCACCAGTACGCCGACCTGCAACTGCTGGTGGACGACCGCAGCCTGACACAGAAACACGTGAACCTGGACCAGCCGGTGATGTTCTACGGGGATGACAGCGAGCAGCCGATTGAAGTGGTGATCAACGATATCAGCAAGAATCACATTCACGGCTATGTGAGCGCGCCAGCGTACCGCAAGTCGGAGCTGGTGTCGATGGCGCAGGCCGCCGATGGGAGTGGGACGAATTCCGCGCCACAGCCGGCGCAAAGAACGAAGCTGACGGTGCCGCAGGAGTAGCCGTCCGATTACCCCGGATTGTGCAGCACCAGCTCGCGATTGTGGAGGGTGGTGCGAATGGCTTCGAGTCCGGCTTCGAGGTCGGGCGTCTTTTCGAGGATCATTGCTGCGTTATGGCCGCTGACCGTGGACCGCAGGAGCTCGCACTGGCCCACGAGGCGTTCGTCGTGGCCGAGCAGGGTTTGCAGGGTTGGGGCTTCTTCGCGGTAGCGTTGCGTCATGCGGTCGTTGGCGGGGACGGGCAGGTGCTGGAGTGCGGCCTCGACGGCGCCGATGGCGCGAGCGAGCGCCTGGCAACGGGTGAACATCCTGAATTAAAAGTTGATGACGAACGGCAAGTGCGTGGCCCGCGGCCGGTTTTCCGCATCTCCATGCGGTTCGTTATACTTTGCGGTGGCCATGAAGATACTTGTGTGCATCAAGCAAGTTCCGCAGAAGGATGCGCCGCTGCGGCTGAATGAGGCGGCGACGTGGATTCGCGACGACGTTTCCTGGGAGACGAATGAGCCGGATGCTTACGCGCTGGAAGAGGCGCTGCGGCAGAAAGAAAAGCACGGCGGCGAAGTGACGACGATTACGGCGGGTCCGGCGCGGTCGCAACAGGTGCTGCGGGAGGCGCTGGCGAAGGGCGCGGACCGGGCGATTCATCTGGAAGACGACCGCTTTGCGCAACTGGATGCCGCGAATACGGCGCGAGCGATTGCAGCTGCGATTGCGGGCGAGAATTTCGACCTGATCGTGACGGGGCTGCAATCCGATGACTTTGGAGCAGCGCAGACGGGCGTGCTGCTGGCAGAGATTTTAGGGATTCCGCACGCCACGATCATTATCGGGATCGAGAAGACGGACACGGGGCTAAAGCTGAAGCGCGAACTGGAGGCCGGACATTATCAGCACATTGAGATGACGATGCCGGCGGTGCTGACGATTCAGAGCGGGATCAACAAGCTCCGGTATGCGACGCTGATCGGGATCAAGCAGGCAAAGATGAAGCCACTGCGCAAGGTGACGTGGGCGGAGATTGAAGGCAAACTGAGCCAGCACATGCAGAAGATCGAAAAGCTGTACGTGCCGGGCAGCCAGAAGCAGACGCGGAAACTGGAAGGGCCGGCGGGCGAAGTGGCGAAGAAGCTGGTGGACTACCTGAAGAACGAGGCGCGAGCGCTGTAGAAACAGTGATCAGTTATCAGTGACCAGTGATCAGACGAGCGCACGCAGGGCGCTGATCGTTATAATGGGGCGCAACGAAACGGAGGAGCAGACACACGATGCCGAACATGAACATCCCCGCGAACGAACGGAATCTGACCCCGGCGCAGGTGGAAGCGCTGGACAAGCGGCGCCGCAGAGGCCTGACGTGCCAGGTGCTGGCGGGGCAGTTCGCGTTCTTCGCCGTGCTGCTGCTGGTTTGGACTGGGCAGGACCTGACGTACGGGCCGGGCTGGGTGCATCCGATGTTCTATTACAACGTGCTGGCGGGACTGCTGGCGGTGATCTTCGGAATCTACGGGACGTATCTGCGGCGCGGGCGGGTGCACGAGTACTGAGGACAGGGATTAGAGTTTAGGGAACAGGGTGTAGGCGGTAGCTGGTAGCTCGCGACTCGTAGCGACGGTCGAAAAACATTTTGAGGAGATGAGGGGGAGCTGAGGGTTGGCTCCCCTAACGTGTGTTATGGCAGACCTGATTTTGGTGGTGACGGAGCAGAGGGACGGCAAGCTGAACCGGGTTTCGTTTGAGACGATCGCGGCCGCGCAGGCGATTGCGAAGCAAACGGGATGGCCGGTGGAAGTGGTGCTCCCGGGCAGCGGCGTTACGGCGCTGGCGCAGGAACTGGCGGCGAAGGCGGTCGGCAAAGTGTACGCGCTCGAGGGCGATGCGCTGGCGGCGTACACGTCGGACGCGTATGTCTACGCGCTGAAAGCGTTTATTCAGGAGAAGCAGCCGAAGCTGGTGCTGTTTCCGCACACGTATCAGGTGCGGGATTTTGCGCCGAGGCTGGCCCTGGCGCTGGATCGGACGCTGATCTCGGACGCAACGGCATATAAGTACGAGGGCGGGAAGCTCCTGTTCACGCGGCAGATGTTCCAGGGGAAATTTGCTGCGGATGTATCGTTTGGCGGGGACGCGCCGTGGATGGCGACGATCCAGATTGGGGCGTTTCGCGGGGATCAGGCGGAAGGCGGCAGCGGGGTAATCGAAACCGTGGCCGCGGCGGTGTCCGATGCGCCGGCGCGGGTGACGCCGCATGAGGTTTTCCAGGAAGCGAAGGAAGCTATCGATCTGACGCAGTCGGAGGTGATCATTGCCGTCGGACGCGGGATCCGGGAGCAGAAAAATATGCCGCTGGCGGAGAACCTGGCGGCGGCGCTGGGCGGCGAGGTCGCGGCATCGCGGCCGATCTGCGACAACGGATGGCTGCCTATCGATCGGCAGATTGGTTCGTCGGGGCAGACGGTGGCGCCGAAGCTCTACATCGCGATGGGCGTGAGCGGGGCGATCCAGCACATTGTGGGGATGAAGGGATCGCGGACAATTGTGGCCATCAATAAGGATCCGGAGGCGCCGATTTTCGAGATTGCCGATGTGGCTGTGGTGGGAGATCTGTTTCAGGTGGTGCCGGCGCTGACGGAAGAAGTCAAGAAAGCCAAAGGCAGCTAAGAGGCGGTTAGCTAAACGCCGGTCAGCTAAGGTCCGGTTAGCATAGAACCGGCCAGCGAACAGCGGCGGATGCGTGTGGTTGGTGAGTTGCGCGGGAACGCGCATCTCAGCTAGAACGGTGAGTCCGGCGTGCGCCGAAGGCGCGTCCGCCTGGACGGCGAGTCCTCATGATCCATTTTCGAAAACCAATTGAAGGCGTGGAGCGTCCGCAGATGGAGGCGGACGTGGTGATTGTGGGCGGCGGGCCGGCGGGGATGGCGTGTGCGCTGCGGCTG
>JASIAO010000221.1 GCA_030041955.1 Acidobacteriaceae bacterium | reverse complement strand
GCCTTCAGCAATGCGTCCGATACGGGCGAGATTCGCTGCAGCCGATGCACCTGATAGCGCGCCACGTCGATCACCGGCATCCTCGCCAGCGTGCCGATCAGCTTTTGATAACTCGCCACGAAGCGCAGCACCGCCTCACGCATATCGTTCGCGCCCGTCTCGCGGCCGGCCAGCACCAGGCTGGTGGCCAGACGCTTCAGGTCCCACTCGAACGGCCCGCGAATCGTTTCGTCGAAATCGTTGATGTCGAAGACCAGCCGGCCGTCAGGCGCCGCAAACGCGCCCAGGTTGCGCACGTGCGCGTCGCCGCAAATCTGGTTCACGATGCCGGTGTGCGGCAGCAGCGCCAGGTCCGCGGCCATTGCCGGCACCGCGCCGCGGAAGAACCCGAACGGCGAAGTCAGCATCCGCTCGTACTTCAGCGCAATCAGTGACGCGACCCGCCCCCGCATGGATTCATCAACGAGTTCCAGCGGATCGTGGCGGCGCAGCTTGGCGTCCCACTGCGCGTGATCCTGGCGGCGGACCTGTTTGCGGCGCGCCTGGCCGAGCGCGCGGCGTTCCTGGGATGAAGGAATGTGGGGCATCTCTATGTCAGATGCGAAGCTACAACGTTCCTGATAGGAACACAAGCGGACAGACGGGGACGAAGGGGAATTGCAGCTTTGCCGACAGCGTGGCGAAGCCTGAAGGTAAGTGTTCCATCGTGCGCCTGAGAATCAGGCGGCTGCGCTCACTTCCTCGCAGGCGCGATAACCGCTCTTCGCATATTCAGAGCGCTTCAGCGGGCGCATCTCCGCCCAGGAATACGGCAGCTCGCGGCCGCAGTCCAGGCATACCGTGTAGCAAGTTTTATTGAGCGTGAATGGACGCGTTTGATTTTTGTGAACGCATCCAAACAGGAAATCAAGGCAGGAGGAAACCATCGTGTTCCTCTTTCTCAGATCGGCACGCGTTCATCGAAATCTCTGTCGTGCGGCCGAACTGTAGGATTTTATCGGGAGATCGAAGGTGCTTCTCATCCCGATCTTTCCGGGGATGGGCTCAACGTAGCACGATGATGGCAGAGCTGCTATGGCCTTAGCGTAATCCTTGTCCAAACCGTAATAACCGAGGGGATTGTTACCAGGGTTCCTGGCACCATGCAGAGCGCACGACCTGGGCGCTCAGGAATAACGCCCTAATCATCGTTGAGGATAGCGAGCGTTGCGCCTGGCCGAGTGCGCGGCGTTCCCGCGATGAAGGAATGTGAGGCATGTTTCTGTCCACGCGGCTCCAGCGTCACTCTGCCTCGAGGCAGATCCACTCAAGTCGACGCGGCCAGCAGAGAGCGGCGACCCGGGAGAGCCTCAACACGGCACGTTCATGCTGAAACCGCGTCAGATGCGACGCTACAACGTTCGCGGCGCGATTACAAATCGGCCGGAGGAGGACAGGGCCGACTCCGGTTCTTGTTGTCACTGTGCTTCAACAACACCGGGCGGTCCTTTCGGCTTCCGACCGACAGACCTTTCGTCAGTTGGACACAGGAATCAGCGTCCACTCCTCATTCGTTGCCCCTGGATAATTCGCATATTGATCGATATTTCCATTCGATCCATCGATCTCCATATCCAGCCCGCTGTTCACGTTCACGATGCGATAGCCGGTAACGGCAGGGACCACATACCAATGTTCGTTGGTCGCTCCTGAGCCGCTATCCTGCCACTGGTTAATCAGTGCGGTGTTGTAAGTGGCTGCGCCATTGACTTCCAGATCCAAGCCGCTGTTCACGTTGACGATCCGGTAAGATCCATCCCCGACCGCCAGCAGGTTCCAATGTTCGTTTAACGCTCCGGCAATGTCGTCGTACATGCCGAGGGGCGCGCCGTCTCCCTGGTTCGCCCCGGTAACTTCAAGATCTTGCCCATTGGCGACGCTTACGATCCGGTAGATACCCTGGCCAGGCGACGTGCCGCCCGCGACGACGTCGATGTTGCTTACCGAAATATTGAAGCTCCGCGAATACGGGTGCTTCAACCCGGTCACGCGCACTTTCAGAGTGTGCGGGCCGTAGTCCAGGTTGGGTGTTGCAAAGAGGAAAGCTCCGTGTTCTTCCCGGGCCGAGTAAGCGTCAAAATAAGTCTCGCCGCCGCCATCGACCGAGAAGGCCAGAATCCCGTTCTGCGGCGCCAACGAACCGTAAACGCGCGCCTGCTGGCCCGTAAATTGAAAGAGGTAATAGCTGTCCGTGGAATTGCTCGAGTACTCAACCGGAGAATTCGTCCATCCATAGTTCCAGTTTTGATGCCAGTCGCCGCTGTAGTCGAATTCATTCAAGCCTGTGCCTTGCGCGCTGGCGTCGACAACCTGGGCGGGCGGTGCATAGGACACACCCGAAATTTCAAAAGTCGTCACCGAGTTTGGCGGCAGCGTGTAACTGAACTTGCCTCCGGAGATCGCCACGGTTCCCACAAGCGCAAGATTCTCAGTTGCCGAGGTTCTGTGCACTGTGGCCTCCAGGCCCAATTTGGAGAAGTTTGCCAGGGAGTAGTCAACAGTGCGGTTACTCGTTGTCCAGTTCTGCGAGACGATGACCAGCTTTCCCCTTCGCTGAGAAAAGGCCGCCAGCGAATTCGGATCGGAGATCGCCAGAAACTGATATCCTGGCCGGACAAACTTCGTGTAATTGCCGTAAACGTAATAAGCCTCGTTCAGCTGGTAATTCTGTCCGGAGTAGTCGATGGTCGTTAGCCCGGGCCAATCCGGCTGCCAGATCGACCAGGCAACCGCCCGGGTCTCATAGATGTCGACGAGAAGCTGGTTCGACAGGTCCTGCCCGGTCAGGTCGGCGCTGCCCCACTCGGAAACGGTGGTGCGCTTGCCGAAGTTTTGGCCGAGGGTTGCCAGCGTTACGCTCCCCACCGACGAGGAGTAGCCATGCGTGTTAAGCGCGTCGATCTGGCTTTTCGTCGTGGGATCGTAATCGAAGAACTCCGTCGCAGTGTCCGCACCGTAATTGACGTAGGGCCCCTCCCAGTTTTCATCCATGGCGGCCACCCGCGTCACCTGTTTCTTGCTGGCGAGCGACGCGGCCATGTCCTGAATCATCGTCTCCTGGTGGCTTGGGTCGAATCCGCAACCTTCCTGTTTGCCGTCGCCGGCGACCCACCAGGACTGGCCGGGTTCATTCATCGGATCGATATGATGAAATGTAATTCCGAGCTGAGCGTAATGCCGGCTAACCGTCGACAAGTAGTCGGCGAATGTCCCCGGTCCGCTCCCGTAGTATTGGGGAGCCAGATTATCCGCGCCGTTGACGCCGCCCTGGCTGGTGCCGCTGATCGTCATCCAGTAAGGCGCGGAATAAGAGATGGCCTCGATGAGATCGGCGCCGTATCCAAGAGCCGAAAGCGCAACGCGGCGTTGATTCTGGTCTCGATTCCAGTCGTAAACTCCCGGCTCAGGCTCGTACCCGGGGTCGGCATGCGGGTACTCTATGCAGACGTAGTGTCCAGGCTGCCCGCACTTTGGGTCGTCCCCGCCGCCGATATTGAACCGCAGATAGGTCAGACCCAGCCCCTGCGATGGGCTGAAAAGATCCCGCATCAGCGCCTGATACTTCTGATTGTTCGTCCAGCCTCCGGTTCCATTGGCAAACCATGCGAGCGACGTGCCCCATCCCTCGAGCGTTTGATTGGACATGGCGGCGTCCACGGTCACGGTTTGGGCCTGTGCCTTACCGGTGATTGCGAAACCCAAAAGACACACCAAAGCAGGCAGACCGACTCCGGCAGGAAACGACGGCCGAATGCGCTTCACGCGGGCTCCTCCAATCGCAAAATTCCGATGAGTGGCGTTAACGTACACGTTCTCACGAGCGGAACTATCCTATGCTGGAGGAAAATAGCCTGTCAACACCGTATTGCTTGGGTCAAACCGAGAAACGTTGACGTAAACGGAAATCGAAGAAGGCCGAACGTTCCGTCTTGCCGGAGTCAGAATCCCCGGACTCGCACGGCCGCCGGCTCAAGCTACGCCCCTCGCTTGAGGAGTTCTTCCAATTCCAGATAAACCGCGTTCGTCCAGCCGAAGCCCACGACATTCTGGTGGTATCCAGCCGTTATCTGGACCTCCGACGACCCGGTAACCACGTTGTATTTCTCGTGGATCGTTCCATCGCGGCGAAAACTGTCGCGCACGGTGCTGGTGAAGGCGCGCGCGACGGCCAACGCGTCCTTCGTGTCTCCGGAATCGGACATTCCCTTCACCGCCAGCCATGTGGTCGGCGCCCATCCGTAGGGCAGATCCCACTGCTCGCCCGAATTGGTCGTGCTCATCGCCAGGCCGCCCTTTTTCTCGAACAATCCCAGGTTCGCTTCCACCCGCCGCGCCTGTTCCGCGCTCGCCGCGCCCGCCCACAGCGGATAAAACGTCGTCAGATAGTTGTAAGTCGAGTGCTGACCGGTCGCAAAATCGTAATCGAAATACATGCCCCGATGCGGATCCCACAAATACCGATCCATCGCGGCGCGCCGCGCTTCGGCTTCCGCGGTCCACTGTTTCGCGTCGTCCGCGCGGCCCAGTTGCTGCGCCATCCAAGCCAGATCGCTCTCATATTTGTAGAGCAGCGCATTCAGCCCCACCGGCGCGTAATCCTGCGTCGATCCGCTAAACGGCCCAAACCGAAACGATGTATCGAAGCCCGACTCGCGCATCGCCCGATCGCCTTTGTAGAAATCCTTCGTCAGCCAGTGTGTTCCCACGTGCTCGCGCGCGCAGATCGCCGACGTCTCCGGATCACAGCTCGTCGCCGCCAGCTTCGCCCAGTCCGCGCGAACCGGCGCCGCCGGACCGTCCACCAGGTAATCCGTATGCACCGCTGGATGCGCCAGTAGCCAGCCAATCACCGTGCGATAGTATGTCGGATCGTCGCCCATCTCCGGCACCGGACCCTCCCCGAAATCCCAGTACCTCGTCAGTCCCGTATCGCCGGCGCGCATGGCCGCGCCCATCCAGAACGCGTGGTCCCGCTGCGCAAACCCGTAAGCGCGCGCAAGCCACGCCCGCGCCTCCGCCGTGCGTCCAGCCT
>JASIAO010000220.1 GCA_030041955.1 Acidobacteriaceae bacterium | reverse complement strand
GATGAAGACGGTTTTCACGCGGCCTCTGTGCGCGTGGCCGAAGGTCGCGCGCTACTCGGGGACGGGGGATCCGAACGACGCGGCGAACTTCGCGTGCGTGGGGCCATAAACGGCGGGATGGGATTCTGCTGCCCCACTCAAGCCAACACCGGGCTTGAATGGGCCGCCCGAGTGTGGCTAGCTCTGCGCGGCGGCGACAGCGGCGCGTTGCAGATCAAGTAGCTGGCGGATACCGGATTCGGCGATGTCCATCATTTCGAGCAGGCGCGCGCGGGGGAAGGCCTGGCGCTCGGCGGTGGCCTGGACTTCGACGAGGCCGAGATCTTCGGTCATCACGAGATTCATGTCCACTTCCGCCTGGGAGTCTTCCTCGTAGGCGAGGTCGAGGAGCACGGCGCCTTCGACGATGCCGACGCTGGTGGCGGCGACGAGCTGCTTCAGCGGTGACTTCTTCAGCGCGCCCGTGGCGATCATGCGATTGAAAGCGATCGCGAGCGCGACGCAGGCGCCGGTGATGGCCGCGGTGCGCGTGCCGCCGTCGGCCTGGAGCACGTCGCAGTCGAGGACCACGGTGCGCTCGCCGAGCGCCTGGAGATCGACGACGGCGCGGAGGGAGCGGCCGATGAGGCGCTGGATCTCGTGGGTGCGGCCGCCGATCTTGCCGCGTTCGGCCTCGCGCGGGGTGCGGGTGAGGGTGGCGCGGGGGAGCATGCCGTATTCGGCGGTGACCCAGCCGCGTCCGCTTGAGCGGAGCCACGCGGGAACGCCCTGCTCGACGGTGGCGTTGCAGAGGACACGGGTGTGGCCGGCTTCGATGAGAACGGAGCCTTCGGGGACCTGGACATAGCCGGGGGTGAGGCGCACGGGACGCAACTGGCCGGGGGCGCGGCCTTCGGCGCGAAAAAACGAATCGGGCATGGGGTCATTGTAGAGCGTGCGATTTCGGGAATCGCGGAGGGACGGTGCCGAAAAGGGAGAAATGCGCCAACAACCGGAGAAATCAGCAGTTACGGATCGCGCGGCGCGGAGCCGTTCCCGGAACGGGAAAAATTCCCGCAACGGCAGGAGACCACGGCACGAGACGGAATTCGCGAAAGTGGCTGCCATTGCTGGGGTTGCGCACGGCGGACGGATTTGGCACGCAACGTGTTCTATTTGGGGGCAGGTTGCATGGGGTGGAGGGCCGCGAAAGAGCGCCTTCCGCCCGGAGAGACGAGGCCGAGTCCATGGAAGAAACAGCACTGGCGGTGACGGAGCAGACGGCGGGACCAATCAGGGAGTGGGGTGGCCTGCCGCAGAAAGGAGGACACGAGCGGGATGC
This sequence comes from Acidobacteriaceae bacterium, assembly GCA_030041955.1. Lineage (GTDB taxonomy): Bacteria > Acidobacteriota > Terriglobia > Terriglobales > Acidobacteriaceae > Palsa-343. Next base: position 2,631 of record JASIAO010000220.1, on the reverse strand, counting down.
CATCGAAGGGATGGCGCACGACGCGCGCAACGTGGTGACGGCGTTGCGGCTGTGCGCGGAGCTGCTCGGGGAGCCGGGGGTACTGGGGGCGGAATACGGGCATTACGCCGCGGAGATTGGGTCGATAGCGGCAGCGTCGGAGCGGCTGGTGGGGCGGCTGACCGAGCTGGCGCGGACGGCACGGGCCCGCGAAGCTCCGGTGGTGGAGACGCCGGTGACCGATCTGGCGGAGGCGGTGCGGGAGGTGGGCGGACTGCTGTCGGCGATTGCGGGGCCACGGGTGGTGTTGCAGACGGCGTGCCTGCCGTGCGCAGGGGAGCTGCGGCTCTCCGAAGAGAACCTGACGCGAATCCTGCTGAACCTGGTGCGCAACGCGGCAGACGCGATGCCGGAGGGAGGGCGAATCCGAATTACGGCGCAGCGCGGCGGGGGAGCGAGCTTTCACTGGACGCTGCCGCAGGAGATGCGGGAGACGGGCGATTTTTGGGGCGAGTCCGGCCCAGCGTCGACGGTGGTGCTGACGGTGGAAGACAACGGGCCGGGGATCGCGCCGCGGGCGATAAGCAGGATCTTCGATCCGGGTTTCTCGACGAAGCGGAAGCAGGGACCATGGCCGGAGGCAGAGCATCAGGGGCTGGGGCTGAGCATTGTGCGGGAGCTGGTGGAGGCTGCGGGAGGGACGGTTCGAGCCGTTTCGCCGCCGCGGGCGGGAGCACGGATCGAGATCGAGCTGCCCGTCACCAAAGTAACTTCCCTGACCAACGTAACCCCCTGCTTACTTTCGGAACCGGGTGTTTTGAACGGAGGTAGGGTGCGATGATGCGAGGATGGGAGGCAGGAGTTCAATCCATCCCGGGCCCGCTCATGCCACTTGCCTCCGACGCTGCTCCCCTGCACCTGATGATTGCCGATGAAGATCCTTCCATCCGCCGCGCGTGCTGCGAGATTGCACGCCTGGAGGGGATGGTGGCGCACGAAGCCGAGGTATCGGCGCGGACGCGCGAGCTGCTGCTGGCGCGAGGCGCGGACATCGTGCTGGTGGACGAGGCGATCGCCACGGGCGCGGGTTGCGGGCTGCTGGAGGAGCTGCGCGAGCTGCGGCCGGAAGTGGCGGTGGTGTGGATGACCACAGCCTCGACAGTGCAGCGGGCGGTGGACGCGCTGCGTTGCGGGGCGAGCGATTACCTGGTGAAGCCCTTCTCCGCCGAGGAGCTGGGAGCCGTGCTGCGGAGGCTGGCGCGGCGCAGGACGCTGGACACGGCGAGCCGGGGATTGCGGGAGCGGCTGCGCGCGGGACACGGGGTGGGCAATCTGCTGGGCGAGAGTCCGGAGATGGAGAAACTGTTCCGCATTCTGGGTCGGGTGGCGCAGAGCACGCACCCGGTTCTGATTTTGGGCGAGAGCGGGACGGGCAAGGAGTTGGTGGCGCGGGCGATCCACACGAACGGGGCGGGTGCGGGCAAACCATTTGTGCCGGTGGACTGCGGGTCGCTGGCGCCGACGCTGATCGAGAGCGAGCTGTTCGGACACGTCAAAGGCGCCTTTACCGGAGCGCACCGGCCGAGCGACGGATTGCTGGCGGCGGCGGGGAGCGGGACGGTCTTTCTGGACGAAATTGGAGAATTGCCGCTGGATCTGCAGGCGAAGCTGCTGCGCGCGCTGCAGGAGAAAGAGGTGCGGCCGCTGGGCGGAAGCCACGCGGTGCCGATCAAGGCGCGGATTCTGGCGGCGACGCACCAGGACTTGCCGGCGATGGTGGAGCAGGGGCGGTTCCGGCGCGATCTTTATTACCGGCTGAACGTGGTGAAGCTGACGCTGCCTCCGCTGCGCGACCGGAAAGAGGACATTCCGCTGCTGGCGGCGCATTTTCTGGAGCGGAACAGCCGGGAGACGGGCCGCGCGTTCCGGCTGAGCGCGGAGACGCTGGCGTTTCTGGCCGAGTATCCGTGGCCGGGGAATGTGCGGGAGCTGTCCAACGCAATCGACCGGGCGTGCAATCTCTGCTCAGGCACGATGATCGAGATGGGCGAGATGACGACCGTCATCCAGGATGCGTGGATGCACGCGAGGACGAGCCCGCGGCCGGCGCCGCGGGAGAACGGCTGCGCTCCCGCGGTGGAGACGCTGGCGGAGATGGAAAAGCGGGCGATCCTGAGCACCCTGGACCAGGTGAAGGGCGACAAGCTGCTGGCGGCGAGGTTGCTGGACATCGGCAAGACTACGCTCTACCGGAAGCTGAAGGAGTACGGGGTAACAGCATGAACACGAAGGCGATGGAGAGCGGCAGGCCAGCAGCGCTGATCGTGACGGCGATTGAGGGGATCGAGACTACGGCGGGGACACTGGGGGAGCGGCTGGCGCTGACGGTGGAGCTTGCGGCGGGACGCTCGGCGGCGCTGCGCCTGCTGGAGCGGCGCGGCTTTGCGGTGGTGGTTCTGGACCGGATGCTGGCGGATGCCGATCCCGAGGGCGCGGAGATGATCTGGAAGCACGCGGGGCTGGCGGTCCCGATGGAATTCAGCTTTGGCGTGGCGAGCGGCGCGCGGCTGGAGCGCGAACTGCGCGCTTCGCTGGCGCGGCGCCGGCGCGAGGAAGAGCTGGCGCAGGTGGCGGCAGCGGCGGCGCTGGACG
>JASIAO010000219.1 GCA_030041955.1 Acidobacteriaceae bacterium | reverse complement strand
GGGGATTTACAGGCAGCGGAAACCAGGAGATTGCGCGGCAGTTGGGCAACTGGTGGACCGCGCACGAACGGGGCCGCGTATTCGATTCCAACACGGCGTTCCATCTACCGGATGGTTCGATCCTGTGCCCGGATGCTTCCTACCTTTCGCCGGAGAGATTGAGTACTCTGCCCAAGGGCGGTTTGCGTGGATTTCCGCGGATCTGCCCGGATTTCGCGATCGAGCTGGTCTCGGAGTCCGATGCGGCCGAGGCCGTGAAGGAGAAGATGAACGACTGGATCGCAAACGGGGCGCTGCTCGGGTGGATGATCGATCCCTACGAGCGGCGGGTGCTGGTTTTCCGCCCCTGGCGCGCGGCGGAGACGGTCACGGGCGATAGTGTGGCCGGCGAGGGTCCGGTGGAGGGATTCGTGCTGGATCTGGGGCGGGAGTGGAGATGCTACGAGGATTGAAGCGTCCGACGAATCTCTTCAGCAGAGTGAGCGTTCGAAGATTCCATCTGGATCGGCGGCGGCCTGGCGCTGAACGATGAGTTCATGGACCATGAAGTTGGTGTGCCGTCTGTCAGTGGGAAGCGGGTTTACCGAACAGTTGCGGAGAAGCGCCGGATCGTGGAGTTGACCCTTCATTGCGGGGCAAGCGTAGCGAAGGTGGCGCAGGCCGAAGGCGTGAACTCGCATCAGGTATTTGATTGGCGGCGAGCCTATCTGAAGGGCAAGCTGGAGCCGAAGGGGCAGACGTCTGCGGCGTTGTTGCCCGTGGTTTTTTCTCCAGCAGATGCAAGTGCCGTGACGGTTGATGCAGTTGCCACAGAGAAGCATTCCATCCAGCCCACTGCTGCGGTGCCGGGCGGCGCGATTCATATCGAGTTGTCGGGGCGCGCGAAGGTTCGCGTGGAAAGCGGCGTGGATGCGGCATTGTTGCGGGCGGTTTTGGAGAGCCTGCAGCCGTGATCGATCTTCGCACTGGCACGAAGATCTGGATCGCCGCCGGCGTGACCGATATGCGGCGAGGCTTTTATGGGCTAAGTGCTCAGGTGCAGACAGTGCTCAACGCGCAGCCGTACTCGGGTCACGTCTTTGTTTTTCGCGGCCGGCGCGGCGACCAAGTCAAGTTGTTGTGGTTCGATGGCGATGGGCTCTGCCTTTTCTCGAAGCGTTTGGAACGCGGGCGTTTCGTGTGGCCTAAGGCCGACAGCGGAACGGTGGCGTTGAGCCGCGCTCAGTTGTCGATGCTTCTTGAAGGCATCGACTGGCGCAGACCCGAGCGAACCTTTGCGCCGCCCTTGGCCGTTTAGCCGAAGCATAATAATCACCTGTATTCATGCGGGTTTTTACGCTTCTTTCCACAGCGCGTCATGGCATACTCAAGGCGTGACGGCGAACGATCTTGCTAATCTCGATCGACTGGACAAGGATGCGCTGAAGGCGCTGGCCATGCAGTTATCCGCCGATCACGCCGCACTTCTGGAAGAGTTGAGCGGGCAACGAGAGACCTTGGCTCAGCAAGAGGCAGATCTGGCCGCTCTGGAAGCCGAGTTTGCCGCGCAACGGTTGAAGCTCGCCGAACAGAGCGACGAGTTGCGCACGCGCAGTGAACAGATCGAACATCTGAAGCTGGTCATTGAGAAGCTGCGGCGCACGATCTTCGGGCGCAAGAGCGAGAAGGCTGTAATTCAACTGGAACAGCTTGAGTTCGAGCTGGAAGAACTGGAGACCGCGCAGGCTGAGGCTGAGACTGTCGCCGATACGATTCGCCCCGAAGCTGCTGTACCTGCGCGGCCCAAGCGCAAGCCCTTGCCGGCGCATCTGCCGCGCCAGGCTGTCACGCACACTCCCGAACACGAGTGCTGCCCTGATTGCGGCGGCGCTTTGAAGCAGTTCGGCGAAGACGTGAGCGAGCAACTGGAGTACGTTCCCGAGAGCTTCAAGGTGATTCGCCATGTGCGGCCCAAGTTCGCCTGCGCGGCCTGCGAGCGCGTGGTCGAGGCTCCGGCGCCGTCGCGGCCCATCGAGCGCGGACTGGCCGGACCGGCGCTGTTGGCGCATGTGCTGGTTTCGAAGTTCTGCGATCACCAGCCTCTCTATCGCCAGTCGGAGATCTATGCACGTCAGGGCGTCGAGATCGAGCGCTCCACGCTGGCCGGATGGGTGGGCGCATCGAGCGCGTTGCTCGATCCGCTGGTGGATGCATTGCGCAAGCATGTCCTGGCGGGCCGCAAGATTCACGCCGACGATACGCCTATGCCGGTGCTCGCGCCCGGCACAGGCAAAACCAAAACCGGCCGCTTGTGGACTTACGTCCGCGATGAACGGCCCGCCGGCGAAGAGACCGCGCCGGCCGTGTGGTTCGCTTATTCAGAGGACCGCAAGGGAGAACATCCGCGGGCGCATCTGAAGAACTTCAAGGGCGCCTTACAGGCCGATGCATACTCTGGCTTTCATCATCTTTACGACGGCGGCGCGATCTACGAAGTGGCGTGTTGGGCGCACAGCCGGCGCAAGTTCTACGAGATTCACGCGGCGCATCCGTCGCCCACGACTACTGTGGCCCTCGATCGCATCGGCGCTCTCTACGGCATCGAAGAGGAGATCCGCGGCAAGCCCGTCGAGATCAGACGCCAGGTCCGCCAGTCCCGCGCACGGCCCCTGCTCGAAGATCTGCGAACGTGGATGGAAAAATCGCTCCGCCAGCTTTCGCCCAAGAGCGAAACCGCGGCTGCCATCCGCTATGCACTTTCGCGCTGGCGGGCGCTCGTTCGTTACATCGATGACGGCCTGCTGGAGATAGACAACAACCCGGCCGAGCGGGCGTTGCGATGTGTTGCTTTAGGAAGGAAGAATTACCTCTTCGCCGGCGCCGATTCGGGCGGCGAGCGGGCTGCCGCCATCTACTCGCTAATTGGCTCAGCCAAGCTCAACGGCCTCGATCCGGAACTCTACCTGCGTACTGTGCTGGCCCAGATCGCCGACCACCCCATCAGCCGCATCGGCGAACTACTGCCTTGGAACCTGGCCGACACGCTCCAGTCCATCTCCCAGGCCGCCTGAAGATCACCACGCACCGGTGCTTGAAGTGTCCACTTGAAAACAAGTGGACACTTCGTTGCTCCCGCAAAAGTCTCTCACGCAGCCCGAATCCGCGCCAGATGGCAGCTTCGGACGCTTACGCCGACAACGCGCAGGCTTGGTTCGAACACTGCATCGCTGGACTACAGTAAAACGGGAAATGCTCTAGCCCGGTGTGGTGTAAGCCGGCTGCCCATCTGTCTCATGGCATCTGATGAGGAATCATTAAATTTAACCGTATTTATCTGTAAAAGGCTTGCTCGTCGCTTCCGGTTAGCCTACGTTATCACACGAATCGAAG
>JASIAO010000218.1 GCA_030041955.1 Acidobacteriaceae bacterium | reverse complement strand
CGCGCAGAGCATCTCCAAACGTTTCGGCGCAGCGCCCCTCTTTCAGAACATCGATTTCGCCGTCCATGACGACGCCCGCATCGCGCTCATCGGCCCAAACGGCGCGGGTAAATCTACGCTGCTCGCTATTCTTGGAGGCGAACAGGAACCTGACTCCGGCGAAGTCGCCTTCCGCAAACGCGTCCGTGTCGGCTATGTCCATCAGATCTCCGACTTCGCTCCCGAAGCAACGGTCCGCTCCGTCGTCGAATCCGCTCTCTCCCGCGCCTCGGTCCCGGACAACGACCGCGAACAGCGCCTCCGCGAAACCCTCGGCCTCGCTGGCTTCGCTGAGCCCGGCGCCTCCGGCATTCCCTTCTCCGCCGAAGCCGCCACACTCAGCGGCGGCTGGCGCAAGCGTCTCGCCATCGCCGAGGCCCTCGTCACCCAACCCGACGTGCTCCTCCTCGACGAGCCCACCAATCACCTCGACCTCGAAGGCATCGAATGGCTCGAAGGCCTGCTCCAGTCCGCTTCCTTCGCCTTCGTCGTTGTCTCCCACGACCGCCGCTTCCTCGAGAACACTGCCTCCGAAATCGTCGAGCTCAACCGCATCTACTCCGGCGGCCTGCTGCGCGTGAAAGGCAGCTACTCAAAATTTCTCGAGGATCGCGAAGCCTGGCTCGAATCCGAGCATCGCGCCCAGGAAAGCCTCCGCAACCGCGTCCGCACCGAGATCGAGTGGCTCCGCCGCGGCCCCAAAGCCCGCGCCACCAAAGCCAAAGCTCGCATCGACAACGCCAACGCGCTCATCGCCCAGCTTCAGGATTCTGAATCGCGCAGCCGCTCTGTCGCTTCCGGCATTTCCTTCGACGCCACCCAGCGCCAGACCAAACGCCTCATTGAAACGGAGGACGCCGCCGTCACCCTCGGCGATCGCGAAATTCTCCGCGGCGTCACCTTCAGCCTCATCGCTGGTCTCAAGCTTGGTCTCGTCGGCCCTAATGGTTCCGGTAAAACTACGCTGCTCCGCGCCATGACCGGCGAACTACCGCTCTCCGGCGGCCAGCTCCGCCGTGCCCCAGCCCTGCGCATCGTCTACTTCTCCCAGCTGCGCGAGCTCGACACCTCCCTCACCCTCCGCCGCGCTCTCGCGCCCGACTCCGATTCCGTCGTATATCAGGATCGCGTCGTCCACGTAGCCGGTTACGCCTCGCGCTTCCTCTTCACCGGCGAACAGCTCAACCAGCCCATCTCCCGACTCAGCGGCGGCGAGCGCGCCCGCGTGCTCATCGCGCGTCTCATGCTCGAGCCCGCCGATGTCCTCATCCTCGACGAGCCCACCAACGACCTCGACATCCCGACGCTCGAGATCCTCGAAGAGGCGCTGCTCGAATTCTCCGGCGCACTCGTCCTCGTCACCCACGACCGCTATCTGCTCGACCGCGTCACTAATGCCGTGCTCGGCCTCGACGGCCGCGGCAATGCCGCCCTCTTCGCGGACTACATTCAGTGGGAGGAGTGGCGCGCCCAGCTCGAATCGCCTGGCATCTCCCGCGAGTCCCCCGCACCCGATCAACAGCCGGCCGCACCCGCATCCACCCCGCCGCAGAAGAAGAAGCTGTCCTACCTGGAGCAGCGCGAATACGACGCCATCGAAGCCCGCATCGAAGCCGCCGACGAGCGCCTCCGCCAGGCCCGCGACCGCCTCGAAGATCCCACTGTCGCCACGAATGCCGCTGCGCTCACCGAAGCCCTTGCCGAGCTGGACTCTGCACAGGCCGAACAGCACGCCGTCTACGAACGATGGGGCGAGCTGACCGACAAGCTCTAGTGGTGCACAGGAACGAAACGGCCCGGCAAGCGCAGGTTTCGCTCACACACCGATAACTGAATTCTCCCAATGGGTTCAAGGCGAATACTGAGTCACGCTTTATCGAACAGAAGCAGCAAAAGGACAAGAGGAAGATAAAGCAGGGAAGAAAACAACAATCGCCAGGCAGCTGCATTGTTCTTTCTCAGGACAACCCGTGCACCATAACACAGGAAGGCGAAAGTCAGAACCAGCATTCCACTCACGCATGTCCATCCAGCGAAGCCGAATAACTTGAAGGCCGACTCCACAGGAATCAACGCTAACAGCGGAAATAAGATTTGCCACTCCACGGTCTGACTGTTTCTCCTGCCTGCGGGCAATACGTAGAATCCAGCTCTTGCGTAGTCTTCTCGATAAATCCAGGCTATCGCGCATACAGGCGTCAAATCGTCTTTCGACGTATTGATTAAGAGCGCAGCTTCCCCCGGAAACCAGGAGGGTCCCGTCGCCACTTCGTCGAGCGCCGGACCACACTCGCCTCCTGCTCCGCCGATGGAGTGGCAATTGCGGCACTGCTTCGCCTGGAAGACGCCAGCGCCCGAGCCGCCGTGGCCCCATGATATGCCCGTCTTCTTTTCTCGATCCCCATCCCAACTGATTCAGGATTCCGCTCACCGGCTTTGCGGCGCGTGGATTCGCGTGGAATCACACCGTGGTATCGGTCAGGCGCGGCGGGAGCGCCATGCGCTCATTCGCCGCGAATGTTCCGGCTCAGACGAGCGCTCGCCTTCGCTCTAAGAAGCGCTTTGGATGGAGGGCGTTTGTGTCGGCATCTCGCTCTGCTGGCGGCGGGCAGGGTGGTTGGGGTCAGTGAATTCGAGCAGTTCGATGGGCGCGCCGTTTTCGACTATGAAAGCAACGCGGACGCCGTCGGATGGGCTATTGGGAGGAATCAGGATTTCGCGGCCAGCAAGCTCGGAGGCGAGATCAGCCACTTCAAATGCGACGTGCGGAACGTGCCGGACGAGATCAGGGACCGTTGCGTCCGCCTCGAAACGCATCCACTCCACGCCGAATTCGCTTTTCTCGTGGCTGACGACAAAGACTTTCAGGTGTTTCAGGTGGGTCTCTCCGGGCTTCGCTTCGGTAGTTGGAATTCCGATGTGATGGTACCGGCGCATTGTTTTTCGCTCTCCGTGGAATTGGCACAAATTCTACTTGAGCATCCCCGTCTTAAGGGCGGAATACTCACTAACGGAGCGCGCCCTCTTTCCATTTCAGGCTGAACCGACACACGAGGACGCAGTTATTGCTGGCTAACACCACGGTATCGTGACCTGCGCGCGCCCCATGATCGACTCAGTTTCCTTCCTCGTCATGGCTCCCCAATCCTGGACAAGCAGCCTGCCCACAGCTCCCGGAAAGAGCCGCCTTTCTCTTGCACCATTTGTGCTCGACTTCGACATTGATCGGCAGGTTGGCAGCCACTACCGGCTCAGGATGAGCCGCCATCGAGGCGACGCACGCTGGAACTGTTCTCATAAACCGCGCCGCCGGTTAGGGCGCGTGTGAGACCCGCCATCGAAGCGGGGCTCATATCCCCGGCGGGGTCGAAAATCTATCTTTGAGACCAGTTCCGGCCCGGACCGCGAATAGAACTGAGCAGATCGGCGGCAGAGACTCCTTTAAGCAAAAAATCCGAAACAAATGAGTAGCGGGAGCGCTCCAGGCCTTCGTCGAGAGGGTGTTTGGTGACGAGCAGGAATCGGGATCTGCGATGCGCGGCACCCCTGCGCAGCACTTCACAATATTTCGGCGTGAGCAGCGCTTCGTCGATCAGCACGACATCGACGGAATTTGCCGCGAGGAATGCGAGCGCGTCGTCGAGGACCGCAAACTGCCCGAGAAGCTGCATGTCGTCCTGGTTTTCCAGTACGATGCTCCAGCCCAGGCGCTCCAGCTTCGAGGAGATGACGAGGACAACGCGGATGGCCGCTTCGGAGGCGAGCGGCGACTTTGGCTCAGAAAGGCTTTGTGCGGGATGCGCCAACGACGGAATCAGCCTGGTCAACGGCCACCGGCCTGAGCGGCGGCTCTGCCTGCATGTACGTGCCATGGTATCGCCGCGGATTGCGCCTGCGATCCGACGAAAGTAGGATTCGGGCCGCGGCAATTTCGCATTCAATGGGGAGCGGGCCGGCAAAAGGAGAATTTCGGATGAGGGTGGGTCCATTCCTTCGAGCGGTAGGGGCGATTATCGTCGCAGCCGCGGCAGCTTCCGCGCAAAACGCGGGATCGCGGACCGTCACGGCGCCGGGACTTCAGCCCTTCACCATGGACCATCGTGCGGCGCTCGGAAAACAATCGCCGGTCGACGTGTCATTCCTGCTCGACGCCCCCGCCGGGAAGCATGGCTTTATCCACGCGGCAAACGGGCATCTGGAAACCGGCGATGGGCAGCGCATCCGCTTCTGGGGCGTGAACATCACCGACTGGAGCCCGGGATCGACGATGATTCCGTCGAAGGCCGACGCGCCAATGTGGGCGGCTACGCTGGCACGCTTCGGCGTGAACTGCGTCCGCCTGCAGTTTCTCGATCTGCCTGCGCCGCGTGGACTGATTGCAGCGGGACGCAACGACACGCGGGAATTCGATCCCGAGCAGATGGATCGCGAGGACTACTTCCTTGCCGAACTGGAAAAACGGGGCATCTACATCGACCTGAATCTGCTGGTGGGGCGGCCATTCAAGGCGGGCGACGGGGCCGTCGATGCGGACAAGATCCGCGAAGGCGCCAAGGGCATCAGCATCTTCGATCCGAAGCTGATCGAGCTGCAGAAGGATTACGCGCAGAAGCTCCTGACCCACTTGAACCCCTACACAAAGCGCGAGTACCGTAACGATCCGGCCGTAGCGATTGTCGAGATCAACAACGAAAACGCCATCTGGGTTGGATTCCGGGGGCCGTCGCCGTACTACGATCGCGAACTGGATGCGATCTACAACGTCTGGCTGCGCAGGAATGCGATCCCGGCGGATATGTGGGCGGTGCGGCAGGCGACCGGCGTCAGCGGAAACGATCCCGTCCCGCTGCTCTCCTGGCCGGAGATCGCCAATACGTCGCCGCAGCGGTATGAAGTGGAGTCGCGCTTCTATCTGTGGCTGGAACAAGGCTACTTCAGCTATATGCGCGACTATCTGAAGAGCGATCTGGGCGTGAAGTGCGTGATTCTGGCAACCGCCGATCACAGCCATCCGAGCACCGGATATCCGCTGGAGCTGGCGCTCTCCTCGTTCGATGTCCTCGACGGGCATGACTACTGGGAACACCCGTGGGAGCGCAAGGTGAAATCGCCGATGGTCAACGATCCGCTGAACTCCACGGTCGTCGAGCTGTCGCGGACGCCCATCGAAGGCAACGCGTACACGGTCAGCGAGGTGAACGAGCCGTTCCCCAACGACTACGGAGCGGAGCAGATTCCAATTCTGGCAGCGTACGGAGATTTGCAGGACTGGGATGCAATCCTCTGGTACACCTTCGAGCCAAAGAAGGATCCGGACTGGAAGCCGTACGTCGGCGACCCATTCGATATTTCGCTCGACCCGGTGAAGATGCCGGAGCTGGCGGCCGGCGCGCTGCTGTTTCTGCGCGGCGATGTGAGCCCGGCGCGCGAAACCGTGACGCGGTCGTATTCGATGGAGCAGGTTTTCGACAGCTATCGGTTGCC
>JASIAO010000217.1 GCA_030041955.1 Acidobacteriaceae bacterium | reverse complement strand
GAGGAGCGGGAAGACCGGCAGGATGACGGCCAGGACGAGCGCGGCGGTCCAGACAAGGTGCTGCGCGCGAGGGCCGAGGCTGCGCAGAATGCGCGCAGCAAGCCATGCGGCACTTGCGGCGAGGGGAACGATCCAGAGAGCGTTGAGGCAATACCCTGCGACGGCGCAGAAGAAGCTATTCATGGGGACTTCCCTTCTCCGGAGGGGCGAGCGAGCGGGTCAGTTCGGCAATCCGCTCGGCGTCGAGCTGCCGGGTCTTGATCAGGTTCATCACCAGCTCCTCGGGCGAGCCGCCGAACATGCGATCGACCAGATCGCGGACCGCCTGGCGCAGGATGACCTCGCGGGAGACGACGGCGCTGTATTCGAAGGCGCGCCCACGCATGCGGCGGCGCACGCGGCCCTTGCGGTGCAGCACGTTGAGCATGGTCTGGACCGTGGTGTAGGCGAGGTCGTCGGGATCGAGCGCCTGCTGCACGGCCTGGACGTTGCTCGGACCATCGCGCCAGAGGACCTGCATGATGCGGAGCTCGAGAGGGGTGAGCGAGGATGAACCTTTGCGGCGGCCGACCACGGAGCCTCCTAAACAAATAGGAGCGTACCGCGGCGAAGCGGAGCTTGTCAACTATTTATTTAGGAGATGGCAGAACGCTCCCCGATGCCTGAGGCGACACGGTGGACTTGTTCTTCGGTTGGAGTTTGCGGCGCTGCGCTCAGGCAGAAATCACCGCGCCGACGCCACAGCTGGTCCGGACGGCGCGCTCGGCGCCGTCTCGCCGGAGGCAAATTCGGTCCAGGGGTGAGATTTCATGTCGCCGAGGATGGGCTTCATCCAGTCGTACTGTGGGTGCGCAACGAAAAACGGCTTGGCGTAAAAATTGTCGCCGCAGGGATGGCCCGCGCGCGCGATCAGCTCCATATGCGCCGCCAAGTCGCTGTCCGTCACCTTGCCTTCGACCGCGCCCGCCGGATAGTACGCGCCCCAGTCGGAGGACATAGCGACCGGCGACTCATCCACGTGGCCGCACAATGAGCGCTGGTCGGGCGTCTCCTTGTGCGTCCATGTGTCGAGGTGGTCGGAGAGAAATTGCTCGGCAAGCTTGACGTCGATCTGCCCTTTGTACTGCTGCATGAGCTGGGTCCAGCGCACCCGCCGCGCATTGGACGTGAACGAGAGATCGTCGTAGTGGAAGCCCGGCGTCTCGTCGCGGATCACGGCGGGGTCGCGCGCGAAATTGGAGCTGACAAAGTAGCCGTCTTTGCTGCGCCACAGCGGCGTGTGCTTCAGGCCCAGCTCGAGGTACGCGATTTCCCCCGTCTTGCGATCGCCCACCAGCCAGTCGTTCGCGTAGCCGCCGTTGTTCCCTTCTTCCATGATGGAGACGTATTGATCGATGGAGTCCGCATACTGCAGGGCCTTGCGCGCGCGGATGAATTCGGGGATGCCGTTGGGATTCCAGCCTGAGAAATCCTCGATGGTGGTCTCGGTGCTCATGATGCCCGCGTCGTTGATGCCGAAATCGTCGTCGCTGACGATCACGCCGGGGATGCCATCCTGCAAAATGCGATGGCCGTGCGTGGGCACGATGTCGAACATCAGATTCCAGCGCTCGCCCTCGGCGTAGGACGACCAGTTGTTATGGGCGATGACGATTTTTCCGTCTTTGGTGTAGCTGCCGGTGGCGATGAAAGCGCTGCAGTGGTCGGCGGGCCTGGCTCCTGCGGGAACGGCAACCTTATGCTGCTTGTCGTACCAGGGAACGTAGTAGCCGGGCAGCTCTTCCATGGCGTTGAGCGCGACAATGTCCCACACGTCGACATGAACCCCCTGAGCCTGCGCGCCCTGCGCAATGCCGGTAAGCTCGGCGCGGTATTCGCCGTCGATGTGCGGCCAGAGCGCGTCCCTGGCGGCTTCGCGATAGAACGACCACGGCCGTTTGGTGTCGTGAAGCGTTTCCACCTGATAGACGTGGATCATGTCGGCGATGCGCGGCCCGAGCAGATAGCCATGTTGAAAGCCGATGTTGGAGGGCGAGCCCTGCAGATGCACGAAGGTCCAGCCGCCGCGCTCGAAGGTGTACGAGCCCGAGAGACGCGGATCATGACTGCCGGAACTCTGCGCGTTCGCGAAGAAGCCAGCAACGGCCAGGAAAGCAGCAGCGGTCGCCAGACGGCGGAAATACCTGTGCATGGATCGCCTCAATGTCCGTGGTTCGGGGAGTAAGAGAACGATACTACGGCTCTTTCTTGTCTGTCTCCTGAAGAAGCTGGATCAGATACTGCTTCCAGTCGGCAGCGTGCGTGTGCGTGCCGTGTCCGTACGTCTGCATGGAGGCGGGGATGAGCACATACTGCCCGTGCGGGATGCGCTTGACCAGAGACTGCGCCAGTTCGGACAGCTCCGGCGGGTTGATGAAGTCGTCCCCGGAGTTGACCCACATCACGGCTGCAGTGATGGTGGAGAGCTTCGGCTCGGGATTGTAGAAGCGCGACGCATCGAAGTAGTAGAGGAAGTCGTCCGCGTCGGTGTGAGCGACGATCCGTTCCACCGTACTGTTGACGTAATCCTCTGCCGACTGGCGCGTGGGGTAATCCTTCTGCATCTGCTGGGGCGCGGAGCCGGCGATGATGAGGAAATCCGCGGCGCCCTTTAGTCCGTCCACAGGCTCGGAGGTGTAATTACCGTTCTCCCACGCGGGATCGTCGCGGATAGACTGCATCGCCATGTAGCGCCACATGCGGTTGCGGCCGGCGATCTCGATAGGCATGCAGGCCAGCGGCATCAGCGCGTCGACGAAGTCCGGGTACGTCTCGCCCCAGACAAAGGACTGCATACAGCCCATCGAAGTCCCGATGACCAGGCGCAGGTGATCGACGTGCAGCCCGTCGACCAGCATCTCGTGCTGCGAATGAACCATGTCATCGTAAGTGTAGTGGGGGAACTTCATGCGCAAACCGCCAGAAGGCTTGCTCGAATCGCCATGGCCGATGTCGTCCGGAAAGATGAGGAAGTATCTGGTGATGTCGAGCGGCTGGCCAGGGCCAAACAGCACGTCAGAAAATACCGGACTGAGCAGATTGTGGGCGTTGCCTCCCGTGCCATGCAGCAGCAGCACCGCGTTGTCGACGTGTCCCTCTGCGTTGCGATGCGGCGTGCCGAGCGTCAGGTAATGCAGGCGCAGATCGGGCAGCGTTTCGCCGGTGACGAAGTGGAAGTCGTGGATGATGTAGACGCCGTTCTGGATGGGCCAGTGCGTGGGCGGGTACGTGGGCTTCGGCGCCTGCGCAGCAGCGGTGAGAGCGAAGGCGAAGAGGAAGGCAGAAAAACGACGCATGGATTCTCCTCGGATTGCAAGGGTACAGCATTTCCCTGCACCATTGGGTGGCGCTGCAACATCGGATAAGAGACAAAACCTCCCGAGGAGACCTCGACCGCATGTCTGAATCGACAACGACCAAGCATCCGCTGCCCGATGCTGCCCTGGATCAACTGTTTCGCAACGCCCGCACCTACTCGGCGTGGCTGCCGAAGCCGGTCGCGCCCGAGTTGCTGCGGGAAGTTTATGAACTCGCACGGCTGGGGCCGACCAGCGCGAACTCCGCGCCGGCACGGTTTGTGTTTGTCATCACGCCCGAGGGCAAAGAGCGGCTGAAGCCCGCACTGGCCCAGGGCAACGTGGACAAGACGATGGCGGCGCCGGTGACGGCGATTGTGGCCAACGACATCGAATTCTACGAGCATATGCCGCGGCTGTTTCCGCAGGCGGAGATGAAGCAATACTTTGTGGGGAAGCCGGCGCTGGTGGAGCAGCATGTGCTGCGCAATGGATCGCTGCAGGGCGCGTATCTGATCATGGCGGCGCGGGCGCTGGGTCTGGACTGCGGGCCTATGTCAGGCTTCGACGCCGATAAGGTCAACGCCGAGTTTTTCCCCGACGGCAAGTGGAAGGCGAACTTTCTCGTTAACCTCGGCTATGGCGATGCGAGCAGGCTGCACCCCCGGAATCCGCGACTGGAGTTTGAGGAGGCGGTAAGGATCGTATGACGACAGCATTCGATGCTGCGCAGAATTCCACGCACGACGAGATCGATGCCTCGGCCGCCGCTTTGCTCGACAATCCCATCTGGAGCGCGCTCACCACGGATCATGCGCATCTGGCGCTGGGCGGCGACTTAGCCCGGCGATATCCGGAGCAGATTGGGCCCCTGAGCGGAATGCCGGCGCAGACCGGCGAGGGCTACGAAGTTTTGCGGGCGCTGACGCCCATCGCCGGCATGCTTGGACTGTTTTTCGCGGAGACGCCGCGGCCGCCTCAGGGATGGACGATGGTGCGCAGCGGGCCGCTGGTGCAGATGATCGCGCTGCGCCCGCAGTTGGTGGAGTCGGCATTGCCCGCCAACGCCGAGTTGAGGGCGCTGACGCCGGCGGATGCTCCCGCCATGGTGGAGCTGGCGGAGTTGACGGAACCAGGGCCGTTTCGGCTGGGCACCATCGAGCTGGGCAGCTATTTTGGGATCTTTCAGGACGGCCGTCTGGCGGCGATGGCCGGACGGCGGACGGCGATGCCGGGCTTCGTCGAGGTGAGCGCGGTGTGCACCCATCCCGAGGTACGGGGACGCGGCTACGCGTCGGTGCTGATGTCACGGGTGATCGAGGGCATCACGCGCGAAGGTCGAGTTCCCTTCCTGCACGCCATTCCCGACAACCCCGCCGTCCGCATTTACGAGCGTCTCGGATTCGCCCTGCGGCAGACCTTTGAGCTGGCGGCGGTGCGGCGAGACCGGTGATCAGCGGTGAGTGATCGGTGATCAGTGACCGATCAACCGCTCGAACGCACCGGTGGTGATGAAAGGACATCCGGTTTGGTGCCGCTCCACCCCCTCCCCCTGGGGGTAAGTGCGGGATGGTCGTTCATTCCACGGGATTTGCCCTGGGGGTGGTTTGGGGGTTACCCGCCTGTTACCTCGGGGCGCCTTCGAACGGCGTGCAGGATTTTCAAAGAGCGGGCCTGCTTCCGGCCTGGGCCGCGGCGGAGTGATCAGTGATCAGCGATCAGCGATCAGAGATCAGTGAAAACCAAAAGCAAAAGCTCTGGTCGCGCGAGGCGGACAGAGCTTTCCTTTTTCAGCGTAGAAGGTGGAACGGAAGGGATCAAGGACATTCGTGCGGGTGACTGTTACGAAAGTACCGGGAGCGTGTTTGCGCCTGGCACAGACTCGGCCCTCTCCGATTGCCGGCTGCGTTCTTCGAACTCCGCCTCGGCCATCCACCGCGTTCGCGCAACGGCTACCAGACGATCTTGTAGACATTGCCGTGATTGTCCACGGCCACGCCGGTATCGTTATTCGCCGATTCGACCTGAAGGATTGTGCCCTTGTCTCCCCGGAAGACTCCCTGAGCGATCTTGTTGCCCAGGACGCGGGAAACGTAAAATCCCTGTCCATTGACAAGGTCCCAGGCAAAGGCCAGATTCGGTTGCGGCGGGTAGCTCTCGGGTGTTCCGGGCGTCTTCGTGTCCGGGGAGGACGCAACGACGAGGCTGCACTTCCCATTCAG
>JASIAO010000216.1 GCA_030041955.1 Acidobacteriaceae bacterium | reverse complement strand
TAGACAAGTAAACCGTTTGATCTGAGATCGGGTCCACCCACTCGAACACTCGTAACCTGGCTGGGAGGCGGAACTTTTCCATCGCCCAGCCAGCCCATTCTGCAAATCTGCGCCAGACAAATCCAGCGTGAGCTGTCGGATTTCCCGTAGGTGCTTCCATCATTCTCAATGGGAACCCATGCCCTGCAAGCGTGGTTGCCTACTGTGGACCCAGGTTACTCAGGGAGTGGGTCACTGTCAATGCATCCCCCGCGCCATGTTCACGAACCAGCAACGCTCTCTTAGGACACTACCAAGCACTGGGATGCCTTGCCTTCCTCCCCATTTTCATAGATAATCGAGGTCTGCGCCCTCCCCGGGCCTTAAAACGGGGTCCCCGTCGAACTTGTTCGATGGGGTGTTTGTCACTATCACCACGGCCGGCATGCCACAGCGCCGCGCGGTGGGAGACGAGGATGTATGGCCAAAGAAGGCAAGAATATTGAGAAGGCGCGCGCCCAGGTGGAGAAGCGCCCTTATCCCCTGCAGGAAGCCGTTCCCCTTCTGCAAAAAGTGAAATTCGCCAAGTTCGATGAGACCGTCGATCTGACCCTGCGTCTGGGCGTCGACCCGCGCCATGCCGACCAGATGGTCCGCGGCACGGTGGTACTGCCCCACGGCCTCGGCAAGACCAAGAAAGTCGCCGTCGTCACCAGCGGCGATCGCCTGCGCGAGGCCGAAGCGGCCGGCGCGGACATCGTCGGCGGCGAAGAGCTCGTCGAGCGCATCCAGAAGGAATCCTGGACCGACTTCGACGCCCTCATCGCCACGCCGGACATGATGAAGTCCGTCGGACGCCTCGGCAAAGTCCTCGGACCCCGCGGCCTGATGCCGAACCCGAAGACCGGCACCGTGACCAATGACGTCACCGCGGCCATTCGCGAGATCAAGGCCGGCAAGGTGGAGTTCCGCACCGACAAGACCGCCCTCGTGCACGTTCCGGTCGGCAAGATTTCGTTCCCGCCCGAGAAGCTCGTCGAGAACGCGATGACCGTGATCACCAGCGTGGTGCGCGCCAAGCCTTCGGCGGCGAAGGGCAAGTACATCAAGGGCATCACCATCAGCTCCACGATGGGCCCCGGCATCGCGCTCGACAACGCAGTGGCCGAATCGGCCGCCAAGGCGTAAAGGCTTTGTATCAGGGCACGGCTTCAGCCGTGCCGTAAACGGTCCCAACAGAAGCGGGCTTCAGCCCCTGCGGACCCGATGAAGAGGAATTGAAATGGCATTGAGCAGACAGAAAAAGGCGGAGAAGGTCGGCGAGCTCGCTAAAGAGCTGGAAAAGTCGACCAGCGCAATCGTCGGCACGTTTTCGAAGCTGACCGTGGCCCAGGATTTTGAGCTGCGCAGGACAGTCCGCGCGGCCGGCGGCCGTTATCGCGTGCTGAAGAACAAGCTCGCAGCGCGTGCGGCAAAGGGTTCGCAGATCGAAGCGGCGCTCCAGGGGCTGAAGGGCGTTTCGTCCGTCGCCTACACCTCGGGCGACCCCGTCGCGCTGGCCAAGGCGCTCTCCACCTGGGTGGCCGAGAACGCGGAGTTTACCTTCAAGCTGGGCATCGTCGACGGCAAAGTCATCAACGTCGAGGAAGTCAAGGCGCTGGCCACCATGCCGGGCAAGGAAGAGATTTTCTCGAAGCTGCTCTTCCTCATCAATGCTCCGGCGCAGCGTCTGGCCACGGTGATCAACGCCACGGGACGCGATCTGGCTGTTGTGCTCAACCAGGGCGTCGAGAAGAGCAAGTTTGCAGGCGGCGAAGCAGCCGCGAGTTAGTCAGGTTCTGGGGTTTGCCTCCATCGCGCAGCTCGCGACGGAGGCAGCCGTTAGCTGGGAGCTAATGGCTAAAAGCTAGTAGCTGCTTTTCACCCGCGCGAGGGGTGCCTGGTCTGGGGCACATCGGAAACCGCGAGCGGCATGGGGCGGCAACCGGGAGGCGCAGGCCTTCCGGCGGTCAAAAATTCAGATTCAAGTGGAGAACACAATGGCGGATTTGCAGCAGTTGGAAGATCAAATTGTGGGGCTGACCCTGCTCGATGCGGCAGCTCTGGTGAAAAAGCTTGAAGAGCGCCTCGGCGTTTCGGCCGCGGCGGCAGCTCCGGTCATGGTGGCCGGTGCCGGTGCCGGCGCGGGCGCGGCGGCCCCGGCGGCCGTCGAGCAGACCGAGTTCACCGTCATCCTCAAGGATGCCGGCGCGAATAAGATCAACACCATCAAGGCTGTACGCGAGGTCACCTCGCTCGGCCTGAAGGAAGCAAAGGACCTGGTGGATGGCGCTCCCAAGACGCTCAAGGAGAACGCCAGCAAGGAAGACGCCGAGGCCATTAAGAAGAAGTTCGAAGGCGTCGCCACTGTCGAAATCAAGTAGTTTCCGGCCTTCGGCTAGCAACTTGCATGCCAAAGCGGAACGCGTTATGATGTTCCTTGTGCGTTCCGCTCGGCTGCATTCCTGTTTGCCGGTCCCGGGGCGCGTTTCTGTCTTCCCAAACAAACACAAATCCCGCCAGCTGTCTTCGGCAACGAACGTAAGCCGAAAATTTTGCGTGCGCGGGAAAGGGTAACGCAGACATTTTCCGGTCGAATCGGTTGGCCGGCGTAAACGCGGATCAGGCGGCGGGTCGGCGGTTACGAATTGGATCAGGAATCAGGGCGGCGCGGACGCAGGGCTTGAAAGCGGCGGGAATACGAACATTCTGTCACAGTACAGTGCACAATCCGGTTGTGGCGCTCGTGGGACATTTTGTCTCCGCGGGCGTGTTCGTCTTTCCCCGGCATTTCCCTGCTTTTCCGCCTCCAACCCTCCGCCGCGATGGCGTACCGGTCACTAAACCGGGCGCGCAACGGAATTTCGCGCGGCTGAGCGGAAAATCTCCGCGCAACTGCCCGAGCAAAGCGGAAGCGTAATCCTGTTTGCGGCTTCCGCGCAAGAAAAAACCGGCACTACACCCGGATTTTCGTGCAGCCGTAACGCAAATCGCTTCCCGGACGAGGCGGGCAGCGCCGAGCGCAGCAAAGATTCACCAGCGAAGGCGAGCCGCAAGACCCGGTCGGCCGCTCTTCTCTCCCTCGCACCCCGGGTCCTGAGGAGTAAAGCATGCCCAACGAGAACCGCGCCGTTCGCAGCCGACTCGACTTTTCCAAGATCCCCACGGCCATCCGGATTCCTAACCTCATCGAAGTGCAGCGCCGCTCCTACGAGCGCTTCCTGCAGATGGACAAGCTGCCTTCCGAGCGCGATGACTCCGGTCTGCAGTCGGTCTTCACCTCGGTCTTTCCGATCACCGACTTTCGGAATATATCGCAGCTCGACTTTGTGGATTTCTCCATCGGCAACTGGGAGTGCAAGTGCGGCCATTTGAAGGGCCTGCACCACCTGCGCACCACCTGCGTCCATTGCGGCGCCATGGTCATCACCGATCCCTTCCATCCCGGCGACGTCCTCTGCCAGAAGTGCGGCACCTACAACAAGAACACGCC
>JASIAO010000022.1 GCA_030041955.1 Acidobacteriaceae bacterium | reverse complement strand
GTAGCCAGGGAGATCGGCGAAAAGGAGCTGGGCGGGGCGTTCGGGAGCGGTGGAAAGCGCGAAAAAGTTGATGGCGCGGGTGCGGCCGGGGGTGGAGGAGACGCGGGCCTGGCGGGAGCCGAGGAGGGCGTTGATGAGGCTGGATTTTCCGACGTTGGAGCGGCCGAGGAAGGCGACCTCCGGCGCGGAGGGCACGGGAAAATGCGTGGCGTCGAGGGCGGAGAGCAGGAATTTGGCGTGGAGGGGCTTCATGCGTGGGAGCGGGCCGGGACAGAGATCCGGCTCATGGATTATTGATACTGGATGCGCGCAGGCAAGTCCATTGGTGGAGGAGTGGAATGAGAGGAACAGCGAATGTGGTGCTGGGGATTGCGCTCCTGTTGGGGTGGAACGGGGCGGCGGCGAAAGCGCAATCACATACGCAACCCCAGGAGGCGATCCAGCAGGTGCTGGCGACGCAGGAGGCGGCGTGGAATCGCGGGGATATTGCCGCGTTTATGCGCGGGTACGACGATTCGCCGAATACGACGTTCATAGGAACGACGATCGAGCACGGGTACGCGATGATCCTGGCGCGGTACGAGCGGAAGTATGCGTCGCGCGAGGCGATGGGGCATCTGGACTTCACCGACTTGCAGGTGCGGATGCTGGGGGAGAATCATGCGGTGGTGACGGGGCGGTTTCATTTGACGAGGACGCAGGCGGGCGGCGGAGATGCGGCCGGTGTGTTCTCGCTGGTATTCGAGAAGGAGACCGCGGGATGGAAGATCGTTCTGGATCATACGAGCTGAAATTCGCGGTGTTGCGGCGCCGGTTGGGTGCGATCGGAAACCGTCCCTCAGGGGCTAAAGCCCGGATTGGTTTTGGGTCTTTTCGGCACGGCTGAGGCCGTGCCCCTTCAAAACCATTTCAAACCGACCGGCAACGGCGAGTTCTTTTCGGCACGGCTGAAGCCGCGCCCATTCAAAACCATCTCAAACCGGCCGGCAACGGCGAGTGTCCTTTTGATTCGCGCATGCTTAACATAGCTGTGGGACGATTCGAGCGACCCGCGGGGCTCAGGCGGAATCAGAGAGACAGCAGCGAAATTCTTCCAGAGAGGTGTTTATGAGCGCGACAGCGACCGGTGTGGAGACTCCGTTAACTCAACTGCCTGCGTGGAAGGCGCTGGAGGCGCACTTCGAGACGATGCGCGGGAAGCATCTGCGCGAGCTGTTTGCGAGCGACCCGGGGCGCGGGACGCGGCTGACGGCTGAGGCCGCGGGGATTTATTTCGACTACTCGAAGCACCGCGTGACGGACGAGACGCTGAAGCTGCTGCTGGAGCTGGCGGAGCAGAGCGGGCTGCGCGAGCGGCGCGAGTCGATGTTCACAGGCGAAAAGATCAACGTGACGGAGAAGCGGGCAGTGCTGCACACGGCGCTGCGGGCTCCGAAGGACGCGGTGATCAAGGTGGATGGGGAGAACGTGGTGCCGGGCGTGCATGAAGTGCTGGACCGGATGGCAGACTTCTCCGACCGGGTGCGCAGCGGAGCGTGGAAGGGATTCACGGGGAAACGAATCCGGAATGTGATCAACATCGGGATCGGCGGGTCGGATCTGGGGCCGGTGATGGCGTATGAGGCGCTTCGGCATTACAGCCAGAGAGATATGACGTTCCGGTTCATGTCGAATGTTGATGGGACGGATTTCGCCGAGGCGACGCACGATCTGGACCAGGAGGAGACGCTGTTCATCATCTCGTCGAAGACGTTCACGACGCTGGAGACGATGACCAATGCGCAGACGGCGAGGGAGTGGTCGCTGGGGAAGCTGAAGGATGAGAAGGCGGTCGCGAAGCACTTTGTGGCGGTGTCGACGAACGAAAAGGAAGTGACGAAGTTCGGGATCGACACGGCGAATATGTTCGGGTTCTGGGACTGGGTGGGCGGGCGGTACTCGATGGACTCGGCGATTGGGCTGTCGACGATGCTGGCGGTGGGTCCGGAGAATTTCAGGAAGATGCTGGCAGGGTTCCGGGAGATGGACGAGCACTTCAGAACGGCACCGCTGGACAAAAATTTGCCCGTGCTGATGGGGCTGCTGACGGTCTGGTACACGGACTTTTTTGGGGCGGAGACGGTGGCGGTCCTGCCCTATGACCAGTACTTGAAGCGGTTCCCTGCTTACCTGCAGCAGCTCACGATGGAGAGCAACGGCAAGCATGTGACGCTGGGCGGGGAGCGCGTGAACTACGCGACGGGGCCGATATTCTGGGGGGAACCGGGGACGAACGGACAGCACTCGTTCTACCAGTTGATCCACCAGGGGACGAGGCTGATCCCCTGTGATTTCATTGGTTTCTCGAAGACACTGACTCCGTTGGGTGATCACCACGACCTGCTGATGGCGAACGCTTTTGCACAGGGCGAGGCGCTGGCGTTCGGGAAGACCGCGGAGCAGGTGAAGGCGGAAGGGACGCCGGACTGGCTGGTGCCGCACCGGGTGTTCGAGGGGAATCGGCCGTCGAGCACGATGCTGCTGGCGGAGCTGACGCCGGAGGCGCTGGGCAAGCTGGTAGCGCTGTACGAGCACAGCGTCTTCACGCAGGGCGT
>JASIAO010000215.1 GCA_030041955.1 Acidobacteriaceae bacterium | reverse complement strand
TATGAGCTGGCGCTGCGGCTGCGCGCCGAGAACGCGGGGTGCGAGGCGGTGCTGGCTGCGGCCACGGCTGATCTGCGCGCCGAGGATCGCGTGGTGCGCGCGTCCGACGGGACGGCGGCTGGAACGTTTGAGGAGCAGGTGGGTGCAGCGCTCCACCAGGCGCATGCCGATCGCGCCAGGAAAAACGGCCGGGTAAGCGTGGTGATCTGCGATAGCATGTCCGACGCGGCGCTGCGCGAGGCGTGGACCAGGGCGAGCCGCGGGAAGCTGCCGGTGATCTTTGTGGAGGGGCTGGGCGCGGAAGAGACGCCGGCAAAGAGGCGCAAAGGCGAGCCGGATGAGAATGCGCTGCCGGCGATTCCGGTGGATGCCCAGGATGTGGTGGCGCTGTACCGTGTGGCGCACGAGTCGATTGCGCGGGCGGGCAGCGGTCCGACGCGAATGCTGTGCGTGAGCTGGCCGCGGGAGCTGGGTGCAACCGACGATGCGGTGGAGCATTTGGAACATTGGCTGGAGGCGCGCGGATTGCCGGCACAGCAGTGGCGGCGGGAAATTGAAACGGAGCTGGACAACAAGACAACCGAGCAGCATCCGACGGAGAGCGCATGCGCCTAGAGGCGTGGCCGCGCACGCTCTGTGAGCATGACAAGAATTTCGACTGAGGGTTTATGACGACAAAAGTGACCGTTCCGGTACAGAGCGATTTTTCCCAGGAGCTTCGTGAGTGGATCGAAGCGTTTGACGAACTGGTGGTGGGCGAGGGCCCGGAGCAGGGCGCGGAGCTGCTGACGGCTCTGAAGCAGCGGGCGCGCGAGGCGGGCATCTCGCAGTCGAGCGAGCTGACCACGCCGTATGTGAACACCATTCCGAAGCACGAGGAAGTTCCGTACCCCGGCGATCGCAGGATGGAGCGGCGCATCGAGGCGCTGATCCGCTGGAACGCGATGGCCATGGTGCACGGCCAGAATAAGAAGGACCACGGTATCGGCGGACACATCGCCACCTACTCGTCGCTGGCCACGCTGCTCGAGGTTGGGTTCCATCACTTCTTCCACGCCAGCTACGGCGACCAGCCGGGAGACTTCATTTATTTCCAGGGACACGCGAGTCCGGGGATTTATGCGCGGGCGTTTCTGCTGGGCAGGCTGGACGAGCAGCGGGTGCTGAACTTCCGGCACGAGCTGCGCGACACGCCGGGTCTGTCGTCCTATCCGCACCCGTGGCTGATGCCGGATTTCTGGCGCTTTCCCACGGTGTCGATGGGCATTGGGCCGCTGAACGCGGTATATCAGGCGCGATTCATGCGATATCTGGAGCATCGCGGGCTCATTCAGGAGACGCCGCGCAAGATCTGGGCCTTCCTGGGCGACGGCGAGACGGACGAAGTGGACACGCTGGGCGCGCTCTCACTGGGCCGGCGCGAGAAGCTGGACAACCTGATCTTCGTGGTGAACTGCAACCTGCAGCGGCTGGATGGTCCGGTGCGCGGGAACGGGCGAATCATCGACGAGCTGGAAGCGGTGTTCCACGGCGCGGGCTGGAATGTGATCAAGGTGATCTGGGGCTCGGACTGGGATGAGCTGTTCGCGCGCGATCACACCGGACTGCTGCTGAAGCGCATGGAAGAATGCGTGGACGGCGAATATCAGGCGTTCAAGGCCAAGGGCGGCGCATACATCCGGAGCGAGTTCTTCGGGAAGTATCCGGAGCTGCTGGAGCTGGTGAAGGATATGTCGGACGACGAGATCTTCCACCTGCACCGCGGCGGACATGACGCCAGGAAAATCTACAACGCGTACAAGCGCGCGGTGGAGCACAAGGGCGGTCCGACCGTGATCCTTGCCAAGACCGTAAAGGGATACGGGCTGGGCAGTACGCAGGCGCGGAACGCCTCGCACCAGGAAAAGAAAGTGGCGGACGACGCCCTGGTGGATTTTGTGCGGCGCTACGAGCTGCCGATTCCGGAGGAGGACGCGCGCGCGGGCAAGCTCTATGTTCCGCCGAAGGACACGCCGGAGATGGTGTACATGCACGAGCGGCGGCAGAGCCTGGGCGGATACATGCCGAAGCGCGAAGTGCCGAAGATCGACTTCAAAGCGCCGGAGCTGGACTCCTTCAGCGAGTGGACGAGCGGCTCGCGCGGTCGCGCGGTATCGACGACCATGGGCTTCGTGAGCATCCTGCGGCACCTGATGAAGGACGAGACGATTGGCAAGCTGATGGTGCCGATTGTGCCCGACGAGGGGCGAACGTTCGGGCTGGAGTCGGCGATCCGGCAGGTGGGCATCTACGCCAGCGAAGGACAGAAGTACAAGCCGCACGACGTGGACATGCTGCTTTACTACCGCGAGGAAAAGAATGGACAGATCATCGAGGAAGGCATCACGGAGGCGGGATCAATGGCGTCGTTCACAGCCGCGGGCACGGCGTACGCCAATTATCGAGTGCCCATGATTCCGTTCTACATGTACTACTCGATGTTCGGATTCCAGCGCGTGGGCGACATGATGTGGGCGTTTGCCGACGCGCGCGGCAAGGGCTTCCTGATGGCGGGCACCGCGGGGCGAACGACGATGACCGGCGAGGGCCTGCAGCACCAGGACGGGCACAGCCACCTGCTCATGAGCGTGATTCCGACATGCGTGAGCTACGATCCGGCGTTCGTGTATGAGCTGGCGGTGATCCTGCAGGACGGCCTGAAGCGGATGTACGAGCAGGGCGAGGACCGCTTCTACTACATCACGATGTACAACGAAGATTACGCCATGCCGGAGATGCCGGAAGGCGCGCGGGAAGGCATTCTGCGCGGTGTTTACCGGCTGAAGGCGGCGCCGGGCGGCAAGTCCGCGGCACAGCTCTTCGGCAGCGGTCCCATCCTGAACGAGGTGCTGCGCGCGCAGCAGATTCTTGCCGAAAAGTACGGCGTGCAGACGGATGTGTGGAGCGTGACCAGCTACAACGAGCTGCGCCGCGAGGCGTTGGGCGTGGAGCGGTGGAATCGGCTGCATCCGGCGGAAGCGGAGAAGACGCCGTACATCGTGACGGCGCTCGGAAAAGCGAAGGGGCCGATTATCGCAGCGACCGATTACATGAAGGCGGTGCCGGATCAACTGGCGCCGTGGCTGAAGGAGCGGCTGGTCTCGCTGGGCACGGATGGTTTCGGACGCAGCGATAACCGCGAGCATCTGCGGCGGCACTTCGAGGTGAACGCAGAAGCGGTGGTGACCGCGACGCTCTCGAAGTTGGCGAGGGACGGCAAGTTCGACGCGAAGAAGGCGCAGGCCGCGCTGAACGAGCTGGGCGTGGATAGCGAACGGGACGATCCCGCGCGGCTGTAGAGCGAAGCCGGAGCGGCCGCCGCACCTGTTGAAACGCTATAGAATGACAAAAACCGCTGAGGTGCGCTTGAGATTCTCACTCTCCTTTTGTGCGGCGCTTGTTTCGTGCGCGCTTTTGCCGCAAGCCCCGGCCCAGACAACGCAGCAGACCTTTCCGGCCAATTACCAGACACCGCCGGCGGAAATTACCACCAGCGCCGAGGGGTCGACGTACGTGCCCATGGATAGCTGGATGTATCCGGCGCTGGACCGTCTGCATTCGCTGGGCTATCTGGACACGGCGTTTCTGGGACTGCGCCCGTGGACGCGGCTGAGCATCGCGCACATGCTGGAGCAGAGCGCGGACAAAATCGATACGAGCAACGACGAGCAGGCCAAAGAGATTTATCTGGCGGTGCTCAACGAGGTACAGCCGGACATCGATAATGCGACCGACGTGACCCACCCGACTGGGCAACTGGAGAGCGTCTACTCGGATTTTCGCGGCATCGACGGTACGGTGCTGCGCGACAGCTTCCACCTGGGGCAAACGATCATCGACGACTATGGCCGCCCGTACCAGGGCGGCTTCAACGATTACAGCGGCTTCAGCGCGCGTGCCGAGGCAGGACGCTTTTCTCTGTACTGGCGCGAGGAGTATGAGCGCGGCGCGGGGGCGGCGGGATACTCGCCGGCGCTCTACGACTACCTGTCGTGCACAATTGACGACGTATGGGTGAGTGCCCGCACGGCAAGTCCGTGCATCATCAACCCGAATCAGGACACGATTCCTGGCGGACCGATTCCGGTGGCCAATTACGCGCGAGTCATGGAAGCGACGATCTCGTATCACCTCCTGGGCCATGAGGTGTCATTCGGCAAGAGCGATCACTGGCTGGGCCCCGACCGGGGCGCGAGCATGCTGTGGAGCGACAACGCCGAGGACATTTACCAGTTCCAGATCGATCGCGTCGAGCCGCTGCGAATTCCTCTGTTGTCACGGGTGACCGGGCCATTCCGTTACGACTTTTTTGTCGGCAGCCTGAAGGGGCACACCGATCCCAACGATCCGTGGGTACACATGGAGAAGATCAGCTTCAAGCCGACGCGGAACCTGGAATTCGGGTTCGATCGGCTGGTGGTCTGGGGCGGCAAAGGACACGAACCGATCACGCTGCACACATTCCTGAAGAGCTTTTTCAGCTTCCAGGACGTGCCCGCAGCGGTAAAGCTTTCGAGAAGCGATCCGGGCGCACGATTCGGAACCTTCGATTTCGAATACCGGCTGCCTTACCTCAGGCACTGGGTGACTCTGTACACTGATTCGCTGGTGCATGACGACGTGAGTCCGATTTCGGCGCCGCGCCGCGCCGGCGTGCATCCGGGCATTTATCTGGCGAAGTTCCCTGGGCTGGAGCGTCTCGACCTGCGCGTGGAAGGGGCGAATACCAACACAGTGAGCTCTGCCTCAACGGGCGGACATTTCCTGTATACCGAAGCAATCCAGAGGCAGGGACCAACCAATAAGGGATTTCTGCCCGACTGGATCGGGCGGCAGGGCAAGGGCGGACAGGCTTGGCTGACGTATCACCTGAACGGACAGGAAGACATCCAGTTCATGTATCGGAACATGAAAATCAACGGCGACTTCATCCCTGGCGGGACGACGCAGAACGATTTCGCGGGACAGGTGAGGAAACGCATCGGCAAGGATATCGAGGTGCTGGGGTTGGTGCAGTACGAAGGATGGAAAGCGCCGATCATCACCTATCCTGTGTTAAACAACAGCCTGCACAACGACACCACGGTCGAGGCGCGGATCACCTGGTATCCGCACCAGAAGACGCAGTAAACGCC
>JASIAO010000214.1 GCA_030041955.1 Acidobacteriaceae bacterium | reverse complement strand
TCCTCGAAGAGGAGCTTGAGGGCGAGGAAGACGAGCGAGGCCCAGGCGAGCCAGATCAGCTCGCGGCGCTGCCAGCGGGATCCGCTCCAGGCCAGGAGCATGGCGGAAGCGCAGCCGGTGAGTGTGCGGAGAACGGCGAGATGCTCGGCTCCGGGAGCCAGGCCGACGGCGGCGATCCTCACCAGCGTCCAGACCAGCAGAGCGGCGACGGCGCTGACGGCCAGGGATGCATTGAGGAGGCGAAGCAGACGGAGCCAGCGAGCATCGTCGCGCACGCGGGCGACTGCGCCGTAGCAAAGAATCGCCGAAGCGGAGACGAGGACGGCGATCCATGCAGGAGACGCGGGGAATCGGCCGGCCATTGCGTGGCCCTCCCAGGCGAGCAGGCCCGAGGAGTACGCCGCAGCCAGCAGGGAAGCCAGGCCGTGGAACTGCAGCGTGCGGCGGGCGGTGCGCACGCCGATGAGGGTAGAAGCAACGGCAAAGACGCTGAGAGCCAGCGGCAGCCACAGCGAAGGGAGGCACAGCCAGCAACTGGCGAGGAATAAGGCCAGGCTGCCGGTGGCGTAAACGTGGAAATTGCGCTGCGCGGGAGCGCGTTCAAACCAGGCGAAGGTGACGGCGTATCCGGCAGCCGAGGCGGCGAGGCAAAGAACGCCGAGCATGCGTGCGCCGGGGCCGGACCAGAAGACGAGCACGCTCCAGACAGAGAGCAGAAAAGCGACGAGGGTCTCCGCGGTCTCAAAAAACGAGATGCGGCGGCGCAGGAGCATGGTCTGCGTGGTGGCGCTGGCGGCGTAGACGAACAGCAGCAGGGGGGCGAAGGCCAGCAGAAGGGCGGGGCTCAGGGCTGGATATTCCATGTGCGAGGCAGATGGGCTGGAATAGATCCAGATGAGGGCGAAGAGGACGAAGTCGGCCGCGGCGGCGACGAGAGGACGAACGTGCAGAGTGCGATGGCGAGCGGCTGCGATTTCCCCAAGGACCGCGATGAAGAGCAACGCGACGACGAAGGGCGCGAGGTCGCGCGTGGCCAGAGCGAGAGCTACAGCGGCAAGGCCGGCGGCGGCCTCGGCGACCCACGCGATCTCGGCGAAGTGGCGGCGCCATGCGAGAGCGGAGGCTGCGGCGACGAAGGCTGCGAGCACAGCGGCGGTGATTGCGTCGGGCAGGAAGCCGAAGCGAAGGGTCATCTCCCAGAGCATGGGGACGAGAATGAGCGCGGAGGTGGCGGCCCAGACCACAGTCGCGAGCCGTGTCGTTGCGCGGGTGGCGGGAACGAGCCAGAAGAATGCGTAGAGGATGGCCAGAGCGATGACCGGAGTGTGCGGCAGTGAGCTCGACTCGGCGAGCGCGCGGAGCAGGTAAGCTCCGGCGATGCCAAGCATGGCTTTGCCGAGGGCGGAGAAGATTCCGGTTTCCGGCGCAGCGGCGATCGGCGTGGCCGCGGGCGCGGCAGATGGCGGACGTACCGGCTCCGCAGGCTGGGCAGGAGCCGGTTGCGCGTGGGAGTTGTGTTCGAGGGCGTAAACGCGGCGCTCGAGGGCTGCCATGTTCCGGGTGAGCTGCTCGACTGCATCGGAGAGAGCGTCCATGGTGCGCACCGCCTTTCAGAAGACGGGCCGCGGGAAAGCGCCGCCTCAATCGGCGGCCAGAGCCGCGGGCAGAGGCGCGTGGCGTTTTTCAGGCCACGGAGGCAGGAGTTTCACGAGCACCCACAGAATGACCAGAGGCAGGATGGTGAGGGCGATGGAGACCAGCAGTCCTTCACGCGTGGCCAGCGCCATCTTGTAAGTCGTGTACCCGAGGAAACTCTTGGAAAACAGCTGGCCGCCGATGACGACGTTCCAGCGCATGGCGAAGATGCCGATGAGAGCGAGCGAACCGGAGACGACATAGATCCGCTTGCGGACGGGCACGGAGAGCTTTGTGACCTGAACCAGAAACAGCAGCAGAATGGGCGTGAGGGTGCCGATGCAGATCTGGAGCACGACCTGGGATAACCACAGCCGGGTATGGACCATGAAGTCGAGGCTGCGGAAGGATTCGTCGGCCTCGTAGATGCGGTGAATGAGGTCGAGCATCTCGAGGCTGAAGTCGATGATGAAGATGTAGAGCAGGTATTGCGCGATGGTGTCGACGCAGCTCATGTCGATGGGCTGACGGCGGAGGCGCATCAAGACCATGTAGAGCAGCATGACGGCAGCAATGCCGGAAACCATGGCCGAGAAGATGAAGACGACAGGCATGAGCGGCGAGGACCACCAGGGATTGGCTTTGATGGAACCGAAGATGAATCCCACGTAGCCGTGGAGCAGGAAGGCGGATGGGATGCCGATGAGGGTGATGAGCCAGCCGACGCGCTCGTCGATATGAAGCGCGCGCTCGCTGACGTTCTGCGAGCCGAGGGTGAGGATGCGGTAGAGCCAACGTCGCCAGCCGGTGGTGGAATTCGAGAGCGCGACGATGTCGGCGCGGTAGTCCAGCCAGATTTCGACGGTCAGCACGGCCATGAGGTACCAGAGGTAGACGAAGCCGAACATGGCCATAGCCGAGGTGCGGTGCGGCGTCATGTACATCTCAAGGGAGCGCTCGGGATGGCCCAGGTGGAGCTGCAGCGGCAGAGGCGCGACCAGCAGAAAGGCCAGCGCCGTGAGCAGCGCCAGACGGTAGGTGGGCCTGACCGCCTCGACGCGGAAGACGCGCTCGAGCGAGGCGAGAATGAAGGCGCCGGCCACGAGCCCGGTGATGAAGGGATAGAGAACGATGAGCACGCTCCAGTAAAGCGAAATCTCGTTCGGATACATGAAACCTTCCACGCCGGGCATCTCGTCTCCTTTCTGCCGCTACCGCACCGAGCCGTCGAGGCCGTTGTAGAAGACCTTGGCGCCGGTGGCCATCTGCGGTTTGAGCACCTGCACGCTGTGAGTCTTCAGGAACGCATGGATGGGGTCGGCGGGGTTTTTGAGATCGGCGAGCTGCCGCGCGCCGGTGGGACAGGCTTCACAACAGGCGGTGGTGAGCCCTTTGGTGATGCGGTGGTAGCAAAGCGTGCACTTATCCGCAACTTTCTTCGTGGGATGGATGTAGCGGCATCCGTAGGGGCAGGCCTGCACGCAGTAGGCGCAGCCGAGGCAGTATTTCTGGTCGACGAGCACGACGCCGTCAGGGCTGATGAAGGTGGCGCCGACCGGACAAACCTGGGTGCAGGGCGAGTCCGCGCAGTGGTTGCAGAGTTTGGGTACGAAGAAGTACTTGCCTTCGGGATCCTCGGCTACGGAGGGAAAGCCTTCTTTGCCGCCGTCGGGGGAGATGACCTGAGGATTGGCAAGCTGCCAGTCGTTGACGTGGTAGCGCTCCACCCAGGTGCGGAAGAAGCCGTCGGGGACATCGTTCTCCGCCTGGCAGGCGCGCACGCAGTTGCCGCAGCCGATGCATTTGGGGATGTCGATCAGCATGCCCCACCAGTGCTCGGTCATGGTGTAGTTGGGGGAGCTCTCCGGGGTTCCGGCGAGCACGGATTCCCAGGCGACGGCGGCGGCGGGCAGCAGGATGAGCAGATGGCGGCGTGTGATGTTCATTTCGCGCCTCCCGCGGCGATGACCGGATTGTGCGGCTGATGGCAGGTGGTGCAGGGAATGCCGCCGGAGTGCTGATCGGCGTCGACCTGGGGGAAATCTTTGGGGCGGGCGGCGCTGGCGGAATGGCAGCGGACGCAGAGCACGGCGACATCCGGCTTGCCGGGATCGATGGAGGGATCGTCGGCGTGCTTCGCGAGCGGGCCGTGGCAGGCTTCACAGTTCACCTGCGCATGTTTGCCGGCGCTTTTGGTCTGGGCGATGTCGGAATGGCAGGTTTCGCAGGTCTGGTGGCCGGCAAAGTGAACGGGGTGGGCGGCGATCTCGGCGATGGCTGCGCCGCGGTAGTGTCCATACTGCCCGAAACTATGCGGGACGACGAAGGCGCGGATGGCGAGGAACGAGAGCGTTCCGAGAAGGAAGACGCCAGCCAGCCGGAAGAGGTGCCCCGCATCCTTGAACAGTTTCATCAGGCCGAATCCTCAGCAAACGCCACGGTGCGCGGCAGCGGGAACTCAGATGACGCCGCAACATTCACTGGAGATTATTGATAAGGGATATGGGCTAACGTCTGTATGTGCTGGAGATCACACTCCTTGGTAACGGGAGGGCACAAGGGCAGGGGGTGAGCCGTGTCGGGCACCTATACTGGCACACATGTTCAGAGGGAGGGTGCGTGAATCGGGTTTTGCGAGTTCACCGGAGATGTTTACGACAGGACCTCGCGCGAAGATCCTGTCCGGCAGCAGCGCCACGTCGATTCGCGCCGCACTTTCCGGACTTGTTCCAGATGGCCGGCTGACGCTCGTCTATGCAGGCGGCGGGGTGGGCTGCTGATTTCATTGCAAGACTGCGGTGGCCGAGTTCAGCGGTAGATCTCGGGAATGAAGTTTTGCTCGTGGATGGGCGGGCGCGTGTACTTCTTCTTATCGAGGGGCGGAAGCTCGAACTTCTCGGGCGTCAGGTCGCGGTAGGGAATCACCGAGAGCAGGTGATGGATGACATTAAGGCGCGCGCACTTCTTGTTCTCGGCATTGACTACGTACCAGGGGACCTGGCGGGTGTCGGTGACGGCGAACATCTCGTCCTTGGCGCGTGAGTAGTCGGCCCAGTGGCGGCGCGATTCGAGGTCCATGGGGCTGAGCTTCCAGCGGCGGGTAGGGTCGGCCATGCGGTCGCGGAAGCGGCGCTCCTGCTCCTCATCGCTGACGGAGAACCAGTATTTGATGAGGATGATGCCGGAGCGGACGAGCAGGCGTTCGAACTCCGGGCAGCTTTGCGTGAATTCGATGTACTCGGCTTCGGTGCAGAAGCCCATGACACGCTCGACGCCGGCGCGGTTGTACCAGCTGCGGTCGAAGAGGACCATCTCTCCGGCGGCGGGGAGGTGGGCGACGTAGCGCTGGAAATACCATTGCGTGCGCTCGCGTTCGGTGGGTGCGGCGAGAGCGACGACGCGGCAGATGCGGGGGTTGAGGGTTTCGGTGATGCGCTTGATGGCTCCGCCCTTGCCGGCGGCGTCGCGGCCTTCGAAGATTACGACCACGCGGAGACCCTTGTGGCGAATCCACTCCTGAAGCTTGACCAGCTCGATCTGGAGGCGGCGCAGCTCCTTTCCGTAATCGAACGATTTGCGCGGGCGGGGCTGCTCGGGAGCAGCGGTTTTGATGGAGTGGTTGTCGGAGAGAACGGCGGATTTGCCGGCCATGGGCACACCTCGGGGCATTCCTGGAGGAAGGTTACTCCGGCGCGGACCATATGCAGCCCTCGGAGTTCGCCACTTTTGGTTACGTGAATACCGAGGAGCGGATCGCCACCGGCAAATCAGAGCAGCCACGGGACGAGGGCGGCGGTGCGGCTGGAGTAGTCGGCGTAGGTGTCGCCGAACTGGGAGCGCATCCATTGCTCTTCAAGGCGGAGCTTGTACCAGAGGGAGAAAAAAGCCAGGGCGAGGGCGACGAGCCCGCGCAGCTCGGTGAGGGCGATGACGGAGCCAAGAAAGCCTGTGAGGATGCCGGTGTAGATGGGATGGCGGACGAAGCGGTAAGGACCGGTGACGATGAGCTCGTGGTCCTGCTTGATGGTGACGGAGCGGCTCCAGTTGGCGCCGAGGTGGACGCGGGCCCAGACGGAGAAGAGCAGGCCGGCAACGGTGATGGCGGCGCCGAGGAAAAACGTCGTGGTCCCTGGGGCGAGAAAGTGCCGGTAGAGCCACGGGATCGGGATGCGATCGGACAGGAGCAGCCCGATGGCGGCTAGCATGAGGACGGTGCGGACGATGCGCGAGGGAAGGGGCTCCAGGCGCGTGGTGGTCTTGACGCGCGTCGCTGATATCTGCCAGTAGGCGAACCACGTTAGCCAAACGACGGGAAAAAACCACTCATAGAACCAAGCCATGCGGGATCCTCCGGAGAGGTTACGCAGAGGAGCCGGGCGTGGTTCCTGGGAGGTTCTTCTCGAAGACGAAGGAGGTTTTGACCTGGCGGTAGCCCTCGCGCAGGTAGAAGCGGTGGGCGTCCTCGCGTTTGATCTGGGAGCGGACACGAACGGCGGGGATGGAGTGTTTGAGGGCCCATTGCTCGACGGCGCGGCAGAGCAGCCTGCCGACGCCGGAGCCGCGCG
>JASIAO010000021.1 GCA_030041955.1 Acidobacteriaceae bacterium | reverse complement strand
GCGGGCGGTGCGCTCGGTGGCTGAGACGGGCGCCGAGATGCTGACCGTCCACGCGGCCGGCGGTCCGGCGATGTTGCAGGCAGCGGCCGAATCGGCTGCATCTGTCGAACACGGGCCACAGCTGCTGGCGGTAACGGTACTGACCAGTATGGACGCGACACAACTGGCAGCGACGGGCGTGGTGGGTTTGCCGGCAGGGCAGGTGCTGCGACTGGCTGAAGTGGCTTCGGCTGCGGGCATTGAGGGGTTCGTGATCAGCGCCGAGGAGACGGCGGCGATGCGACGGCGGTTTCCGGGGGCAAGGCTGGTCGTTCCGGGGATTCGTCCGGCGGGAGCCACGGCAGGCGATCAGAAGCGAACGGCGACACCGGCGGCGGCAATAGCGGCAGGGGCGAGTTTCCTGGTGGTAGGGCGGCCGATCACGCAGGCGGCCGATCCGGCAGCGGCGGCGCGAGGGATTGTGGAGGAGATGCGGGGCGCGGCGCAGGCTCTGTAAGACTGGGCAACTCGGCGCGCAGTGAAATCAGCCATGAGCCCGCTCCGATAGCTCTCGGTTATTCGCTGCGCAGCGCCTGCATGGGGTCGATACTGGCTGCCCTGCGCGCGGGAATCACCGCGGCAACCAGTGCTGCCAGCGCCAGCAGCACGGTCGCACCTGCCAGCAGCAGCGGATCCCACGGCTTGACCCCGAACAACTGGCTGGCAATCAGATACCCGGCTCCGATTGCGGCGGGAATTCCGATTCCCAGACCGATACCCACCTGCCAGAAGGCTCCGCGCAGCACCATGCCGATCACCGAGCCGCGGTCCGCGCCCAGCGCCATGCGCACGCCGATCTCACTCGTCCGCTGTTCCACGCCGTAAGCGGTGACGCCATAGAGGCCGACTGCGGCCAGCAACAGCCCAATCGCTCCAAACAGCCAGGTCAGGCTGGCAATCATGTTCTGCTGGTCGAAGGTTCCGTGAATCACCTCCGGGTACGGCTCCACGTCGTACATCACCAGGTTCGGATCGACATCCGTCAACCCCTTCTTTACCTGTGCCAGCATGTTCGCCGGATGGCCCGGTGCCCAGATCACGATGGTGTACAGATAATGCGACCAGATCTCGTAACTCTGCGTGCTCGGCTGATCGAAGTGGACGGTCTGGGCTTCGGGGATGTAATACATGGCCCGGGCGGGGTCTCTGAAGCCCCAGTTCACATAGTGGATGTTGTGAACGACCCCGACAATCTCATAGGTTCCCGCATTCTTCACCGGAGCCGGACCGAAATGCTGCCCGATGGGGTTCTGGTTTCCGAAAAATTTCTTTGCGAAGGCTTCGTTGATGACAGCCACAGAGCGCGTGTTCTGGTTGTCGTCTTCGGTGATGGGATTCCCCATCAGCATCTTCGCTCCGATGGTGTCGAAGAAGCCCGGAGTGACGCGCGTCCAGTCGGAAAAGACGTCATCCTTCGGGCCAGGCTCCGGTTTGCCTTCCACTCGAATGTCAGTTCCCCACTGGTCGCCGCTCATCGGCGAATAGGTCGCGGAGCTGACGCTGCGCACCCCCGGGATGGCGCTCAGCCGCTCCTGAATCTCGCGGAAGAGAGGAACCAGTTGCTCAGGCTTGTAATTGGACAGCATCGGATTGATGTAGACCAGATATCGGCCGTCCGGATTGAATCCGAAGTCCTGATGTTCCAGGTTGCGCAGGCTGCCCCCCAGCATCGCCGCCGCGCTCAGGAGCACGAGCGAGACCGCAGCCTGCGCAGCGACCAGCGTTTTCTGCGCCCAGTGGCGGCCGCCCACCGCGCGGTTGGCGCCTCGCAACGCCTCCACCGGCTGGGCGCGCGAGGTAATCCACGCGGGCACGATCCCGAAGATCGCCCCGGTGAGCGCGGAAAGCCCCAGCGCGAAAAGCAGCACCGGAGTGGATGGCGAAGCCTGCACCGGAATCCAGGTGCTTTGCTCCAG
This sequence comes from Acidobacteriaceae bacterium, assembly GCA_030041955.1. GTDB lineage: Bacteria > Acidobacteriota > Terriglobia > Terriglobales > Acidobacteriaceae > Palsa-343. Next base: position 8,364 of record JASIAO010000021.1, on the reverse strand, counting down.
GGTGTGGAAGGCAAGATACAGGATGAGTCTGGCCCCGGCGTACGCGACGGCAACGCCCGCGGCGCCGCCGACGAGCGACAGGGTGATGCTCTCCACGAGGGATTTGCGCACCAGCCGCTGGCGCGATGCGCCCAGTGCGACGCGCACCGCGGTCTGCTGGCGGTTCCTGAGCCCGCGCGCCAGCAATAGATTCGCGATATTGGCACAGGCCACCAGCAGCACGCAGCAGGCCGTGACCATCAGCAGCAACAGGCCCTCGCTGTAGTCCCCGCGCAAGCCGGAAAAGCCTGCGCCACCGGGCGACACCAGCAGCGTCTGTTTTTGCCACACCGCTTTTTCCTGCGGACTCATATCCGCCAGATGGCTGGCCAGCCAGCCGTGCAGCTCGCTCTGCAACTGCGCCTGCAGCGCCTTCGGATTGGTTCCCGGCCGGATACGTCCGATCAGGTCGAGCCAGTCCACGCTGCTGGTCCTGAGCCGCGCCGTCACGCCGTCGATCATCGGCTCAGTGGTCAGCGGCAGCCAGACGTCCGGCATGCCCCAGCTCACCATCTTTGCCCCAATGAAACCGGGCGGGGTCACGCCGACGATCGTGAAAGGATGGCTGTTGATCTGGTACGTGGAGCCCACCACGGAGGGATCGGAGCCGTACTTCTCCTCCCAGGTATGGAAGCTCATCACGGCGACCGGGAGGGCTCCCTCGTGATCGTCGGCGTCGGTGAACAGCCGTCCGCGCCACGCGGATACCCCCAGCGTGCGGAAGAAATTGCCCGAGACATACTGGCCATTGGCTGTGTCTGGCGGAGCCATCGATCCGGCGCGTCGCACGCCCAGCGTCGCATTCCCCGCCTGCAGCGCCGCCAGTTCCTCGAACGCAGGGGTGTTAGCGCGGAAGAGCTTGTATGCCTCCCACGGGAATAGACCCCACTGATTCGGCTCGCCGTCGCCGCTCTGGCTGTAGCCACCCCAGTTGCAGCAGCGCGCCTGATCGCCGATACGCCAGAGCTGATCGGGCTTCGTGACCGGCAGCGACCGCAGCATCACCTCCTGCACCAGCGTGAAAATTGCCGTCGTCGCGCCAATCCCCAGCGCCAGCGTCAGCACGGCCGTCAGGGTGAAGCCTGGACTCTTGCGCAACTGGCGCAATGCGTGCCAGAGGTCAGCCAGCATGATCTCTCCAATACGAGCGGTATGGGACGGTTGGATCCCGGGCCGCTTAATAGTGCAGTTAAAAGGCCAGTTCTCGATGCTGAAAGCAGAGACCTTAAGCAAGCCGGGATCGCACAGCCATGTTCGGAGCCGACACAGATTGTCCAAAAGCGAACAACCCAATGGACGGCTGGGAGATTCGGTGATCGGTCAGCGTGGTGACATGGCGGTCGCGTTCACCGCTGCCGGGCGAGCACCAGGGTGATGTCGTCGGGTTGTTCCTGGTCGCCGATCCAGGAGCGGAGGTTCTGCATGACCTGCTCGGAGATGGTTTCGAGAGGCAGATGGCGATGGGCGCGGACGACTTCAAGGAGGCGTTCTTCGCCGAATTCTCCGAAGTCGTTTTCCGGCTCGGTGCAACCATCACTGTAGGCGATGAGGATGTCGCCGGTTCCGAGGCGCTCCGTGCCCTGCTCCCAGGAGAGTTCATCGAGGAGACCGACGACGGCGCCGCCGCGATCGAGGCGGGTGACGGTGTCGTTGGCGCGAAGCAGGAAGGGCGGGAGATGGCCGCCGTTGGAGTAGACGAGGCGGCGGCTGAGGCCGTCATAATGGGCCAGGAAAAGGGTCGCGTATTTTTCCGGCTGGGTGCTGCGGTAGAGATGACGGTTGAGGAGGGCGAGAATGCGAGCCGGCTCCTCGAAAAGCTCGGCGCACTCCACTTCCTGCTCGCCGGCGTGGCGCGTGCGCGGGCTGGCGAGGGCGGCGACGCCTTCGGTGACCAGCTCTTCTCCGGCGAATCGATAGGCGCGGACAGCGGAGTGCAATGTAGCCATGAGGAGCGCGGCGGAGATGCCCTTGCCGCTGATGTCGCCGAGGGCGATGCCGAGGCCGGTTTGTCCAAATAAGAGGAAGTCGTAGTAGTCGCCGCTGACCGTGCGCGCAGGCAGGCAGACGCCGTGTAGTTCGAGCATGGGCAGGTCGACCTGTCCGTGGGGGAAGAGGTTCGCCTGGACCTCATGGGCGATGGCGAGCTCGTTCTGGAGGCGCTGTTTCTCGCGCTGCTCGGCGAGGAGGCGCTCAAGCGAAGCGGCCATGGTGTTGAAGGAGCGGCTGAGCGAGCCGAGCTGGTCGCGGCGGCGGACCTGGATGCGATGCGTGAGGTTGCCGCTGTCGATGGCCAGGGTGGCCTCGTAGAGATCGTGGACGCTGCGGGTGATGGTGCGATTGAGGCGGATGGCGGCGAGGAAGGCGAGCAACTCGACGATGCCGAAGAAGATGGCGATGGCGATAATGATGCTGCGGATGGCAGTGGCGACGTTCAGCGAGGTAATGAAGAGGCGCTTGTAGAGCAGCGAGGGACGGGAGGTGACGGAGGTGTAGACCTCGACCGGCTGGTCCGTGGTCCAGTCGATGGTGGCCAGCGGGGCAAGAAAGCTGACGGGCATGTCGTAGAAGTGAGTGGGGCCGGGGAGCGTTCCGCCGGTGATGGCGTGGCGGCCGGCTTCGTCGACGGACTGGCCATTGATTGCCATGTGCGGAGGGCCGGGCTTTGAGGTGTTCACCTGAAAGTGAGTTACAGGGCGCTGTGGCTGCTGCTCCTGCGGGAGATCGATGGCGGTAAAGATGCTGACGGTGCCGAGTTCGCTGGCGATGGCGTCGACGTTTTCCTTTTCGAGTGGAACGCTGGAGATGACGGTGGTGGTGTGGCCGTCGAAGGTCTGCTGGTCGGCGGCGCGCAGCCAGAGCTGGCCGCGATCGAGCACGATGCCATGGAAAGAGCCGTGCAGCCACGCGGGAATGACGGGAGGCGTGGCGGATTGAATGCTCGCGGGAGAGAGCGCAATGGGGTGACCGTCTTCGAATGCCGCGATGGAGAGGCCGGTGTATTCCTCGGCCGAGGGTCCGGCGCCGATTTCGGGCAGAGCGACGGCGCGCAGGTGCGGATTCTGATCGAGCACGTGGGCTACGTGCATGGCGAAACTGCCGTTGATGGAGGCGATGTGCGCGAGCTCATCGCCGACGACGCCGTTGGCGGCGAAGATGGCGAACTGGCCGGAGAAGGCGTAGAGCAGGATGAGGGCCAGAGTGACGAACAGAACGACGGGCGTGAGCCCCATGAGGACATAAGTGACGATGAGGCGGTTGCGGACCTTCCACAGCAATTGGGTGAAGATGAAACGCCAGAGGACCGGTATGCAGCAAATGATGAGGAAGAAGAAGTCGAGCTGAGCGAGGCCTCGGAAAATCCCGCCGGTCTGGCCGGGAATCCAGCCGGGGATGGAGAGCACAAAATAGCCAATAAGAAGCCAGAAGGCGGCGCGATGGAAGAAGCCCTGAGGAGGGTCGCGGTGGAAGCGGCGAAAGACTGCGGCCTCAAACTTGCGGAAGGGTTTCATGTGAGGGAAGTGTAGAGCAAAACCAGGGAAACTGTGTCCTCTCCAGCGTATATCTGGGCCGCCGCTCCCTCCTGGTCGCGTCGACTTGAGTACACTGGCTGCGGGAAACTCCTACCCTGATTTTGCTGTAGCGCAGGTACAGCGAAAAGGCGGCCAGCGAAGAAGCGGCCAGCGGGATGCGGGCGGAGGGTCAGGCGATGGCGCGAACGCCGGCCGCGACCTCGGAATCGCGGACCGGCTCGCCGACCGAAGTGTCTCCAGTGGGAAGAAAGACGCGGAAGCAGGTGAAGGCGCAGTCGTCCTTCCGCCAGGTGCGGAAGGAGATGCGGCCCTCGTATTTCTGCACGATGCCCTTGCTAATCCAGAGGCCAAGGCCGGTGCCTTTGGCGGACTTGGTGGTGAAGAAGGGCTGGAAGAGACGGCGCGCGTCTTCGGGGCGGATACCGGGACCGGTATCGGTGACGGAGATGGCCAGGCCGCGGCGCTGAGTTCCGGAGTCGACAGTGTCAGAGATGCGGAGGCGCAGCTTGCCGCCGGCGGGCATGGCCTGAATCGCGTTGCCGATGAGGTTGAGGAAGATCTGGCGGAGCTCGCCGGGGAATCCGCGAAGTGCGGCGGTGGAGGTGTACTTCTTCTGCAGGTCGATGCCGTTGAGGAGAATGGGGCGCTGCTGGAGCTCGACGACATTATCGATGAGTTCGGGCAGGGAGACGGTGATGGGCTGGCGCGACTCGCGATAGAAGCTGAGCGTCTGGCGGGTGATGTGCGAGACGCGAGTGAGCTCCTGCTCGGCGAGGGCGGCGTAATAGCGGGCTTCCTCGTCGAGAGAGTGGTGATTGCGCAGGAGGTAAAAAGCATTGGTGATGGCCTCGAGCGGGTTGTTGATTTCGTGGGCGATGATGCCGGCGACGCGACCCATGGCAGCGAGCTTTTCGGCCTGGCGGAGTGCTTCTTCCGCCTGGATCTGCGCGGTGATGTCGCGCTGGATCTCGAGGACGGCGTCGCCGTCGCGGTTGAGGACTTTGCGGGTGGCGACGACGAGCTCGCGGCCGTCTTTGCCGTGGACGATGAGGTTTCCCTGCCAGGATTTGGCGGTGGCGAGCGCATATTCGGCGGCTTCGCGGGAGACGGGAAAGACGGTTTCGAGGGTTTGGTGAAGATCGCGGCCGCGAATCTCGTCACGGGTCCAGCCATACAGGGTTTCCGCGCCGGAGTTCCAGAAGCGGATGGCACCTTTGATGTCGCGGACGATGATGGCCTCAGTGGCCAGCTCGAGAAGCTCGGCGCGTTCGCGATGATGAGCCTCGCTCTGGCGGAGCTCTTCAGTGCGGGCGGCAACGCGGCGTTCGAGTTCGGCGTTGAGGCGCTCGAGCTGGCGGGTCTTGCGGTGCAGATCGACGAAGACGCCGACTTTGGCCCGGAGGACTTCGGGGATGACGGGGACAGAGATGTAGTCCACGGCGCCGCGCCGGTAGCCGTTGATCTTGTCAGTATCGGTGAGGTGCACGCCGGAGATGAAGATGATGGCCGTTTTGCCGAACCTCGGGTGCTCGCGGATCATGTCGGCGAGCTCGAAGCCATCGAGCTCGGGCATGCTGACGTTCATGAGCACCACGGCAATATCGGTCTTCAACAGAATGTTGAGCGCTTCTTTGGCCGACGAAGCCTTGATCAGATTTTCGCCAAGATCCGAGAGGATGACCTCGTAACTGAGGAGCTTGGCGGGCTGGTCGTCCACCATGAGGATGTTGACTTTCTCGTCTGGGGTCATCGATCTCTCCAGGGCCCGGGAACTGCTCATTTACCGATGTAGCCACATCCGCAGGGCGGAAAGCAACTGCTCGGTGTTGACCGGCTTAGCCAGGTATTCGGACGCGCCGGCTTCAAGACATTTTTCGCGATCGCCTTTCATAGCCTTCGCGGTGAGGGCAATGATGGGGAGGCGCCGCAGGGAAGCATTCTGGCGAATGACCTGCATGGTTTCGTAGCCGTCCATCTCCGGCATCATGATGTCCATGAGGACGATGGCCAGGTCGGGGGTGGACTCAATGGTGGCGATAGCCTCGCGCCCGGTTCCGGCGGTGAGGACGGACATGCCTCTGCGCTCGAGAACACTGGAAAGCGCGAAGATGTTGCGCACGTCGTCGTCCACAATGAGGACCTTGCGCCCGAAGAGCGCTTCGTCCGACTGATGCAGGCGGTCGAGCATACGCTGCTTATCCGCAGGCAAATCGGCTACCACGCGATGAAGGAAGAGGGCGGTTTCGTCGAGCAGGCGCTCGGGGGATTCCACGTCCTTGACGACCACGCTGCGGGCCAGGGAGTGGAGTCGGGCATCCTCCTCGGCGCTCAGTTCGCGGCCGGTGAAGACGACCACGGGCAGATCCCTGAGCTTCGGATGGTCGCGGAGCTGATCGAGGACCTCGAAGCCGGACATATCGGGCAGGCGGAGATCGAGGACGGCGCAATCGTAGGTGGACGACTCGAGCTGCTGGAGCGCGACCGCGCCGGAGTCGACGACGTCGATGTCGATATCGTCGTGGCCGAGAAGCTCGCGGATGGTGAACTGCTCGGCGGGATTGTCTTCGATGACGAGCAGGCGCTTGCGGCGGGGGAGGGCGTAATCGCGGATGCGGGTGAGCGCCGCGTCGAGATCCTCGGTGGAGGTGGGCTTGGTGACGAAGGCGAAGGCGCCGCGCGAGAGTCCGTGGCGGCGATCGTCGTCGAGAGTGAGCATCTGCACCGGGATGTGGCGGGTACGGGAATCCTGTTTGAGGTGGTTGAGGACGGTCCAGCCGAGCATGTCGGGCAGGAAGACGTCGAGGGAGATGGCCGTGGGGTTGTACTCACGAGCGAGGGCGAGGGCTTCGGCGCCGGTCATGGCGACGAGAACCTTGAAGCCCTTGTCGTGCGAGAGGTCGGCGATGACCCGGGCGTAGTGGGGATCGTCCTCTACGATCAGCAGCACGGTGTCGCCTTCCTGGAGCATCTCGCGATCGTCCTCGAAGGCGACATCCTGCTCGGAAACGGCAGGGCTGGAGAGGAAAGCCGGCGCGGCCGGGGATGCGCCGCTTCTCTCCTGCACCGGGGCTGCCGCGGGGCCGACGTAGGTCTGCGGCACGTAGAGGGTGAAGGTGCTGCCTTTGCCGGGCGTGCTGCGGAGCTGGATTTCACCGCCAAGCAGGCTGGCCAGCTCACGGCTGATGGCGAGGCCGAGCCCGGTGCCTCCGTACTTGCGGCTGGTGCCTGCATCGGCCTGCTGGAAGGCCTCGAAGATGATGCGCTGTTTCTCGGTCGGGATACCGATGCCGGTATCGGAGACCTCGAAGGCGACGACGGATCCGGCCCCGGAGAGAACGGGGTGAGCGGGGCTCCAGCCCGAGGCAGCGCTGGAGACGGTGAGCCGGACGCCGCCCTGCTCAGTGAACTTGAACGCGTTGGAGAGCAGATTCTTGAGGACCTGCTGCAGGCGGCGGGGATCGGTGACGAGGCTGCGGCCGAGTTTGGGATCGCCTTTGACCTCGAAGAAGAGCTTGCGGTTCTCGGCCTCGTGGCGGAACGGCCGGGAGACGGCTTCGAGGAGGCTGCCGAAGAAGAGCTCTTCGGGCTCGACGGAGACGGTTCCAGATTCGATCTTGGAGAGGTCGAGGATGTCGGAGATGAGGTTGAGCAGGTCGGTGCCGGCGCCGTGGATGGTGCGGGCGAATTCGACCTGGCGGCCGCTGAGGTTGCCGTCGGGGTTTTCCGCGAGCTGCTGGCCGAGGACGAGGATCGAATTCAACGGCGTGCGCAGTTCGTGGGACATGTTGGCCAGGAATTCGGACTTGTATTTGGAGGTGAGAGCGAGCTCGCGGGCCTTTTCTTCCAGAGCGCGGCGGGCCTGTTCGATTTCCTGGTTCTTGCGCTCCACTTCGGAGTTCTGCTCGGCAAGCTGCTGGGCCTTCTGCGCGAGCTGCTCGTTAGTCTGCTGCAGCTCCTTCTGCTGCGTCTGCAGCTCGCCGGCGAGCTGCTGGGACTGCTTGAGGAGGGCCTCGGTCTGCATCGTGGCCTCGATGGAGTTGAGCACGATGCCGATGGAGGAGGTGAGCTGCTCGAGGAAGGCCAGGTGGGACGCGGTAAAGATGCTGAGGCTGGCCAGCTCGATGACGGCCTTGACGCGGTCTTCGAAGAGGACCGGCAGCACGATGACGTTGCGCGGGACGGCTTCGAAGAGGCCGCTGCGGATGGGCACCGTGTTGCGGGGCAGCTCGGTGATGAGCATGCGGCGCTTTTCCGCGGCGCACTGGCCGATGAGGCCCTCGCCGACGCCGATCTCGCGGTGGTAGCCGTCGGGGGCGTTGGCGTACGCGGAGAGCAGGACCAGATCGCCGGCGTCTTCGCTTTCGGCCTGGCTCTCCGTCTGGTAGATGACGCCCTGCTGCGCGTTGACCAGCGGGACCAGCTCGGAGAGGAGCATGCGGCCCACGGTGGCGAGATCGCGCTGGCCCTGCAACATGCCGGTGAAGCGGGCCAGGTTGGTCTTGAGCCAGTCCTGCTCGGTGTTGCGGTCGGTGGTGAGCCGGAGGTTGTCAATCATCGTGTTGATGTTGTCCTTCAGCTCGGCCACTTCGCCGCGGGCTTCCACCTGAATGGAGCGCGTGAGATCGCCCTTGGTGACGGCGGTCGCCACTTCGGCAATGGCGCGGACCTGGTTAGTGAGGTTGTCGGCCAGCAGGTTGACGTTACCGGTGAGGTCTTTCCAGGTTCCGGCGGCGCCCGGCACGTTGGCCTGTCCGCCCAGACGGCCTTCCACGCCGACTTCGCGGGCCACGGTGGT
>JASIAO010000213.1 GCA_030041955.1 Acidobacteriaceae bacterium | reverse complement strand
CAGGCCGTCGACGTGTTCGTCGAGAAGGAGGCCTGGAGGGTGGCGGAAGCGGAAGCGATGCTGCTCGCTGCACGGCAGCATGGACTCGGCATCAAGCTACATACGGAGCAATTTCATCGCGTGGGTGGGCTGGAGATGGGCCAGCGCATGCGTGCTCTCAGCGTGGATCACCTTGAAGCCTGCAGTTCCGATCAAATTACATCGCTTGCCGCCGGTTCGACGATCGCGACGATTCTGCCGGGGGTGTCGCTGCATCTGGGACTGCCGGCCGCGCCGGGGCGAGCGCTGATCGATGCGGGGGCGGCGGTGGCGGTAGGGACGGATCTGAATCCGGGATCGAGCCCGCTGTTCTCAGCGCCGCTGGCGCTGGCGCTGGCGGTGCGCCTGAATGGGCTGACGGCGCAGGAGGCGCTGGCCGCCGGAACGGTGAACGCGGCGTACGCGCTGGGCCTGAGGGATGCGGGGCGCATCGAGCCGGGACAGCCGGCGGACTTTGCGGTGCTGGAATCGGCGGACTGGCGGGACCTGATCTACACGCTGGGCGCGAACCCGGTGCGGGAAGTTTGGATCGGCGGGCGGAAGGTGGCGTAGTTCGTCAGGACGGAACGTCCTCCAAAGCACGCAGCCGCTGCCGCGCCTGATCGATGAATGGATCCTGAGGCGCGTCCTGTTGCATCGATTCGAGATTGATGGCGACATTCGCGCGCGCGCCCTCCACGGCTGCGCGCGCCAGCGCGATCGCCGTCGTCAGGTCGGAACTCATTCTCGGATTGGTGATCGCCTGGAGCCGATCGGCGATTTGCGCCACTGCAGCAGCGGCTTCCGCGACACCCAGCGGCACACTGGCCGCCTGGCGCAGCGCGGCCGCAACGCCGCAGTCCTCCGATTGCTTTGCCGCCTTATACGCCTGCATCAGCAGGTTGAAGGCCTCAGCGTCGGCATCGATGGCGGCTTTCAGCTCGTCACGCAGCGTGGCCAGGCGGGCAATCGCTTCGCTGAGCGGCGTTTCGTACTGTACGTAAGCCTTCTTGCCGCGTGACATGGACGCCACCATGAACGCGAGACCGGCGGCCATGGCGCCGCTCGCCGCCGCGGCGCTGCCTCCGCCGGGAGTGGCGGTGGGAGCAGCCAGCTGCTCGATGAAGGGCTCAACGCCGGCGCGCAATCCGCCCACGGCCATCTTGCCGCCGGTGACTGCGGCCAGGCGGTTCTCGAGAATCAGCGACGAGTCGAAGTTCTCCGCCTGCAGGTACCATTCCGCAGCTTGTTCCAGCGCCGCCCTGGGGACGAGACCGACGATTTCGCTCGATACCGGGAGGACGCCGTAGCGCGCCGCCTCGCGCTTCACGAATTCGAAGACGCGATGGATGGGCGTTTGCTCAAAATCGGTCAGGTTCATGGAAACCTGCGCGAGCCCCCGCACCAGGAATCCGGCAGCCTTGACGAAACGCAATCCGCCTGAGGAATAGCGCACCGCCTTCGCGATCCGCTTTGCCACGTCCACATCGGGCGTGCTGAGGAAAACATTGTACGCGATGAGGAATTTGCGTGCGCCCACCACGGTCGCGCCGGCGGTGGGGTGGATGCGCGGGTCGCCGAAATCGGGTTTGCGCGCGGCCACGGTTGCAATCTCGTCGCGAATGCCCTCAAACTGGCCGCGGCGAATGTACTCGAGATTCTGGCGCTCGGGCGTGGTGGCCGCGGCTTCGTAGAGATACACGGGAACCTGGCAGCGCTTCCAGATCTCCGCGCCCACGTGACGTGCCATTGCGATGCAATCTTCGAGCGTCACGCCTTCAATGGGGATGAAGGGCACCACATCGGCCGCGCCCATGCGTGGATGCGCACCCTGGTGCACCGTGAGGTCAATCAACTCGGCGGCTTTCCCCACGCCGCGAATGGCGGCTTCCTGGATGGCCTCGCGTTCGCCAACGATGGTGATGACCGAGCGATTGTGGTCGGCATCCATCTCGCGATCGAGCAGATGGACGCCTGGAATTCTCATGGCCTCAACGATGGCATCGACTTTGGCCGCATCGCGGCCTTCGGAGAAATTGGGAACACATTCAACGAGCGCGGAAGACACGCCCAAAGCATACGATTCGTGCCTGGAGATCGCAACCGGCTCGCGTGCGGAGGTGTTGTCTCAGGCGTGCATTGCCGGGGATGGACCCAGATCTGCGCGTATGTTCTTCTTCCTCCGAAAGACCTTTGCAAAGCTCGATACCGGGCACAGAAACAGGGCTACAAACAGGAATTCACCGATATACCGCAACATCACGATCGGAGCGCGCTTCCACGACATGTAAATATATTAATCCCCTGTGGAGGTTCAGAGAATTCAAAACCGCAACCATCACTGCTCCGGTTCTTCGTAGCAGGCGCGTCCAGGGACGCAGCGCGCCAGATGCACGTAGTGATCGTCGGGGCCGGCTGGGCTCATGGTGCGCAGGCACCAGTACGTAGAAGTTGCGTGCACCCCGGGCAGCCAAGTCTCCGCATTCTGCGGCGTAGTCCCGTAGGGGTTCCTGGTGCGGAGGCACTGGCAGGGTTGTGTTGCGTTTGTTGTGCTCATCATGGCCTCCTAACTTTACCCAGCGGCGCTGGGATCGCGGCCGCACAATCCCGCAGCCAGCAGCACTGTGCGATAGACCGCGACGGGGAACATATCCAATTTGTACGAATTCATCGAGAGCGGCCGCGCGCCATGCACCGCCACGCGTCCCGCCGCTCGCGCCGTCTCCTCGGTGATGGGCTTGCCCTGGAGCGCCGCTTCCGCCTCAGCCGAACGCCGTACCACCGGCGATGCTGCGCCCATCGTGACCACCGCGCGGCGGCAGGTACTGCCATCCATCTCCAGCACTACGCCGGCATCGGCAATGGCCCAGTCGAAGCTCTCTTTCTCACCGTACTTCTGATATGCCGAGCGTGTGCCCGCAGCGGGGCGTGGAATGATGATCGCCGTCAGGAGTTCATCGGGTTCGATCACGGTAAACTTCGTCGGATTTGCGTCGGGGACGACATAAAGTTCCTGGATACCGACCATTCGCTTGCTGCGCTTCGCCGAAGTCAGCTGCACGCTGGCGTTGAGGCCCAGCAGCGCGACCGCAGCCGATGACGGAGCGACGGATGGGCAGCTCGTGTAGTCCATGATCGCGTGGTACTGATTGAGGCCATCGAAGGCGAAGCAGAATTCCTTGCCTTTGCGGATGCACTGGAAGTCCGCCGAGCGGTAGTACCAGCACTGAACGCGCTGCAGCAGGTTTCCGCCGACGGTCGCCATGTTGCGGATGTGAGGAGTCGCCGCGTGGCCGCAGGCATCGGAGAGGATCTGGTAGCGCTCGCGGATGAGCGGATGGCTGCTGATCTCCGCGAGCGTCGTCAGCGGGCCTATGGTCAGCCCCTGCTCTGTCTCGCGAGTCCCGCGCAGCTCGGCAATATTGCGGATGTTTACCAGCTTCGGCGGCGTTTCGATCCCGTCCTTCATGCGGTCGAGCAGATCGACGCCGCCCGCCTTCACCACGGCACCATCCTGCAGTTGCGAAAGAGCCGCATCCACCGAGGTGCACTCGGCCAGCGTAAAGCGATTCATGCCGTCTCCCTTCCCGCCGCGCCGCCGCGCAGGGCCGCCAGCACCAGTGCCGGCGTCATGGGCGTCTGCCGGATGCGCACGCCGGTCGCGTTGTAGACCGCGTTGCCAATGGCCGCGCCGATGGAGACTACGCCGGCGGCTTCGCCGATGCCGGATGCATCGGTCGAGCTTTGCCCGAGGTAGGCCTCGACGAGATTCACCTCGATCTCCGGAATCTCCCGCGCCCCGGCAATTTTGTACTGCTCGAGGTTCGGATTCACCATCAGGCCGTACATGGGATCGAGCAGGCGTTCTTCAAACAGCGTGTAGGACATTCCCTGGATGATTCCGCCGTTGATCTGGCTGATGGTCTGCTGTGGATTCATGGGGCGTCCGCAGTCATGCACGGAGAGCACGCGCCGCACATGGATGCGTCCGAGTTCGGTGTCGACTTCGACCTCCGCCACATCCACGCCGCCGTAGGTCAGATACTGCTTCGGAGCGTAATCCGGGATGCGCTTCGCCTGCACGGCGATCTGCGCGGTCGTCATCTTCGCGGCCGCGCGACGGAAGCTGATGGGCGATATCCTGCCCGAGCGGCTCCGCACCTCGCCACCGACTAACTCCAGGTCCCCGGCAGAAGTTCCCAGTGAGGGGGCGATCTCCGCAAGGAATTTCTGCGCGGCCTGCCATGCGGCATCGCGCACTGCGGGGGTGATGGAGAGGGTGGTGGTGCTACCGCCGGAATTCGGGCCCTCAGGATAATTCGTATCGCCGATCTTCACGGCAATCTGCGAAGGAGGGACGCCGAACTGTTCGGCGAGGATCTGCGCGAACACGGTTTTGATCCCCGACCCGATGTCCTGCACTGCGGAGAGCACTTCGAGCGAGCCGTCGCGATGCACGCGGACCTCGGCCGACGATCC
>JASIAO010000212.1 GCA_030041955.1 Acidobacteriaceae bacterium | reverse complement strand
CAGTCACAGGAGCGGAACGCGGCAATGGCCATCTCGCGAATCTGCTTCGTCTGCTGACGGTTCAACTTCGCCGGCACGATCAGATCGGAGCCTTCGCTGAGATACTTCGCCTCGTAGTCGTAGAACTCCTTGATGGGCACCACCTCGCCCACCACCGAGGCCTCCGGATCGTCGTTGCCCAGGACCGCGACTTCCAGCTCACGCGCCTTCCTGCTCTTGCCGCCGACGCCCTGCTCGACGACGATTTTGCGGTCGAACTGTGCAGCCAGTTCAATGGCCGGCCCCAGTTCAAGATGGTTATGTGCCTTGCTGATTCCCACCGATGACCCGAGGTTTGCCGGCTTCACGAAGACCGGATATTTGAGCGTCGCTTCGATACGGGCGCGAATCGTCTTCGGATTCTTCTCCCATTCCGTGCGCAGGAAGGTCACCCATTTCACGATGGGCAGCTTCGCCGATGCGAACAGCCGCTTCATCGCGTCTTTGTCCATGCCGGTTGCGGAACCCAGCACGCCGGAGCCGACGTAGGCAATTCCGGCCAACTCAAACAGTCCCTGGATCGTGCCGTCTTCGCCGAAGGTGCCGTGCAGAACGGGGAAGATGACGTCGACACTGAGCACATGATCGGAGCTGCCATGCGCCAGCGCGCCCGCCTCGCGCTCGAAGGGCACCAGCGCTTCGCTGGGCATGGGCGGCACGATGACCGACTCGCCTTTGCGCAATACGGCGGCAGCGGGCGTTGCCGCGGGATCGCCGGCACGCAGATGCTTTCCCTCCGGAGCATCCACGAGATTCAGCAGACGCTCGGCGTGGCCCGCGGTGACCCAGCGGCCTTCCTTGGTGATCCCGATCGGAACCACCTCGTACTTTTCGCGATCGATGGCCTTCAGCACGGACGCGGCCGAGAGCAGCGAAACTTCATGTTCGCCGCTGCGCCCGCCAAACAGGATGCCTACACGAGTCTTTTTCATGCGCCGCCTGCCATTCTAAAGTCCAGAGATGTCAAAATTGCCGCTCCCGGACCGGGCGCATAAGATCAAAATTTGACTTTGGTGTGGCGATGTCGCTCGTTCGGACCCGGATCGAGCCGCCGACCGGGAGATTGGCTGTGGCGATGACCCAGATTTACTGGATCGAAGGTCGGAATCCGCCGCAGTTGGCCATTGTCGCGCGCCCGCGCGGTGACGACTGGCTCCATGAGGATGTGGCGGCGCTGAGGACCGGCGGCATCGACGTGCTGGTTTCGCTGATCGAACCCGAGGAGGCTGAGGAACTGGGTCTTGCCGCTGAGGGGAACGTCGCCGAAAATCTCGGCATGCAGTTCATCTCCTGGCCCATCCCCGATCGCTGTACGCCGCCGGATCTGGCCGGCTTCCGGGATCTCGTTGCGCGGTTGGCCGCCATGGTCCGGCAGGGACGCCGCATCGGCGCGCATTGCCGGGGCTGCATCGGGCGTTCCACCGTGCTCATCGCCGCTGTTCTGATCGCTCTCGGCGCCGACGCAGCCGACGCCCTGCAGCGCATCGAGGACGCGCGCGGTTGGCCTGTCCCGGATACGCCGGAGCAGCGTGAATGGATACTGGCATTTCAACCCGTATCGTGACCGACGCCGTCCATTTCGACTTTCCGCACTCATGGCAAGCGGAGATCCTCGCCGAGCGGCCTCTGATCCTGCCGCCGAGCAGCTTTACGTATCCGCAGGAGGCGGAGGAAGTGGAACGTGGCGCTCTTCACGCCATGATCCGGGCCGCATCCGGCGCGCCGTTTCTGGCTACGTTTGCCCTGGGCTTTGCCGATCCCGCTGCGCCCACCGGCCTGTGGAGCTGTCCCGATCCCGATGAGCTCTGCGCCGTCTCCGGCGGATACGCCTTCGTCGTAAATACCCTCGATCCAGGGCGGTTCACGCAGATCGTATTCCGTCCCGTGCTCGAAGTCCGCGCGCTGCCGGAGCAAAAAGTGCTGCTTTTCGCCGGACACCACTCGCTGCTGGCGTGGGGCGCGTCCGGACTGGCCTGGCAAACAGCACGACTGTCGTCGGAAGGCCTTCGCCTCACGGAAATTCGGGGCGACGAATTGCATGGCTTCGGATGGGACCTGCTGACCGATCGCGAAGTGCCATTCGTGGTCGATCTGAAGACAGGCCACCACTCCGGCCCTCACTCCGAAACCGCGCGATAGAAGCTCAGTGCCGCATCGCCCTGGCGCAGCACCCGAGTTCGCATCAGCGACTCGTAGCGCTCGTCCAGGTCGCGCCGCTTCTCGTGTTCCGCGATCACCAGCGCGCCGGGCGACAGCAGCGCGCGGCATTCCCCGCCCAACAGACCCAGCGCGAGCACGTATTGCTCCCCGGCGTCCCATGGCGGATCGAGAAAAACGATGTCCGCCCGCTTTCCGCGTTCCGTCAGGCTCCGCAGCGCGACCGCCACGCTGCGTGGCTCCAGCCCATACTGCCCTCGGATGCCGAGCGCCGCCAGGTTGCTGCGAATAGCGCGCATCGACGCCTCCGCCTGCTCGACGAAAATGGCTTCCTGTGCTCCGCGGCTGAGCGCCTCAATCCCGACTGCGCCCGAACCCGCATAGAGATCCAGAAAGATCGCGTCCTCGATGCGCGGCGCCAGCACATTGAACAGCGTTTCGCGCAGGCGGTCGGTCGTGGGACGGGTATCCATGCCGCGCGGCGCATGCAGGATCCGCGACCGAAACTGCCCCGCAATCACCCGCAACCGACCCTCCTGCGCCGCCGAGAGCGGCTGACACTCTACAATATCGGGAAGAGCTGCGGAGATCGAGATGCGCGCGTGGTCGTTGCCATTAGGACGCTGGTTTGGTGTGCATCTGCGCATCCACTACTTCTTTCTTCTCCTGCTCTTCTTCTGTGTCTTCTCCACCAATCTTTCCGGCGTAGCGGCGTGGCGTGGTGTCATGTTGTGGTTCCTGCTGCTGGGCGCGGTGCTCGGCCGCGAAGCCGCTCGCGCGGTCACCGCGGCGTATCACGGCCTCGCCGTTCGCAGCATTCTGCTGCTGCCCATCGGGGGTCTCTTCTCCTACGCCAGTCCGGAGATGGCAGAGCAGGCCGTAACCGGCTGGCCGCAGATTGCCATGACCGTGACCGGGCCGCTGGCCAACCTGGGCTTCGCGGCGCTGGTCGCCGCGCTGATCGCCGGAGCCAGCGCCGAGGTGCCTGTCGCGCGCTTGCCGCTGGTTACGCCCTCGCATCTGATGCGCTCGACAGTGTGGCTGAATATCGTGCTGGCTGCCATCCATTTCATTCCCGCTTATCCGCTGGACGCGGGACGCCTGATGCGCGGCGCTTTCGCTCGCGCTCGCGGCGCTGCCCAGGCCACACGGGCCGCTTCAGGACTCGGCCAGATGATCGGCATCGCCGCCGTGGTCGCCGGGTTGGCGCTGCTCACGCTGCCCAGCACGCGCGCCGCTTACGGCCTGAGCCCGTGGCTGATCATGGGTGGATTCTTCGTCTTTATCGGCGCGCAGCTTGAAGACCAGGGCGTGCTCTTCCAATCCGTCGTGGAAACCGTGCGCATGCGCGACGTGATGCTGACGGACTTCGACACGCTCTCGCCGTCCGACACGCTCTCCGACGCACTGTACAAGGCCATTCACAGCCTGCAGGACGATTTCCCGGTGGTGCGCGGGCCAAATCTGGTGGGCGTCGTCTCCCGGCAGGGCATCGTGCAGGCGCTGCGCCAGGAAGGCAACGGCTACATTCAGTCCATCATGTCGCGTGCCTTTCAGGTCGCGCAGCCCGACGACTCGCTGGGCGTGCTCATTCGCCGCATCGGCAGCGGCCGCCTCTCGCTCATTCCCGTCGCGGAGAGCGGACGCGTGGTCGGCATCGTCACCTGGCAGAATCTGAGCAGCAGCATGGGCCTGCTGGCCGAGTACCGCAGGCTGGAGCGCGGCGGCAATGAGCGAGACTGACCCGCCGCTGGCTCCGGGTCTCTATCTCGTCGCTACCCCCATCGGCAATCTCGAAGACATCACGATGCGCGCCCTGCGCGTTCTGCGTTCCGCCGACCGCATCGCTTGTGAGGACACCCGCCAAACCCGAAAGCTGCTCGACCGCTACGGTATCTCTACGCCAGTGATCAGCAGCCATGAGCACAACGAGGGCGAGCGCAGCCGCCAGTTGCTGGCCGATCTTCGCCAGGGCGCACGCATTGCCGTAGTCACCGACGCCGGCACGCCGGGGATCTCCGACCCGGGCATGGTTTTCGCCCGCGCCGCCATCGAAGCCGGCGTTCCCGTCTATCCCATTCCCGGCGCCAGCGCTGCGCTCTCAGCCCTCATCGCGTCGGGTCTCGATACGGAACAATTTTTCTTCTCCGGGTTTCTGCCCCCGAAGGCGGGCGCGCGCCGCACGGCTCTCGAAGATCTGGCAGGATCGCTAACGAAGCCGGTCACGCTGATCTTTTACGAAGCGCCGCATCGCATCCTCGAAACGCTTGCCGACCTGGCGTCTGTTTGGGGCGAGGAGTGCTGCGTGGTCCTCGCACGGGAGCTGACCAAGATCCACGAGGAATTCCTGCGTGGCACGGTGGCCGAGATTCGCGGCGATCTGGCCAGCCGCGAGACCATCCGTGGAGAAATGGTCCTGCTCGTTGCGGCGCAGCCGCGCGGCGAAGGTTCCGTTTCCGCCAAAGGAAGCGTCGTTCAGCGTCTGAAGGAGTTGGAAACCACGGAAGGGCTGAGCGAGAAAGACGCGCTCAAGCGCATCGCCCGGCAGCGCGGGCTCGCAAAGAGCGAGCTGTGGCGTGAACTGCAGCGGGAACGCGCACGCGGACGCTGATCGGCTTTTCTGAAACCATTCCGAGGGCGCAGCCGTCCTCAATCAGCGGATGAAGCAACACGGAGGGCTCCGATGAACAGGCTTCTCATCCGCACTTCATTTGCCGCCACCCTTTTGCTGGCAACGGCGGCTTTGGCACAGCAGATCCCGCCAGGCGCCACCGGTCCCGTTCCGTCGGCCATCGCCTCAGCAAGAACCATCTTCATTTCCAATGGAGGCTCCGACGCCGGCCTCTTCCCCAGCCCCTTCAGCGGCGATCAGGACCGGCCTTACAACCAGTTCTACAAGGCGCTGCAGGCGGACTCGCACTATCAGATCGTCTCCGATCCCTCACAGGCGGATCTCGTTCTGGATTTGTGCCTGCTCGCGCCGCTCGGCCCTTCGAATCCCAACAAGGCACAGGGAGCGCCCGATCCCGAGCCGCAGTTCCGGCTGGAGATTTACGACCGGCGGACGCATTACGTGCTTTGGACGCTGACGCAGTCCATCCAGTGGGCGATTCTCCAGAAGACGCACAATCGCAATTTCGATGACGCGCTCACAGAACTGGTGAAGGCCTTTGAGGCGCTCGGTCAGGCGCAGCCGGTGCCTGCCGCGCCCGCAAGCTCCTCGCCATAGCGGATCACGCTCCTGGCACCACGATCCCTGAACGCCGCACCCAGCGGCCGCCGTGCTTCTCGAGGTAAACCCAGCTACCTGCGGCGCACAGGTTTGCGCACCAGTTGTCCATGTAAACGAGGGCCGCGCGGTGCCTGGTGTCGAAGTAAACCTCGCTGAAGTAGGTAATACCGGGGACGCCGCTCCATTGCGAGCGCGTCTCCGACGAGGCTGCCGGAGCGGCCTTCGCTGCACGCAGATTGTCGATCTGTTCGGCAGAGAGCAGATCGAAGGGATGCGCTATCTGGAAGTCATTCTTCTCAAGCTGTACGCGCACGTATTTGTTGGTCTCGTAGTCGCCGACCGCCTCTTCAAAGCCCCGCGGATTCTCCGGCGGCGGCTTCAATTGTCCCTGCGGCGGTATTGCGGGGCTCATGTCATTCAAATTCACTGTCACGTCCGCGATGGCCCAGCGCGCGGTCTGGTCCGGGGACATTCGCGCGAACGGTTCGCCCGGCATCAGCATCGAGTAAATGGCGTAGGAGTCAGCCGCGCGATCGGGCGGCATGGGAATGGCTCCGTTGGCATTGCTGACGCGCTGAAGGCGAGCGCGCGATTCCTGATTGTGACTGGTCTGTGCCGGCAGGCTCGGAGCGGCCATCAGTAGCAATATCAGCGCGAGAAGTGACACATGAGGTCGAACTTGCATGTTTGCATAGACGCGAGATTGCCGCGCCGCGTTCCGACCGGACGCTGTTTTCAGTGCTGCTCCGGCTGTTTCCACGCCGGAGTGGGACGCTCCGCGACGGGCAAGTCCCTGCCTTTCACGCGGTCGTAGAGGTACGCGTCGCTCACCGTGCCCAGGGCCTCGTTGTAGAGCGTCACCGAGCCGGTGACTTCCTTCAGCTCCTCCACAAAGCGGTGCAGTGTCTGCAGCCGCTCCGCTGTGGCTGGGAACTCGGCCTTGCTGGTCTTGAAAAATTTCTGGAACCCGCGGTCGACCAGGTGTGCGATCTCCCCGCCGATCACCGGGCCAGGACGCACTACCATGCGCAGGCCGGCCTCATTCTGCGCTCGCTCCAGCACAATCGAGCAGCCGTGTTTCGAGATGCGCGTCTGGTTTGCGACTCCCGGGACCTTCTCAACATCGAATTGAAGACGGCGAAGTTCGCTGAGGACTTCGTCAAAGGTGCGCGTGCGCGGCTTTTTCAGCATGTTGGCATTTCCCCGGATTTCCGGTGAAGGCTACACTGATTCGTAGCTGTTTCCCCTGTTTTCAGGGTCGCACAACGCGACGCGCGCTGCAATTTCGCACGCGTTTTCTGAAGGAACTCAAGTCACGAGATGGCTACGCTCGCCCAGGAAAAGGCCGGTCTGCCCGGCTCGACGGTTCTGGATCGCATCGGCAACACCCCCCTGGTGCGCCTGGAGCGGCTCACCGCCGGCATGCCCGGCGTGCAGATCCTCGGCAAGGCCGAATGGACCAATCCAGGAGGATCGGTGAAGGACCGAGCCGCTTCGGCCATCGTGCTCGAGGCGCTGCGCCGCGAGGAGCTCTGCCCGGGACGGCGGCTGCTGGACGCGACCAGCGGCAACACAGGCATCGCCTACGCCATGCTGGGGGCGGCACTGGCCTTTCCCGTCACCCTCTGCATGCCGTCGAACGTTTCGCCGGAGCGCAAACGCATCCTCCAGGCCTATGGGGCGGATATTGTCTGGACCGATCCCGCGGAAAGCTCCGATGGCGCCATCCGCAAAGCGCGGGAGCTCGCCCGCGATCCGCAGTACTTCTACGCCGATCAATACAGCAATGAGGCGAACTGGCGCGCTCACTACCACGGGACGGGCGTCGAAATCCTCGAGCAGACCCACGCCCGCGTCACGCATTTCGTCGCCGGCCTCGGCACCAGCGGCACATTCATGGGCGTGGCGCGGCGGCTGAAGGAGGCGAATCCCGCGATCCAGTGCATCTCCATGCAGCCCGATTCGCCCTTTCACGGCCTTGAGGGGCTGAAGCACATGCCGACCTCCATCGTTCCGGCGATTTACGATCCGGCACTGGCCGACCGCAATCTCGAAGTTGAGACCGAGGCCGCGTATGCCATGGCTCGCCGCCTCGCGCGTACCGAAGGTCTGCTCGTCGGCATCTCCGCCGCCGCTGCCGTTGTCGCCGCGCAGCAGATTGCCGAAGAAGAATCCGCGCAGGGCAGAGAAGCGACCATCGTCACCGTGCTGCCCGACGCGGCCGACAAATATCTGAGCGAGCGTTTCTGGGAGGAATGAATTCCGTGCTGCGCATGAGCCTGCAGATTTATGACGCGATTCGCCAGCACGGCGAGCAGACGTACCCGCATGAGTGCTGCGGCGTCCTGCTCGGCCGTTTCCTCACAGAAGACGGCGGCCCCGTAAACGCCGTCGAAGACGCGATCCGCGCCGGGAACACGCGCACAGACTCGGCTCACAATCGCTATCAGATCGCGCCGCAGGAGCTGGTGCGCATCCAGCGGCAGGGGCGGGAGCACGGCCTCGACATCGTCGGCTTCTACCACTCCCACCCGGACCACCCCGCCCGCTGGTCGCCCACGGATTTTGCCGAGGCCCACTGGCTGGGCTGCAGCTACGTCATTACGGCGGTGGAGCAGGGCGCGGCGCGCCAAACCAACTCGTTCCGCCTCGCCGGAACGCGCGAGGAAGACAAATCTTTTGAGGATGAAGTCATCGAAGTAACTGGCCAGCTCGATCCCGGTCTTCCGCCCCGGCAAGCCAATAACGGGCTTGCTGGGGACCCCGGGCTCGAACCGGGACCAGGCGGGGAAGTGGCGCAATCGTGACCGTTTGCGGCACAATAGAGACAGCAGCTATGGCCTGGGCATCTCCAATTGAGCGGCCGTGCGCGCTTCCCACAAGCGCGCGATGTTGTTGTTGTTGTTGACTCCGAGAAAGCGCAGTGGAGACCCTCCCGGTTTCCCCTTCCATCACGCTTTTGAAGCCGCTCAAAGGAAAAGCAACATCATGAAGATTGAGATCCCCACGCCCCTGCGCGCCTACACTTCCAACCAGTCTGCCATTGACGTCGATGCGGCCACGGTGGCCGAAGCCGTCTCCGGACTCACCACCCGCTATCCCGATTTCCAGCGTCATCTCTACACGCCAGACGGCAAGCTGCGCTCCTTCGTTAACCTGTACCTGAACGACGAGGACGTGCGCTATCTGCCTGAGCGCGAAGAGACCGCCGTCAGGGATTCTGACACGCTGTCCATCATCCCCTCGATCGCCGGCGGGTGCTGGCCGGGACTGACAGTCCAGGCGTAAGCGCTTCGCGCGCCTCTCGGGCGCCGACATCTGCCTCGCCCTGCCCGATGTGGGACGACAACTTGCATCGGCGACCTGGGAAGCCGCATCCTGAAAGAGCACACCCATGCCAACAACGACTGAACCCGTGACCCTCCCCGAGCTCTCCAACGACGAGATTGCCCGCTACTCGAGGCACCTGATCCTGCCCGAAGTGGGCATGGAGGGCCAGCAGAAGCTCAAAGCCGCCAAAGTGCTTTGCGTCGGCACCGGCGGCCTCGGCTCGCCGCTCGCGCTGTATCTGGCGGCAGCCGGCATCGGCACCCTCGGGTTGGTCGATTTTGACGTCGTCGACTCCAGCAATCTCCAGCGCCAGATCATTCACAGCACCAAAGACGTCGGCCGCTCCAAAATCGACTCCGCCACCGAGAAACTCCAGGCGCTAAATCCCTTTCTGAACGTGGTGAAGCATGAGGCCATGCTTACCAGCCAGAACGCTCTCGAGATCATCTCGCAGTACGACATCGTCGCCGACGGGACTGACAATTTCCCCACCCGCTACCTCGTCAACGACGCCTGCGTGCTCACGGGAAAGCCGAACGCCTACGGGTCGATCTTCCGCTTCGAAGGTCAGGCCAGCGTCTTTGCCACCGAGCAGGGCCCCTGCTACCGGTGCCTCTATCCGGAGCCGCCGCCGCCGGGCCTCGTTCCCTCGTGCGCGGAGGGTGGCGTCCTCGGCATTCTGCCCGGACTCGTCGGCGTCATCCAGGCCACCGAGGTCATCAAGCTGATCCTCGGCAAGGGTGAGCCGCTCATTGGCCGCCTGCTCCTCGTCAACGCGCTCGACATGCGCTTCCGCGAGCTCAAGCTCCGCAGGAATCCGGACTGCCCGGTTTGCGGGACGCATCCAACCGTGACTAAACTGATCGACTACCAGCAGTTCTGTGGAATTATGCCCGAGCCGAAAACGCCCACGCCTGTCGTCAATGGAATTCCGCAGATGTCCGTGCAGGAATTCAAGCGCCGTCGCGATGCCGGCGAGGAAATCTTCCTCCTCGATGTGCGCGAGCCATTTGAACACCAGATCGCCCAGATCGGCGGCCACCTGATTCCCCTGAACGAGTTGCCTGACCGCGTGGACGAGCTGAGTCCGGAAAAGGAGATCGTCGTCCACTGCAAGTCCGGCGGTCGCAGCCAGCGCGCCGCGGAGTTCCTGGCTAAAAACGGCTTTGCCCGGCTGCATAATCTGGCGGGCGGCATCACCGCCTGGGCGAACGAGATCGACCCCAGCGTGCGGAAGTATTAATCGGACGGATTGAACCAGGGGCGGCTGGCGATGCCGCCCATTTCCCCTCTTTTTTAACCTCACCCCGCCCGGACGACCCTGGGGTATACTCCCTGTGCCCGGCATTCCGCTCTTATCGTTGCTTTCCAGGCGAGCGCTGCCCGCCTGGCCGGGAGGGATGTTCTCGGGGGCCTCTATGGACTTATTCGCACTCCGTCTTCTCTTCATCCTCATCCTGGCTGCGCTGAGCTGGTTTTTCCAGCCTTTCGGCCTGCAGCCATGGTTCGCCGCCCTCGCCGGAGCCGTCGCCGCCGCCCTCATCATCTTCTTTGAGCTGCGCGTCCGCGCGCTCACCCTCCGGCGGCTGTTCGGCGCGGTCATTGGCAGCCTGCTCGGCATTATCGGAGCGTTCCTGTTTTCCCTGGTGCTGCGCGACAGCCTTCCCGAGGGACACACGCGCAGCCTGCTCCAGGTTGGCGTCCTGCTGCTGATGACCTACATCGGCCTGGTAGTCGGCGCGAGCAAGGGCGATCTGCTCAACCTCGCCGCGCTGGGTGGGCTTTTTTCCTCGGAACGCTCCGGCAAGCGGAACGTCAAGGTCCTCGACACCAGTGCAATCATCGACGGCCGCATTGCCGACATCTCGGAAACCGGGTTTCTCGAAGGCATCCTGCTCGTCCCGGAGTTCGTCCTGCGCGAGCTGCAGATGGTCGCCGATTCCTCCGACTCATCCAAGCGCCAGCGCGGACGCCGCGGCCTCGACGTGCTGCAGCACATGCGCGCCAACGCGCAGCTCAGCATCCAGATCGTTGAAGAGGATTACCCCAACATTCGCGAAGTGGACCTCAAGCTCATCGAGCTGGCACGCCAGCACGATGCCAAGATCGTCACCAACGACTTCAACCTGAACAAGGTCGCGCAGGTGCGTGGCGTGCCGGTGCTGAACATCAACGATCTCGCCAACTCGCTGCGCCCCGTTGTTCTTCCCGGCGAAAAGATGCGCATCCTGGTGATGAAAGAAGGCAAGGAGTACGACCAGGGCGTCGGCTACCTCGATGACGGCACCATGGTCGTCGTCGACCACGCGCGCCGCCTCATTGGGCGCTCCGTCGAGATCGCCGTGACCTCAGTGCTGCAAACCGCATCCGGAAAGATGATTTTCGGCAAGCTCGACGAGACGCCCAAGCCCGAGCCGGTGCGGCCTCCGGTGGAAGTGTCGAGCTCCCAGGGCTGAAACAACAAAATCACCATTACGCAACTCTTACATTTGCCAGGCCCCACGCCCTTTAAGTTCGAAACTGGAGCCTTGTTCGCATGTCCATGCTCGCCGAAGTCCCCGCTGCCACCGTTCGCGCCGACTCCGAGGCGCTCACCCAAACGCGTTCCGCGAAGCTGAACATAATCTTCGCCGTCACCCTTACCATCTTTCACATCGGCGCCATCGCCGCGCTCTTCTTCTTCAGCTGGAGTGCGCTCGCGGTCTTTGCCGTGCTTTGGGTGCTCGGTCAGAACGTCGGCATCGCCATGGCCTATCATCGCCTGCTTACCCATCGCGGCTACGCGACACCCAAATGGGTGGAGTACGCGCTGGCGCTCTGCGCCACGCTGGCGCTGCAGGGAGGCCCCATTTACTGGGTCGCCGTCCACCGCATGCATCACCAGCTCACCGATCGCCCCGGCGATCCGCATTCGCCGCGCGACGGCAAATGGTGGTCCCACATGGGCTGGATCCTGCACGGCTCGCTGCGCAATCGCAATCCGCTGCTGAACCGTTACGTCCCCGACCTCGCGTCCGATCGGTTCTACGTCTGGCTCAGCCGCTGGCACTGGGTGCCTGTCACCGTGGTTGGTATCGCCCTCTTCCTCATCGGCGGCTGGTCCTGGTTCCTGTGGGGCATCTTCCTGCGCGTCACCCTCGGCCTGCACTCCACCTGGCTGGTCAACTCCGCTACGCACCTGTGGGGCTCGCGGCGCTTCCAGACCCGCGACGACTCGACCAACAACTGGTGGGTCGCGCTGCTCACCGGCGGCGAAGGCTGGCACAACAACCACCACGCCCACCCCGTCTCGGCCAGCCACGGCATGGCCTGGTACGAAGTCGATTTCAACTACTGGGGCATCCGCCTGCTCGGCTTCCTCGGCCTCGCGAAGCGGATCAAGGTCCTGGATGCCAGCGGTGGCCCCGCGCGCATTCTGCATCCGTAAAGCCCGCTATTCCGAGCAGAGTCTGGCAAGCAGGGCGCCCTGCGCGCGGCCAAATGATCTGCCGTTGAGTACGCGCGGTTGATACACTCTCCGGAATGATCGCCAAAAGGCTTGCCCGGCTCTTTCTTCTGCCGCTTCTCATCTCGCTCGCCGCAGCCCAGACCACCGCAACCCCGCACCTTTTCTTCCGCGTGACCCTCGCTTCCGGCATGCAGCCGATCGCCTCCGGCCGGGTGCTCATCTTTCTTGAACCGGGCAGCGGCGCAAAGCAGGTGCAGGCGAATGAATTCCACCCCTCCGCGACCTCCATTGCCGCGAAGGAGATCACCGACCTGAATCCCGGAGAATCCATTGACATCGATGTGGACTCGATCGCCTTCCCCGCGCCGTTCTCCTCGCTGCATCCGGGAACCTATGAGGCGCAGGCCGTCCTCGATGTGAATCACACTTACGCGTACGACGGCCTCGAGGCCGGCGATCTGGAGAGCTCCGTCGTCGCGTTACCCAACTGGACCCCCGGTACCGGCGACGAGCCCGCATTTGTCCTCGATCAGGTCGTTCCGCAGCGCGAACCTCGTACGCCTCCGCTCGCCCCTGACGTTCTCGTCGCGGCAGAAAAGTCCATTCAGATCGCCGACTTCACCAGCCCCGTGCTGACGGCGTTCTCCGGGCACCCCACGCACATTCGCGCCTGGGTGGTGCTGCCGCCGGGCTACGCTGAGCATCCCCACCAGCGTTATCCCACCGTTTACTGGACCCACGGCTTCGGCGCGAAGCTCGAGTACAT
>JASIAO010000211.1 GCA_030041955.1 Acidobacteriaceae bacterium | reverse complement strand
GGGACAACCAGCAGCTACCAGCTGGCGAACTACTTCGTCACCCACCTGCGGCAGACCATGGACAACGCGTACGCGCAGGATGACTGGCGGGTGCTGCCGCGGCTGACGCTGAACCTGGGCGTGCGCTGGGAGTATGGCTCGCCGTATTCGGAGTGGAAGAACAACATCTCGAACTGGGACCCGGCATCGCAGACGGTGCTGACGATCACGCCAGGCGCGGTCGCGGGCAATGGGATTACGCCGGTAAGCCCAGGGGGGGTGTACGGGAAGACGCTGGTGGATCCGGATTACGGCGACTGGTCGCCGCGGATCGGGTTCGCATGGGAAGTAACGCCGAAGACGGCGATCCGCGCGGGGTTCGGGACCGGATACGTGCATTACACGCGCGCCGGCTCGGGCGACATTCTGGGCATCAATGCGCCGCAGGCGCAGTTTGCCGCGGTGACGCAGATTAAGCCGACGACGAGCAACCAGTGCAGCTCGCCGCTGCCGTCGCAGATCATTGCAGTGGGAACGACGACGCCGAGCTGCTACGCGGCCTCGAACCAGGGATTCCCCTCCGGTTTGGTGACGACGTTCAATCCGGCCACGGACAACATCACGTGGGTGCCGAAGGATACCAAAGACAGCTATGTGGAAAGCTACTTCCTCAGTGTGCAGCGGCAACTGGCGCGCAATACGCTGCTGGACATTGCGTATGTGGGCAATCACGGGCTGAAGCTGCAGGGATTCCTGAACGGAAACCAGAAAAATCCGGCAAACGGGTTCGTGCGGCCGTTTGCCAACTGGCCGAGCGACATCACCGAGGCGCTGAACGAATTCTGGTCGAACTACAACGCGCTGCAGGTGCGCTACGAGCAGAGAGCGGTCGCGGGACTGACGCTGCTGAACTCCTTCACCTGGGAGCACTCGCTGGACAACGCGAGCGCCTCGCTCGAAGGCAACACGCCGTCGCCGCAGAACGCCTACGACATCGGGGCGGATTATGCGCAGTCGGACTACAACCTGCCCATCGAGAACGTGACCAGCCTGGTCTACGAGCTGCCAGTGGGGCACGGCGCGCGCTTCTTCTCCGGCATGAACGGAGCGGAAAACGCGGTGCTGGGCGGATGGCAGATCAGTGCGATCAACACCATGCAGTCGGGAACGCCGTTCAACCTGACGTACACGCCGAACACCGCGCAGCAGGTGTCGCAGCAGATTTCCGCGACCTATCGCGGCGCCAACGAGTACCGACCGGACAAGGTGCCGAACGAGAAAGTGACGCAGGGCAAGGGGAACCGCGCGGCGAACACGGGGTACGTGAACTACATCAACTACAGCGCGTTTGTGCTGCCGCCGGTGAAGGATGCGGCGGGCAATCCGCTGAGCCCGTTCGGCGATGCATCGCGCAATCCAGGGCGGACACCGGCGTTTTACGAGACGGATATGGCTCTGAACAAGCGATTCAACACGCCGGTGGAGAGCATGAAGATCGAGTTTCGCGCCGAGCTGTACAACGCGTTCAATCACACCAATCTGTATCTGCCGAATACGATCAGCGGATCGCAGGGCACCACCTCGGATACGCTGGGAACCGGCGCGACGCCTGGGCTGTCGGAGATCAGCGGGGGCGTGCCCAACAGCGGAGGACAGATCTCCAGCACGTTTGAGCCGCGCATCATTCAGTTCGGGCTGAAGCTGCTCTACTAGCTGCTGCCAACTCAGCGTACGCTGCGGGGGCCGGGATGACCGGCTCCCGTTTTGTTTTGGGGCAGAGGATGCAGACGAGGAGAAACAATTGCTGGAAACGGCGCGGACGGCGGTGTAGAGTGGGCTGCAAATGACGCCGATGGGTCCGGGGAGTCTGGAAGAGCAGGTCGCGGAGCTGCGCGCGCGGGTGCAGCGGCTGGAGCGCACACTCACAGAACATGGGATCGCGCTGGAGGCGGACGTCGTGGCGAAGCAGGAGCCGGCGCGAGGCGCTGAAGCCGCTCCGATACAGCCTGCGCCGGTCGCGGCGAGCGCGGCGGCTTCGAACCTGGCTGAGACAGCGCCGCGAGCGGAGGAGGCATGGAGCGAGCGGATGCCGGGCCCCGGTGCGACTCCCCAATTTGCCGCGAAGGAGACGGCGGCCGGCGACGGTTCTCTGGAGAGCCGGATCGGATCGCAGTGGTTCAACCGCATCGGCATTCTGGCGGTGCTGATCGGCGTGGCGTGGTTCCTGAAATTTGCGTTCGATAATCACTGGATCGGGCCGCTGGGGCGCGTGCTCATCGGACTGGTGAGCGGCGCAGCGCTGATCGCGTGGTCGGAGCGCTTTCGGACGCACCGGTTCGTGGCGTTTTCGTATTCGCTGAAGGCGGTGGGCAGCGGCGTGCTCTATTTGTCGCTGTGGGCGGCGTTTTCCGTGTATCACCTGATCGGGTCGCCGGTGGCGTTTGCGGCCATGATCGTGGTGACCGCGTTCAATGGCTTCCTCGCGTGGGTGCAGGACGCGGAACTGCTGGCGCTGTACGCGATTGTCGGCGGCTTTGCGACGCCGCTGCTGCTCTCGACGGGACAGAACCATGAGGTGGTGCTGTTCAGTTATTTGCTGGTGATGGACGCGGCGGTGTTGGCGCTGGTGGCACTGAAGGCGTGGTCGCGGCTGCTGGCGTCGGCCTTCCTGGGCACGGTGCTGTTTTTCATCTCGTGGTCAATAGAGTTTTATTCGCCCGATCAGTTTGGGACGACGGCGTTTTTCCTGGCGTGCTTCTTCCTGATCTTTGCGTTTGCGCCGCGGCTGGTGTGCCTGCGGGCAAGCGACACGGATTCATTTTCAGTATGGGACAGCCTGGCAGAAGTGGTGGTGCCGCTGGCGAATGCAGCGGTGGGATTTTTCGGCTTCTATCTGCTGCTGGATTCGGTGGGCAGCGGGTGGGCGCAGCCGTGGCTGGCGGTGGAGTTCGCGGTGTTTTACCTGCTCGTGCTGAGGCTGCCGTCGAAAGGCGCGCTGCGCGGGAGTCCTGCGGTGCTGAAGGGGCTCTACCTGGCTGTTGCGGTGGCGTTCCTGACCATTGCGATTCCGCTGAAGACGCAGGGACGATGGCTGACCATCGGATGGCTGGCGGAGGGTGGGGCGCTGATGTGGCTGGCGGCGCGAACGGAACTAAAACTGCTGCGCGCGCTGGCAGGGTTGTGCCTGCTGTTAGGGCTGGGCGCACTGGTGGCGGTGAATCCGGCAGCGTCGGTAACGCCGTTCTTCAACGAGCGGTTTGGGACGTATTGCGTGGGAATCGCGGTCTTCGCGCTGGTGGCCTGGATCGCCGCGCGCGCCCGGAAAAACGAGGAAGAAGGCTGGCTGCTGAACTGGCCGGTGCTGGCCGCGATGAGCGTAGTGCTGGTCAACGTGCTGATCCTGCTGGCGGTGAGCTGGGAGATTCACAGCTACTGGTGGTACCTGAATTACCGCGGCGACTGGCGCCTGCTGCATGACTACCAGATGTACGCGCAGTTCACCTATTCGGCGTTCTTTATGCTGTTCGGCGCGGCGCTGCTGGGCGTAGGGTTCTGGCGGCGCTCGGCATTCCTCCGCTGGCAGGCGCTGGTGCTGCTGGCGGTGTCGATCGGGAAAGTGTTTGTGGTGGATGTGGAAGAGCTGAGCCAGGGCTACCGCATCCTGAGCTTTCTGGGACTGGGCGCGCTGCTGCTGGCGGTGAGCTTCGCGTATCAGCGGGACTGGCTGAACCTGCGCAGTGCGGAACATAAAACGACATGAAACTGAAAGCTGCGATGGTGCTGCTGGCGGTGGCAGCAGCGACTCCGGAAGTCCAATATTTTCGGTACGAGCGCGCGATTGTGCCAGTTGCGGCCGCGAGGGCTGCGCCGCCGGCAACGGCGCAGGAATGCGTGCCTCTGGATGCGGGGCTGTATGCGCGTGCGGCTCCGGGACTGGCGGATGTGCGGCTCTACCGCGGGACGGGGTCGCAGAGCCAGGAGACGCCGTATGCGATTTATGAGGCTGAGCCGGTGGCGGCGCAGACACGGGAGATTGCCGCGCTGAATGTGGGGTCGCGGGGCGGCGAGACGGTGTTCGACGCAGCGATGCCTGAGGGAAAGTACAGCGACGTCGATGTGGACGTGAAGGCGGAGAATTTTCTGGCGACGGTGTCGGTGTCGGGCCGCCAGGCGGAGACGGGCGCGGCGGAGACGAAGCTGGGGGTGTACACGATTTTCGATCTGACCAGCCAGAAGCTGGGGCGGAGCACGGTGCTGCACCTGCCGGAATCGGATTTCCGCTATCTGCATTTTGCGATTGCGGGGCCGGTGAAGCCGGAGGATGTGGCAGGGGTTACCGTGGAACGGATGTCCCAGGGCAGGCAGCCGTATGTGACGGTGGCCGAGACGGGGAACGTGGTTCAGAAAGGGCACGAATCGACAGTGCAGTTCACGCTGCCGGCGCATGTGCCGGTGGACCGCATCGAGTTTGTGCCGGGAGCGCAGCCAGCGAACTTCAGCCGCGCGGTCACGGTGAAGGTTGCGCCTGCCGCGGTGCGGGAGATGACGGAAGATGAAGTTCCGCGGACTGCCGAGGGGTATGGGAGCGTGCTGCGCGTGCACGGCACACACGACGGGCGCCGGATCGACGAGGAACGGCTGGCGATCGATGCACCGTATGTCGATTTCAGCGATGCGGGGACGCTGTGGACGGTGACGATCGATAACGGGGACGACGCGCCGCTGGATCTGAGAGCGGTGCGGCTGGAGATGGCAGAACGGAAGCTGTGCTTCGACGCTGTGGCTGGCGCGAGTTATACGCTGATGTACGGCGACGCGGCGTTGGCGGCTCCGCGCTACGATTACGCAACGCTGTTCACGCCGGATACGAATGCGGCGCAGGCGACGCCAGGGCCGGAGCAGGCGAATCCGGAGTACACGGCGCGGCCGGATGCGAGGCCATTTACGGAGAAGCATCCGGGGCTGCTGTGGGCGGCGCTGATTTTGGTCGTGCTGGTGCTGGGCGGCGTGGCGCTGCGGACGGCGAAAGACACGCCTGGGCCCAGCGCCTGAGCCCAGGCTGCGGAACAGGTGGCAGCTGCCGCGTCAGCGGATGACGGCAATCAGAATGACAGCGACCAGCACGAGGATGATGATGAGCAGCGTCTGGTTGCTCATGTTGCCGGCGGCGAATTGCTGCTGGGCGTCAGCTGCGCGAGCGGAGAGGTTCGCCAGTTCCGAATCAGAGAGGTTCGGGATCGCGTTCTGCACCTGCGCAGGATCGATGCGAGCAGACTTCATCTCGCGCACAGCCGCAGGCGTCGAGAGAAACTGCGTCAGGGTGTCGATGTTCTTCTGGCGCGTCGCGGAAGCGGACTGCACCTGCTGCTGCAACTGACCAGGAGAGACGAGGTGATCGCTCTGGCCGGCTTGCTGGGCGCGAAGCGCAGGCGTGAAGGCGAGCAGGGAAAGGATTGCGGCAAAAGCGAGGCCGTGCGTGAGGGAGGACGTGAACTTTCGCAAATCCGAAACTCCAAAAAGGGAATGCGCCTGATCCCAGGCGGTTTTGGGCGTTCGATGCAAAAACATTATTACAGAGTTGCCGGAGGGCGCGGACGGAACCCGGGATTTCCCAGACGGCTGAAGTTCGCGCCTCACTTGCCAGTCGACGATAGCAGCAGATAACGTCCACCCCTGAAGTTCGTTGGATCGCTCGCCGGATAAAGGTGGGAAAAGGAACCGCCCGGCAGGGGCTGAAGCCCGTTGGATTTTGCGCCTGTACGGCACGACTCAAGCCGTGCCCGATACAAAGCCGACATCGAGCCCGGGGTGGTTTCGTGCTCACCCACATCTGCGAACACCGCGCAGATGTGGGGCACCCGGCAGTCATGCACGACAACGAAGCTCGGGGGCTGAAGCCCGTTGGATTTTGCGCCGTATACGGCACGACTCAAGTCGTGCCCTGATACAAAGCCGACATCGAGCCCGGGGTGGTCTCGTGCTCACCCACATCTGCGAACACCGCGCAGATGTGGGGCACCCGGCGGACGGAACCCGAGATCGAGTCCGAAGACCACCCGCGGAAAACCTGTTACCGCAACGTGGTTTCTACTTCGTTGAGCCAATCCGGCGGCTTGAGAATCTCGCGCGGCTTGGGGCCGTCGGCGGGGCCGACAATGCCGTCGCGCTCCATCATGTCGATGAGGTGCGCGGCGCGGCCGTAGCCGATGCGCAGGCGGCGCTGCAGGAGCGAGGTCGAGGCCTTGCCGAATTCGAGGACCAGGCGCACCGCGTCTTCGAAGAGATCGTCGTTGGCGTCGTCGCCCTCCTCGTCCCCCATGGCGGAATCGGAATCGCGCGCTTCCTTCGGCGCTTCGAGGAAGCCCTGCACGTATTCGGCGGTTCCCTGCTTCTTCCAGAAATCTGTAACCGCGGCGATTTCTTTTTCCGTGACAAAGGGTGCGTGAACACGATGGAGGCGCGAGGTTCCGGGGGGCAGAAAGAGCATGTCGCCGCGGCCCAGCAGCGCTTCCGCGCCATTGGCGTCGAGGATAGTGCGCGAGTCGACCTTGGTGGCAAGGCGGAAAGAGATGCGCGTGGGCACGTTGGCCTTGATGAGGCCGGTGATGACGTCCACCGAGGGGCGCTGCGTGGCGAGGACCAGATGGATGCCGACGGCGCGGGCCATCTGCGCGATGCGGGTGATGGATTCCTCGACGTTGGCCTTGTCGATCATCATCAGGTCGGCAAGCTCGTCGATGATGATGATGATGTAGGGCAGCGGCTGCTCGTCGGGCGTCTCCTCGAAAAGCGAGCGCGTGCCGCCGTCGAAGAGGCGGTTGTACTGGTCGATGTTGCGCACGGAGCGCGAGGCGAGCAGCTTGAGGCGGCGCTCCATTTCCTTCACGGCGTTGCGCAGGGCGTTCGCGGCCATTTTGGGCTCGGCAATGATGGGCGTGAAGAGGTGGGGGATGCCCTCGTACATGCCCAGTTCCACGCGCTTGGGGTCGACCAGGATGAGGCGCACCTGCTCGGGCGTAGCCTTGTAGAGCACGGACATGATCATGGCGTTGATGGCCACGGATTTGCCGCTGCCGGTAGAGCCGGCGATGAGCACGTGGGGCATGGTGGCGAGGTCGGCGGTGACGATGCGCCCGTTGATATCCTTGCCCATGGCGAGAGTGAGTTTGGAGCGCGAAGTGGCGAAGTTTTCGCTCTCGATCACGTCGCGCAGCCAGATGGTTTCGCGCTCGTGGTTAGGAACCTGGATGCCGACGGTGCTTTTGCCGGCCATGCGCTCGATCAGGATCGACTCGGCGCGCGTGGCGAGGCAGAGATCTTCCGCGAGGCCAGTGACGCGGCTGTATTTGATGCCGGCTTCGGGGCGGAACTCAAAGGTGGTGACGACGGGGCCGGGATTGATCTGGACGACCTGGCCGAGGACGTCGAATTCTGCGCATTTTTCCACGAGGACCTGAGCGGAGGCGCGCAGCTCGTCTTCCTTTACCGGGGAGGGTTCGTCGCTGCGATGGAGCAGGGTCGAGGGCGGCAGACGGAAACCGGTGACGGATTTGGAAGCGACGGTAACGGTGCGGACGTCGGTATCCGCACGCTCACCGATCGATATGGTGCGGGAGGGCTCGGGAGCCGGCTCGGGCGGGACTTCACGCCGCGCGATGGGCTGGGGACGAGTCGCGACCGGTGCAGGCGCCGCCGGAAGTTCGGGCTGCGGCTCGTTCTCGGCGGCGCGGGGCGCGTTCTCCCAGAGGCTGGGAACGGGAGCCGCGGATTCACCGGGATTGAAGGTCTCGGCGAAGCCGGCGCGGCGATGAGGCACGGCGGAATTGTCCTCGTCGGCAAAGGCAGCGACGGGGATGGCCGGCTCGGCGGCAGGCGCGTATTTGCCGGCCTTCTTCGCGGCTTTTTGCTCGGCCCTGGCGAGCTTTTCAGCAGCCTTGCGAGCCTTTTCCAGCTCCTTGTTGTGGATCTTGTCGAGCTTCTCGGCGGCCTTCAGTTCCTTTGCGCGAGCGCGGGCTGCACGCCAGTTTCTGAAGCGATCACGCCAGGCGAGGAAGAAGGCAAATTTGGCGGCGAACCACTCGCGCGCGGTGTTGAAGCTGAATGTAGTGGAGAGGTAGAGCGCGGCGGCGACCAGGGTGACGGTGACGATCCATGCGCCGGGAACATTGAACCAACTGACGAACTGATCGGCCACGAGGCGGCCGGTGAGGCCCTCGATGGGCAATCCCCAGGGGAAGTGCGGGTGACGCGGGAACAGGCCGAAGAGCGCGGGCGCAAAGAGCATGGAGAGCGCGACGCCGAGGAGCTTGGCGCCGGGGGAGCCGGCTGGGCGGGAGCGCATCCACGTCCAGCCCAGCGCGCCGAGGAGCAGGGGGAGGATGAAGGCGGAGAGGCCTTCGATCTGGAGGAGGAAATCGCTCAGGTACGCGCCGGCGGGGCCGATCCAGTTGCGGACGGGGCCGGGGCCGACCGTGTTCAGCGAGGGGTCGGTGGGGCGGTACGAGATGAGGGAGAGGAAAAGGAGGGTCGCCAGAGCGAGCACCAGCAAGCCGACGAGCTCATTGAGGCGACGGTTGCGGGTGGGCGTGAGGACCAGACGGACGGGTTTCATCGGGACACAAGTCGCCGTCTTCGGCGGAGCCGGAGACACGAGTCGAATCCCCAGAGCAAGATCATTATTTCAAAAAGGCGGAGGGATCGGGGCGGAAAAAGCGGAGAGGAATCGAGGGGAGTAATGCTTACCGACGACATACTTTTGTAGTTTTGTCTTACTTCTTGACTTTACTCATACTAACAGTCATAATGTACCCATGAAGTCGGTATGTGCGCATCTCAGCGCAAAAGGACAACTTGTCATTCCATCTGAGTTCCGCGAGGAGTTGAAACTTATTCCTGGGACAGTGGTTTCCATCCAGCGGCAGGGAAACGCGCTGGTGCTGCGGCCCATCACGCCCCACTTTATTGAGGGTCTGATCGGATGCACGGCCGGGGCGGAAGCCGACCGGGAGCAGACGCATCGGGATGACGAGGAACGATGAGAATCTATGTGCTCGATGCGAGCGCTCTCCTGCGATTCACGGACGGAGAACCCGGCTTCGAACGTGTCCGCGATCTTTATGCTG
This sequence comes from Acidobacteriaceae bacterium, assembly GCA_030041955.1. Classification (GTDB taxonomy): domain Bacteria; phylum Acidobacteriota; class Terriglobia; order Terriglobales; family Acidobacteriaceae; genus Palsa-343. The sequence goes on along the minus strand of JASIAO010000211.1, from coordinate 18,626 downwards.
AGGCCGTCGGAGGTGATATCCGGTTGTTGATGAGCGCCGTGAACTGGGGCGAAGTGGTGCTGGCTGTTCTCAGGAGGGGCGGGCTGAACATGCAGTCCATCCTCGACAATCTGACAGCCCTGCCAATGACGATTGTGCCCGTCGACGCCGCGGTGGCCAGCCGGGCCGCGCACTTCAAGTTTCTCTATCGGGTGCCCTATGCCGACGCGTTTGCAGGAGCGCTGGCGCTGGCGCCGTTTGGGCGCGACGACAGCACCATCGGGGCTACGCTGGTCACCGCCGACAACGATTTCCGGACAATCCCCGAAGCCGCGATGGCGATCGAATTTCTGCCGGGCAAGTAGAGCGCAGTTTGCGATCTGGTTTCGCTACTCGCGGCTGTTGCCGTAGATGGCGATGCCCTGGTCGATTTTGTAGATGAGGTCGGCTGCGCGGGCGGTGAACGAGGAGTCCGGGAAGTGCTGTTCCATGCTGGCGACGACGGCTCGGGCGTGGTCGCGGTCTTCCTGGGAGCGCTTAGCGTCGCCGTCTTCGCTCCACATATCGCCGGCGGAAGCGAGGCGCCAGGCGGCGTCATAAAGGGCTTCGGCGGCTTTGGGCGAGTTGGGGTGTTCGTTGACGTACTGGAGGTAGTAGCCGGACTCCTGCTCGGGGCATTTCTCTGAACCCTGCCAGTCGCCGCAGAGCTTGTTGTCGATCATGTCGAAGGCGGCCAGGTCGGCCCAGCGCGTGTGCGGGAAGTATTTCTCGACGGCCTTCATCTCGTTCTCATCCATCTGCTCGCGCAGATAGTTCGCCTTCTCATGGGCCGAGGGCAGCGTGGAGGCGTCGGCCTTCTGGATCTGCCAGCGGATGTCGGCGGCGCGGTACATGGCCTCGGGCGTCCAGGGCGAGTCGGGGAACATCATGACAACGCGGCGGTAGAGGAGACGGGCCTGCTCGGCGATACCGGGGAGCGGGTCGGGCTGGCTGGCCTGCTGCTCTGCGGCGTCGGCGGCTCCGAAGAGGATGAGGTCGCCGTGAGGGGTGTTGGTGGTGACAATGCCCTTGTCGAGCATCCAGCCGGAGATGGGCTGGGGCTGGTCGCTGGAAAACTCGGGCTGGTCGGACTGGCGCGTGTCGGGGGGATCGGTGTTGGCGAAGACGCGCAGCCATTTGCCGTTCTGCTCGACAACGACCAGCTCGCGGCCGGGGTTGACTTCAGAGATGGGACCGGTGGATTCGTCGGCGGTGGAGTAGAGGTTGGCCTGGCGGACGAGGGTGGCGAGGGTGCCGTTCTGGGGCAGGCGTTCGCGCGGCAACTTTTGCGCGGATATAGCGGGGACGGCCAGCATAAGCAGGATGGCGACGAGCGGAATGCGGGCGGCGAAAACACGCATGACGAAGATAGGACGCAAATCCGGGGCGGTTCGTCTCATGAATTCGAATCTTCGGCCAGGACGGACTGGAGGACCTGGGGTTCCACGTTGCCTCCGCTCATGACGATGACGGCTTTGCGGAACGGGAGCAACTGCCGGAAGTGGAAGATCAGGCCGGCGGCGGAGGCGGATCCGCTGGGCTCGGGGGTGAGGCGGGCGCTGTAGAGGAGGGTGCGCATTGCGGCGCGGATTTCGGATTCGGTGACGGTGATGATGTCGTCGACGTAGGTACGGATGTGCTCGAAGTTGCGCTCGCCCAGGGATTGGGTGCGGAGGCCGTCGCAGAGGGTGCGGGTGGTCATTTCGGCTGGCCAGGTGACCAGCTGACCGGAGATGAAGCTCTCGTGGGCGTCCGCGGCGAGTTCGGGTTCAACGCCGATAACGCGTGTGGCCGCCCGCGACAGCTTCACGGCGGTGGCGATACCGCTGAGGAGGCCGCCGCCGGAGACCGGCGAAAGGATGAGGTCGGCGTCAGGGAGATCTTCGAGGATTTCGAGGCCGCAGGTGCCCTGACCGGCGATGATCTGGTCGTCGTCGTAGGGGGGGATCATGACGTAGCCGTGGGCGGCTTCGAGCCCCTCGGCTTTGGATTTGCGGTCGGAGCTGGCGGGTCCGACTTCGACAATTTCGGCGCCGAGGGCGGCGGTGGCGCGCTTTTTGACGGCGGGAGCCGATGCGGGCATGACGATGACGGCTTTTGCGCCGACGGCGCGCGCGGCGTAGGCGACTCCCTGGGCATGGTTGCCGCTGGAATAGGTGATGACGCCGCGGGAGCGCTGTTCCGGGGTGAGCTGGGCGATCTTGTTGTACGCGCCGCGGAGCTTGAAACTGCCGATGGGCTGCAGGCCTTCGGCCTTGACCCAGATTTCGGCGTCCTCAAGGCCGGGAACGAAGATGCGCACGAGTGGGGTGTGCATAGCAACGCCGCGGATGCGGGTTTGGGCGTCGCGGAAGGCGGGGAGGGTGAGCAGGCTGGTGGTCGCGGTGGGCATTGAGATTATTGTGAACCAATGCGAGAGGATTTGCCGCGACCCATGGCTCAATCAGTGAGCGCGTTTGCGGAAGACGAACAGAAGCAGCCAGAAGATCCCGGCGAAGATCAGAGCGCCGAGAAATGCGCCGGCGATGGCTCTGACGGCATGTTGCCCTCCCTGCGCAAAGAGGTGCCAACTGACAATGAGAGTAATGAGGAGGTAGGTAATGGCAGCGATCAGGATACCCCGGACGTTCATGGGTGGCCTCGTGGGTGGACCAGTGGATGATTCAGCCAACCAGTATGACACCGATTGAGGGTTGCGGCCGCAGCATTCAAGTGGAGCAACACGGGCCGATCAGCAGCGAGCGCGGTCCGGCGCGGCGTGAAAGAATAAGAACGATCCCCTATGACCTACGAAAATGCCCCCGAAGCGCAGCCGGCGGCGGAGTCCGAAGCGGCGAAAACGGCAGCACCGGCTGAGTCGTTTGGCGAGCTGTTGTCCGAGTTCGAGCAGAGCCACAAGCCCGAGCCGGGCGCGAAGCAACTCGAGGGGACGGTGATCTACGTCTCGACGGACGCGGTGTATCTGGACATTGGATACAAGACCGAGGGGGTGCTGCCGCGCGCGGCGTTTCGCGACAAGGCGGAGAATGTGAAGCCGGGCGACCGTTTCCGCGTCTCGGTGAAAGGGCGGAATGCGGAGCGGTATTACGAGCTGTCGATGGCGCGGGTGAGCCAGCCGACGGACTGGGATTCGCTGGAAGCGGCCTTCGCGCAGAAGCTGACTATCGTGGGCACGGTGACCGGCGTGGTGAAAGGCGGCCTGAGCGTGGACGTGGGCGTGCGCGCGTTCATGCCCGCGTCGCGCAGCGGCACGCACGATGCGAAGGCACTGGAGAAGCTGGTGGGGCAGGAGATCACCTGCCGGATCGCGCAGCTCGATGTGGCGGACGAGAACGTGATCGTCGATCGCCGGGCTGTGCTCGAAGAACAGGCGCTGGCAGCCGAGCAGAGCCAGTTTGCGGCGCTGAAGGAAGGCGACGTGGTGCGCGGGAAGGTGAGCCGGATGGCCAGCTTCGGCGCGTTCGTGGACCTGGGCGGCATCGACGGGCTGCTGCACGTGAGCGATATGGCGTGGAGCCGCGTGGCGAATCCTGAAGACGTGGTGACGGCGGGGCAGGAGATCGAGGCGAAGGTGCTGAAGATCGACCGCGAGAACCGCAGGATTTCGCTGGGGCTGAAGCAACTGCAGCCGGAGCCGTGGGAGACGGCGGCGGATCGGTACAAGGCGGGCGGGCGTGTGACGGGCAGGGTGACGCGGCTGATGGATTTTGGCGCGTTTGTGGAGCTGGAGCCGGGGATCGAGGGGCTGATCCACGTGTCGGAGATGTCGTGGGTGAAGAAGGTGCGGCGGCCGAGCGACATCCTGGGCGCGGGCGATTCGGTGGATACGGTGATCCTTTCGGTGAATCCCGGAGAGCGGCGCATTTCGCTGGGACTGAAGCAGGCGCTGGGCGATCCATGGGCGGATGTGGCGAAGAAGTTTCCGGTGGGCTCGGCGGTGGAGGGTCCGGTGACGCGGCTGGAAAAGTTCGGCGCGTTTGTGCAGATGGCCGAAGGCGTGGAAGGGCTGGTACACATCAGCGAGATCACGGCCGAGCGGCACCTGCATCATCCGCAGGATGCGGTGAAGGTGGGGCAGATCGTGCGCGCGCAGGTGCTGGCGGTCGACCAGGAAAAGCGGCAGGTGAAGCTGAGCATGAAGCAACTGGTGCCGACGAGTCTGGATGAGTATCTGGCCGAGCACAAGGTGGGCGATGCGGTTTCAGGCCGCGTGATCGACGAATCTACGGTGGAACTGGGCGAAGGGATTCGCGCGGCGTGCCGGGTGAGCGAAAGCGCGGCGGAGGGTGCGGCGAGCGGGGGGAAGGCAGACCTGTCGGCGCTGACCTCGATGCTGCAGGCGCGCTGGAAGGGCGGCGCGGGCGCCGGCGCGGCGCGGCCGGAGCCGCTGCGCGCGGGACAAGTGCGGAATTTCCGCATTGTGGAGCTGGACCGCGAGGGGAAGCGGATTGCGGTGGAACTACCCTAAAAATGGGATTGACTGCCGGGACCTCCATGACATAATTCGGGCATTCCCAATGGCCTGAAGCGTGGCAGCGTCTGGTCTCCCTGAGTACGTGCATGCAGGGGAAACGTGGATGCAAGTACTTTTTGTGGAGAACCTGGCGTATGGGGGCTCTGAAATTACCCGACGTGCGCGCCGGCCGGATGCGGCGTCTCACCCTGCTCATTTTTCATCTGGCGCTGCTTCCGGCATTCGCGCTGGGGCAGCAGCCGGATCTCGCATCGGATGCGGGCATCGGCGGCAACGTGGACAGCGGGGACGGGCATGCGATCGCGACCATTATCGGCACGGTGGAGGATACGAACGGGAACGTAGTCCCCGGCGCGACGGCGACGCTGACGCGCACTGCGACGACCGAACAACACACGGCGACAGCCAATGACAACGGATTCTTTTCGCTCAGCGTGAATCCCGGACCGTGGGAGCTCGCCGTCTCGGCACCGGGGCTGACATCGTGGATGAGCAGCATTTCCATCGGAGCCGGTGAGTATCACGAGATCAAGGGCATCGTGCTGAACGTGAACTCGCTGGTTTCGACGGTGCGGGTAAGGGCAACGCGCGTCGAGATTGCGGAGGCGCAGATCCATGCGCAGGAGCACCAGCGAGTGCTGGGGGTGCTCCCAAACTTTTTTGTGAGCTACGTGCCGGAGGCAGCGCCGTTGACGGCAAAGCAAAAGTTCGAACTGACGTGGAAGAACACTGTCGATCCGATCAGCTTTGCCGAAGACGGGCTGGATGCGGCGGTGGAACAGGCACGAAACGAGTACGCGGCCTATGGGCAGGGTACGTTGGGGTACGCGAAGCGGTTCGGCGCGGCGTATGCCAACGACGCGAGCAGCAATATGATTGGCGGAGCGCTGCTGCCGATCGTGTTCCACCAGGATCCGCGATATTTCTACCGCGGCACGGGGAGCGTGATCTCGCGGGCGCTGTATGCCGTGTCGACGGTGGCGATCTGCAAGGGCGACAACGGGCGGTGGGAGCCGAATTACTCGTTTGTGCTGGGAAATTTCGCTTCGGGCGCGATTTCGAACCTGTATTATCCGGCGGACAATCGGGGGTGGGGCATGACGCTGGAGAACGGGGCGATGACGACGCTGATGGGCACCACAGGCTCGCTGCTGCAGGAGTTCGTGATGCGGAGATTCTCGCACGGCGTGCCGGCGGCGGCAGGCCAGAGTTACTGAGACTCGCGGCTGCTGAGCACCGGCTTGCCTTTGTCATTCAGCTCAACGTAGCCCAGCGGCGTGTGGTGGTCGTGGGTGAAGAGGACCATCCACTGCTCGGGGATGGCGCGCGCATAAAAGCGCTTGCGCTGGGCTATGCAGGTCACGGGGTCGAGATCGTAGCCCATCACCCAGGTGATATCGAGGTGGGCGCTGGTGGGGATGAGGTCGGAGATGTAGCAGGCGCGCTTCCCTGCTGACTCGATGTGGATGGCGAGAAGCTGCTCGGTGTGGCCGGGAAAACATTCGACGGAGATGCCGGGAACGATGGGCTGCGTCTCGCCGGGGCGCGTGTCGAGTAACGTCAACTGGCTGCTGGCGATGAGGGGATCGTAATTCTCGCTGATGTAGCTGACGGCGTCGCGCTCCAACTGGAGATGGCCGTGCTCGACTTCGCCGCGATGAGCGAAATAGCGCGCGTTGGGGAAGGTCGGGACCACGCGGCCGTCGGGGGTCAGCGTGGTGTTCCAGCCGCAGTGGTCGAAGTGCAGGTGGGAGTTGATGACGGTGTCGACTTCTTCGGGGCGAATGCCGGCGGCTTCGAACGCGCGCGGAAGCTGCTCCTTGTTGCCGTAGATTTCGCGCAGTTTGGCGTTGAGCTTGTTGCCGATGCCGGTTTCGATGGCGACGGTGTGCTTGCCGGTGCGGACGACGACGGTGTTGAGTCCGAGGAGGATGCGATTCTGCTCGTCGGCGGGGGCGCGCTTTTCCCAAAGCGGTTTGGGAACGACGCCGAACATGGCGCCGCCGTCGAGGTAGTAGGTGCCGTCCGAGAGGATGGTCAGTTCGAAGTCGCCGAGAGTGGTGCGGGCACGGATGAGGTCGGTGGAGTCAGGGCGTTCTGCGGGATGGGGCATGGGATCAGCGTTCGTGCTCGTCGCGCTCGCGGGCGGGATGCTCTTCGTGCTCCGGCTCCGGCGAAAGATAGCGCTCGAAGTGATCGAGGATTTTGGTGAAGACGATGGTCTGGTCGTCGGGCCCGGAAATCGAGTGTGTCTTGCGCGGGAACAAATTGAGGTCGTAGGGAATGCGGGCCTCAATCAGCTTCTGGATGTACTGGATGGTGTTCTCCATGTGGACGTTGTCGTCGCCGGTGCCGTGCATGATGAGAATGTGGCCACGAAGATTGGCGGCGCTGGTGACGTCGGAGTCGGACGTATAGTTCTGCTCGTCCTCAGAGGGCAGGCCCATGTAGCGCTCGGTGTAGATGGAGTCATAATCGCGCCAGTCGGTGACGGGCGCGACGGAGACGCCGGCGAGGAAGCTGTCGCTGTGAGAGAGCGCGAAGAGGGTGAAGCTGCCGCCCCAGCTCCAGCCCCACCAGCCGAGACGGTGGGGGTCGAGCTGCGGATACTGGCGCAGGACCTGGTCGATGGCAGCCATCTGGTCGGCGAACTGCGGCGGACCGAAATTGTGCCAGCAGACCTGCTCGAAGTCGCGGCCGCGGCCGCCCATGCCGCGATTATCCACGTGGAGGACGGCGAAGCCGTGCTGGGCGAGCAACTGATCGAAGAAGAGACGCCGTCCGCCCCACGCATCGCTGCCCTCGCCAACACCGGGGCCGCCGTAGGGATTAACGATGAGGGGTACGCTGCGCGGACTGGTCTTGCCGGGCGGAATCAGGATCGTTCCATAGAGTTTGGTAGTGCGATCCGCGGCCAGCAGCTCCAGCGGGATGGGCGGAATGATGCGGTGATCGCGCAGCGGCGTGGAATGCCAGAAGGGCGTGCAGTCGCCGGTGGGTGAGCAGGCGGCGACGGTGGGCGGCGCCAGGCGGTCAGAGTACGTGTCGATGTAAGAACCGCCGTGTTCGGGAAAATCGGGACGGTGCACGCCTGGGGTTGTGGAGATGCGGCGGCGGTTGGTGCCGTCGAGCTGCACGGCCCAGATCTGCTGCTGGCTGGGATCGCCCTGATTGGAGAGGTACCAGACGGTCTCTGAGTCGGGATCGACCGCTTTGATGGCGCCGACCTCGTAATCGCCGCTCTCCAGCTCGCCGGCAAGCTGCGCCTGAGCGCCGAGAGGGTTGTCGGGATCGAAGGTATAGCGGTAGATGTGCGTGTGGCCGTCGCGCCAGCTAAGGATGAGGAACTGATGGTCGCCGGCGAAGGTGACGTCGTAAGTGAGGTTGAAGTATTTCGGCTCGGACTGGCCGAGGACGAGCTGGATTTGCCCGGTGCGGGTGTCGGCGAACCAGAGGTCCTCGTGCTGCTGGTTGCGCGAAAGCGTTTCGACCCAGACGACGTGGGGGTTCAACCAGCCGAAGCGGGGAATGTAGTCGTTGCCGGTATCGAGGGGAATCCTGAGCCAGCGCGTGGACCCGCCCTCGGCGCTAACCACGCCGACGCGCACGCCGGGGTTCGGATCGCCGGGCTGCGGATAGCGCTGCTCATCGACGGTGGCATGCGTGGGAATCCAGTCCACGAGCGGGTATTGGGGGACGGCGGTTTCGTCCATCTGGAGATAGGCGATCTGTTTTGAGTCCGGTGACCAGAAGTAGTTGCTGCGCACGTCGAGTTCTTCGAGGTAGACCCAGTCGATGCCGCCGTTGAGGATGTTGGGATCCTGCGTGGTGGTGAGCGCGAGCGCGGGCGCGGAGTCGTCGGCGCGCTGGATGAAGAGATTGTGGTCGCGCACGAAGGAGACGTACTGGCCGCTGGGCGAGAATTTGGGATCGTCGCCGGAGGCCATACCGGAGTTGCCGATGGATGCGCCGCTGGAGGATTGCAGATCGTAGAGCCAGAGATTGCCGTCGGTGTCGAAGAGCAGATGCTGCGAGTCCGGAGACCAGATGTAGTCGGGCTCGTCGTAGCGGGCGCGGTGATCGCGATCCTGCTCGGGGATTTTCGCGGTGAGGAGCGAGATGATCCTGTCGGCCGGGATCAGCGTCTCGGGTTTCACGCCGGGAGGCTCAATCTGCATCAGGTTGCCGTGCTCGTCGAGCCAGGTGACGCGCTTACCGTCGGGCGACCAGCTCATGCCCTCAGGAGGATCGCCGGTAAGGCTGCCGGCGTGGCCGAAGATTTCGTCGACGGTCCAGGGGCGGTTGGCTTGTGCGATAAGCGGAGCAGAAAGAAGAGCGGCAGCAGCGACGACAAAGGGGAACGACCGAAGGTGGCGCAGGGTTCTGCGATCCAAGACGAACTCCAGGGTTGGCGGCAGGTATAGGGGGAACCGCACAATCTGTCTGAAAAGAGAATTCTAGTGCAAAACCCGGCAAGAAAAGCGACTCAGTGAGCTGCCGCAGCGGGGCCGGTGTGTTTCTTCAGGAGGAAGACCAGCGGGACCATGCAGAGCGCGACGAAGCCCAGAACAGCAATCACATCGAGATAGGCGATCTGGGTACTCTGCTGGACCAGTTGCTGGTAGATCGAGCCGCGAGCCAGCGCGCGCGCCTGCTCCGACGAGGCGGTGAGGCCGCCGGCGTGCTGGAAGTATCCGGCCAACCCCTGAATGCGCTGGCTGAGTGCGGTGCTGACGGGATTCAGGCTCATGGCCAGCCGTTCCTGATGCTCCTGGCTGCGCCGGGCCAGCAGGGTGACGAAAAACGAGGTGCCGCTGCTGCCGCCGATGTTGCGCGCCAGGTTCATCAGGCCGGATACATCGTTGTTCTTCTCCCGCGGAACGCCGATGTAGGAGACCGTGTTGATGGGCACGAAGAGAAACGCGAGGCCGGAGGCCTGGAAGACGCGCATCCACGCGACATAGGCATAGCTGGCCTGGGTGTCGATGCTGTGCATGGTAAACAGGGCCGCCGAGAGGGTGGTGAGGCCAATGGCGATCAGCCAGCGCGCGTCGACGCGGCTGACCAGGAATCCGACCAGGGGCATGAAGGCCATCACGGCGAGCCCGCCGGGAGAGATGACGAGGCCGGCCTGCTCGGCGGTGTAGCCCATCATTTCCTGCACGAAGAGCGGAAGGAGCACCGTCGTGCCGAAGAGAGCGAAGCCCAGGACGAACATCATGAGAAACGAGACCGCGAAATTGCGGTTGCGGAACATGGTCAGGTCCAGGATGGGCCGGTGCCCGCGCCGGATCTGCGCGATTTCCCACAGGACGAGCGCGATCAGACCGCCGGCGCAGAGAAAGAAGAACGTCGTAATGAGGTGCGAGCCGAACCAGTCCTTTTCCTGGCCCTTGTCGAGAACATATTGCAGCGAGCCGAAGGCGACCGCCAGCAGGCCGAAGCCCATGTAATCCAGATTGAGGCCGAGCTTGCGCTGGCGGGCGACCTCGCGGTGGATATGGGGCGGATCTTCAACGATGCGCGAGGTGAGGAAGAGAGAGAGGATGGCGACGGGCACGTTGATGAAGAAGACCCAGCGCCAGGTGAAGTTATCGGTGATCCAGCCGCCCAGCGTGGGACCGATCACCGGCGCCAGCACGACTGCCATACCGTACACGGCGAAGGCCTGGCCGCGCTTTCGGGGAGGAAATGTATCGACGAGAATGGCCTGCTCGCTGGGTTGCAGGCCGCCGCCACCCGCTCCCTGCAGGACGCGGAAGATAATCAGCAGCGGCAGCGAGGGCGCAAAACCACAGAGCATGGAGCTGAGACCGAAGAGCGCCACGCAGATCATGTAGAAACGCTTGCGCCCGATAAACGACACCAGATAGGCGCTGGCCGGCAGGATCACCGCATTCGAAACCAGGTAGGACGTCAGCACCCAGGTCGCTTCGTCCGCCGACGCGCCCAGCGAGCCGGCAATGTGCGGCAGCGCCACGTTGGCGATGGAGGTATCGAGGACCTCCATGAACGTGGCAAGGGTGACCGTGAGCGCAACGGCCCAGGGATTGTGCTTCGGCTTCCAGTTGGCGTCGGAGTCCGGGGCCATCGATGGATGTTTGAGGATACCGCAGGGTGGGAGGATGCAGGAAATTGCGGTTGAACGCGAGCTGCAAAATGGTTAGTCAATGATTCGTGCGGCGATATATGCTGGTTGCCCTTCCCCATTCGATCAGGAGGTTTCATGGAACGACGGTCGTTTCTGCGCGATGCAGCTTTGGTCTCAGCGGGCCTGTACGAACTTTTCACCAGCAGCTCCGGAGCGCAGACGGCGGTTGTGCCGCCCGGGGTGCATGTGGTGGGCTCCGGGCGGGATCGCTTCGGCGAGCATCGCACGCTGGGCTTTGACACACTGAGCTTCAAGGTGGGCATGAGCGATACGGATGGGCGGCTCTTCATCATCGAGCACTCAAACCTGATGCACGGAGGCCCGCCCCTGCACATGCATCCGCACCAGGAGGAGTGGTTTTACGTGATGGAGGGCGAAGTGGCGTTCCAGGTGGGCGAGCAGCGGGTGCGCCTGGGACCGGGAGAATCGGTGCTGGGACCGCGCGGCGTGCCGCACACCTTCTCGTCGGTGGCTACGACGCCGAGCCGCATGCTGATCGCGTTTTGTCCCGCCGGAGAGATGGAGATGTTTTTCCGCGAGGTGCACGATCCGCACATGAACGATCCGGAGATCTGGCGGCAATATGGGGTGGAACTGATCGGGCCGTCGCCTTTCTGGACATAGGCGAGCGCGGGCCTGGGCCGTGGGCCGGGTGATATCCTGCAAATTCGGCCATGCGAACTGAACTCGAAGCGCTGATGCGGCTGCAAACCATCGATCAGGAGACGGCGCAGCTCCGCGCGGAGATTGCCGCGCTGCCCAAGCGCCTGGCCGCGCTGGAGACGCGGCTGGCCGCGGAGAAGGCGGCTGTCGAACAGGCGGCGAAGGCGCTGAAGGACGAAGAGGCGCTGCGGCGGCGCCTCGAAAGCGACCTGAAGGACCAGCAGCAGAAGATCGTGAAGTTCCGCGATCAGTCGTCGAGCGTGAAGACAAACGAGCAGTTCCGGGCGATCCAGCACGAGATCGGCTTCGCGGAGGAAGAGATCCGCAAGATCGAAGACCGCGAGCTGGAGAGCATGGAGCGCAGCGAGCAACTGGCGCAGCAGCACAAGGCGGCACAGGCGGAGCTGGCGGACAGCGCGAAGGCGGTCGAGATCGAGAAGGAAGACGCGCGGGCCGAGTCGGTGGAGCAGCAGAAGCATCTGGATGAGCTGACGCGGCGGCGGAACGAGGAGCGGGCGACAGTCTCAGAAGAACTGCTGCGGACCTACGACCGCGTGGCGTCGTCGTCGCGCGGGACGGGCGTGGCGTACGCGCAGGGGCAGCGCTGCCTGGGCTGCCACATGGGGCTGCGTCCGCAGATGTGGAATCTGATTCGCGCGGGCGAGATTCACACCTGCGAGTCGTGCGGGCGACTGCTCTTTTACGACCCGTCGCGCGAGCCGCAGCCGGAGCCGGAGCCCGAAAAGCCGAAAAGGGGAAAGAAAGCGCCTGAAGCGGGCGTGGAGTGATCGGAGATCGGTTTTCAGTGATCAGTAACCCCTTGACTCTTCTCGGCCGGAATCGCCTTTTCTAATCGCTGATCACTGTTCGCTGATCACTGGTTCTGTTTATGAAGCGCATTGCCGTGGACATGGACGAGGTGCTGGCCGACACCCTGGCCGAGCACATTGCGCGCTACAATCGCGACCACGGTGAGGCCATCACCAAGGCCGATGTCGAAGGCAAGTGGCTGTGGGACATTGTGTCGATGGACCGGCACGATCGTCTGGAAGGATATCTGCGCTCAGAGGATTTCTTCGAGGATTTGCCGGTCATCCCGGACAGCCAGCGCGTGCTGCGCGCGATGGCCGAGCGGTACGAGATTTATATCGGGACTTCGGCGATGGAGTTTCCGAACTCATTCGGGCCGAAATATCGCTGGCTGCGGCGCCACTTCCCTTTTCTCGATCCGCGCCACTTCGTCTTCTGCGGAGACAAGAGCATTCTGAAGGCGGATTATCTGATCGACGACCAGCCGCGACATTTCCTGACGTTTGCGGGCCAGGGGATTCTGTTCACCGCGCCGCACAACATGGGCGTGAGCGGCTATCCGCGGGTGGATAACTGGGAGCAGGTGGAGCGGATGTTCTTGCTGGAGGGCGGGCCGCGATAGCCGTCCTACATCAGCTCCTCAATAAAGCTCCGCGCGGCGGCGGGGTCGATGTGCTCTTTGCGCCCGACCATGGGGCCGTCTTTCAGCACGGGCTCGGCCTGATCGAGCGAGGGAAGATCGGTGCGTTCGAAAAATTTTCCGATGGGGATCTCCTCACCCCAGATGGTGGAGCGCTCGACGGCCGCCATCCAGTCCGAAGGGTCGAAAGACGCATCGTCTTCGAGCTTCTTCACGCGCGGACGGAACCACTGGAAGGTGTTGTCCTTGTTGTAGGTGACGCAGGGGCTGAAGACGTCGAGGAACGAGAAGCCCTTGTGCCGGATGGCCTGACTGATCAGGTCGGTCAGGTGCTTCTGTTCGCCGGAGAAGCCGCGCGCGACAAACGTGGCTCCGGCGGCCAGCGCCATGGTGATGGGATTGATGGGACCCTCGATGTTGCCGTGCGGCGCGCTCTTGGTCTTCATGCCGAGGCGGCTGGTGGGCGAGGTCTGGCCCGTGGTGAGGCCGTAAATCTGGTTGTCCATCACGATGTAGGTGAGGTCGACGTTGCGGCGGATGGTGTGCGTGAAGTGGTTGCCGCCGATGCCGAACCCGTCGCCGTCGCCGCCGGTGACGAGCACGGTGAGCTCGTGGTTAGCCATCTTGAGGCCGGTGGCCACGGGCAGCGAGCGGCCGTGGAGCGTGTGCATGCCGTAGGTTTCAATGAAGCCGGGAAAATTGGAGGAACAGCCAATGCCGCTTACGGTGACGACCTGGTGATTGGGAATTTGCAGCTCGACCAGCGCCTTCTGCACCGCGGCGAGGACGCCGTAGTCGCCGCAGCCAGGGCACCAGTCGGGATCGATGCGGCCTTTGAAGTCGGCCATCGTGAGCGGCCTGGGGCTTTCGACAATGGTGGCCATGTTTCTCTCCTTGGGGTTAGACCATGATTTCGTGGGCCGGGACAGACAGCGTGACGTCGCCGGCGAGCTGCTCGCGGACGGCCTCCACGATGTGGTGCGGCATAAAAGGCTCGCCATCGTACTTGCGGATGTGGCCGTCGGCGACGAAGCTGGTTTCGCTGCGCAGATAACGCGCGAACTGGCCGCTGAAGTTGTTCTCGACGATGATGGTGCGCTTTGCATTGCGCAGTTGATCCACGATCGCCTGGCCATGAAGCGGAACCAGCCAGCGAATCTGGAGCTGATTGGCGGTAATTCCCTGCTCTGCAAGCTGGGCGCGGGCTTCTTCGATCACGCCCTGGGTTGAACCCCAGCCGATAAGCGTGACGTCGGCATCCTGCGGGCCCTGCAAACGCGGCGGCGGAACGGCTCCAGCGATGCCTTCCTCCTTGCGCATGCGCTTTTCCATCATGGCGCGGCGCTTGCCGGCGTTAGTGTACATATCACTGATCAGGACGCCGTCCTCGTCGTGCTCGTCGCTGGCGACCACATGCGTGTAGCCGGGAATGCCGGGGATGGCGCGCGGCGAGACACCGCTTTCGGTGATGAGGTAACGCTTGTAGCCGCCTTCCGCGTGGCCATTCGGCTGCGTGATCATTTCGCCGCGATCGACGTGCGGCGCGAAGTCGAGAACCTTCGGATCAACGCTCAGGCGGCCTTCAGAGAGCAGAAGATCGCAGAGCACGAGGCCCGGGACCTGGAATTTGTCGGCGACGTTGAAGATTTCCGGAATGAGCGTGAAGCAGTCGGCAATGTCGAGCGGAGCGGCGATGACACGGGGATAATCGCCGAAGGCCGCGCCGAGCATCTGCCACAGATCGCCCTGTTCGGTCTTGGTGGGAACGCCGGTGGACGGGCCGGCGCGCTGGCAGTCGATGACGACGATGGGAATTTCCGCCATGGCGCTGAGGCCGAGCGCTTCGGACATCAGGGCGAATCCGCCGCCTGATGTGGCGCACATGGCGCGCACGCCTGCATGAGCCGCGCCGATGGCCATGTTGACCACGCCAATCTCGTCTTCCACCTGGCGGACCATGATGCCGGCCTTGCGGCCGTTGGCGGCCATCCAGTGCAGGACGCCGGTGGAGGGGCTCATGGGGTAAGCGGAGTAGAACTTGACGCCGGCCGCAGCTCCGCCCATGGCCAGCGCGGTGTTGCCGCTGAGAACGGCGTATTTCTTCTCCGTCATGGGAAGCGGCGTGGCGAAGGGCTTGAAGTTCTGCGTGGCGTAGTCGTAGCCGGCGCGCGCCACGGCGATGTTTTCTTCGGCGACTGATTCAGCCTTCTTGCCGAACTGTTCGCGGATGACGCTCTCGAGGGACTGGAAGCCGATGCCCATCATGCTGAGCGCGGCGCCGATGGCCAGGGTGTTCTGCGCGACCTTATTGCGCGTGATGTCGGCCAGTGTGGAGACCGGCAGCGGACAGAGCTGGACGCCGTCGGCGTGCTCGCCGGGCTTGATGGTGTCCGCGTTATACAGGCACGCGCCGCCTGCGCCAAGCAGAGTGAGATGGCGGTCCATGGTGTCCTGATTGAGCGGAATGAGCAGGTCCATGGCATCGCCCATGCTGGTGACGGGCTCCACGCCGGCGCGGATGGTGAGGAACGTGTGGCCGCCGCGAATGATGGACTGATACGCGTTGTAAGCGTTGAGGTGCAGGCCGCGGCGCGAGAAGATCTTCGCGAAGATGTCGCCCGGTGTGGCAACACCCTGCCCGGCAGCGCCCCCGATGCCGATGGAGAAAGTATGGCTCATGAATGTGCTCCCCGCAGAAAGGACCAGGCTTGCTCCCAGGTTCTGAGGTGCGAACCAGCATACACCCGCGATCACACGATTCGACAGGGGTTGAGGGGGTACGGCCAGATTGCGTGGAGGAGGAATTCGCGGTTACCTTCAGCGCCGGCGATGGGGGAGTCGATCACGCCGAGGCTCTGGCCACCGAGTTCGGCGACGCAGTTGCGGACGCGGTCGATGGCAAGCTGGTGAGCAGCAGGATCGCGCACGATGCCGCCTTTGCCGACGTGCTCGCGGCCGGCCTCGAACTGCGGCTTGATCAAGAGTACGAGTTCGAGGATCTGAGTGGAGCTGCCCTCAGGGGCTGAAGCCCCTGCATCTTCCGGCGCTTTTTCGGCACGGCTGATGCCGTGCCCCTTCAAAGTGGCGGCAGAAGCTTCAGTACCAGAACGCTCGCGGCGCCGAGCCGCGGCGAGGACGGGCGGCAGTACCAGGGTCGCGGAGATGAAGGATACGTCCATGGCGAGGAAGGAGATGCCGGGCGGCAGATCGCCGGGCGCGAGCAGGCGCGCGTTGGTGCGCTCCATCAGCGTCACGCGTGGGTCGTCGCGCAGGGATTGGGCAATCTGTCCGTATCCGGTGTCGATGGCGAGCACGCGGGCTGCGCCATGCTGGAGCATGCAGTCGGTGAAGCCACCGGTGGAGGCTCCGATATCGAGGCAATAGCGGCCGCTCAGGTCGATCTTCCAGTGGGCGAGCGCAGCTTCCAGCTTGAGTCCGCCGCGGCTCACGTAGCGGAGGTCGCTGCCCAGCAGGCGGATCGGCGCATCGTCGCCGACGGAGTGGCCGGGCTTGTCGAGCTTCTGCTCGTGGACGAGAACGCGGCCGGCGAGGATCAGCGCCTGGGCGCGTTCGCGCGTGGCGGCCAGGCCGCGCTCCACCAGCAATCTGTCGAGACGGATTTTCATGGGCGGATTTCACTGGGCGCGCGCGGCGCATCCAAAATAGTTGCGCAAACCGCGCGCTGAGCTGATTATCTCCCCCATGAACGACGAAACTGCATACGACGAAGAAAAGCGATTTCATCCAGGGCTGTGGATCGGCTGGATCCTGGCCGCGGTGTTTCTGGCGATAGCCCTCTGGCTGGCACATCACATGGCGTGGGTGCGGCGCGAGGTGGACATTGCGCGCGGGAACGCGGCGCAACTGCAATTGCGGCTCAACCATGCGGATCAGCTGGTGGATGCGCTGACCTCGCCCGAGTCGAAGCACGTGGTGCTGACGGAAAACCGGCAGCCGGCGCATCCGGGAGGCGAGGTGAGCTGGCTGGCCAGCAAGGGCGCGCTGGTGTTTGTGGCGGGAGGGCTGAAGCCGCTGTCTGCGGGTAAGACGTACGAGTTATGGCTGGAGCCCGCCGAGGGCCAGGCGCCGATCCCGGCAGGGTTGTTCCAGCCGGATGCCGATGCGAGCGCCACGGTGGTGCTGCCGCCGCTGCCCGCGCAGACGCAGGCGAAGCGGTTTCTGGTGACGATTGAACCGTCGGGAGGATCGACGACGCCCTCGCTGCCGATCGTGATGCAGGGGCCGTAAAGGCAGTTCTCAGTGACCAGCGGTCAGTGATCAGTAAAAGCGCAGGGTATGCATCATGCCTCGTCTGTTCGCTGATCGCTGATCACTGATCGCTTGTCCGGCGCGATACACTGTCTCCGTTTGCCAAGATGCGATCTATGACTGAAAAACATCCCGTGACCCTGGCCATCGATATCGGCGGCACAGGACTGAAGATGCTGTGCCTCGATCCGGAGGGCAAGCCGCTGACCGACCGGCTGCGGACGCTGACGCCCAATCCGGCAACGCCGGCGCGCGTGCTGCTGGCGCTGGACAAGATGCGCGAGCAGATGCCGCCGTTCGACCGCGTGAGCGTGGGATTTCCCGGAGTCATCAAGCAGGGTATGACGATGATGGCGGTGAATCTGCATCCGAAGTGGACGGGTTACCCGCTGCAGCAAATGCTGGAGAAGCGCTGGAAGAAACCCGTTCGGGTGGCGAACGACGCGGCCGTACAGGGGCTGGGCGCGGTCTCCGGCCGCGGCATCGAGCTGATCCTCACCCTGGGAACGGGGACCGGCTCGTGCCTGTTCGTGGACGGCGCGATGTGCCCGATGGAGCTGGGGCATCATCCCTGGCTGAAGAAAACCTACGAGGATTACCTGGGGATTCGCGGGCTGAAGAAATATGGAAAGAAGAAGTGGAACAAGCTCCTCGAGAAGGCCATCGCACAGACGCAGGCGACCTTCGAATGGGATCGCCTCTATCTGGGCGGGGGAAACACGAAGTTCGTGAAGATGGAGGCACGTCCGGAGGTGATCATCGTCTCGAATATGGACGGGCTGCTGGGAGGGGTGGCGCTGTGGAGGGGGTGAGTATGCGCATAATGCTACCCGTGTGGCTCTTCGGTTTATGCGGACTGGTGATGGCGACCTCACGGGTATGGGCGATCTGCCAGGTTCCGCAGCCGCGTCTGGTCTGTGCGGAGGCATCAAGCAGCAAGGCTGTGGTTGAGGCACGTCTCGTTACAAAACAGATAGATAGCCGTAACACGGACCGGTTCATCTATCGCCTGAAACTGGTAAAGCTACTGCGCGGGGAAGCCACGGGCACGATCACGGTCCACGAATACAACGACAGCGGAAGAGCGCCTTTCGATTGGAATGTCGGAGAGGAATATCTCCTGTTTCTTGACTGGTACCCACAAGAACACGCGTGGATGCTGGACGGTTGCGGAAATTCAGATCCTCTGGCGCAGGCAAACTCGGCGCTCGATGCTCTGGCGAGGATGAACAACCCCCGTCATGAACCGCTGATCGAAGGGATGGTCAGTACCACGTCGTGGACGACGGGCGTTGTCGGCGTTTCGATCCGAGTGTCGGGAACCGGAGGGATTTTCCAGGCAACAACCTCCGCGGGGGGACGCTTCCAGTTGCGAGTCCCCGCCGGACATTATGTGGCGACGGCGACGAAGCACGGCGCTACTTTCGCGGCGAATCCTTTCAGCTACGAGGATCCGACAAATCTAAATCTGAGTGACAACACGTGTGCCCAAGTGGAGTTCAGCACCAAAGACTGGGCGACCATTCGTAATCCTGTAAAGCAACAGGGGCTGAAGCCCGGCCACTCCACAGGCCGTAACGGCACGGCTGAAGCCGTGCCCC
>JASIAO010000210.1 GCA_030041955.1 Acidobacteriaceae bacterium | reverse complement strand
TTCATCTCGCTGGGTCTTCCGCGGTTTGCTCTGCGACGCGCGCCGCGTATTCTGGTGCGGATGATCCGCAGCTCTGGTTTCTTCAGGCGCGCCCGCGCCGCCCAGGCTGGGAAGCGCTGCCTGCTCCTCATCGCAGCGCTGCCGTTGTTCCTCGCCGGCTGCCGCCACAAGGGCTTCCCGCACTACCCCGCCGATTTTCGCGAGTACGCCTGGATCACCAACGGCGGCGGTAATTCCGTCACCGTCCTCGATCTCATCGATATGACTACCGCGAAGACTATCCCTGTCGGCGCGAATCCAGTCGCCGTCGCGGCCAGTCCCACGCGCGATGAGGTTTACGTCGTCAATTCCGGCAGCGGCACCGTCAGCGTTATCGACGCCGTCTCGAACCGCGTCATCGCAACCATCGGCGTGCATCGCCAGCCCGTCTCCATCGACGTCGATCCTGCCGGCCAGCGTGCGTACGTGGCGAACGGTGCCTCCAACAACGTCTCCGTCCTCGACCTCGCCACGCGGCGGGAAGTCGGTGTGGCCGGAGTCGGCGAATCGCCCGCCGAAGCGCGCATCTCGCCCGACGGCGACACGCTGGTCGTCACCAACCGCCGCGGCAACAGCGTCACGGTTCTCGACGCGCGCCGCCTGACCGTCCGCGCGGTCTTCACTGGCTGCCCTGGCGCTTCCGACGCGGTGATCCTGCCTGACTCCTCCAAGGCTTTCATCGCCTGCTCCGCCGGCCATCAGGTGATGGTCATCGGCCTTGCTCGCCCAAAGAGCGAATTGCCGGTGGAGCGCGCCGATCATCTGCTCGATTTCCTCGACGTCGGCCCGCAGCCCATCCATCTCGCGCTTAAGCCCGACGGCGGCGAAATTTTCGTCTCGAATTTCGGCGGCGATTCCGTCTCTGAGATCGCCACCAACAACAACGAAGTCGGCGGCGCAACCGTGATGGGGCTGCATCCCTGGGGTGGTGTCGTCAGCGCCGATAACTCCACGCTCTGGGTCAGCAATTTCGGCGACAACACCGTGGCCGCTTACTCCATCGACTACGGCCAGCGCATGAACACCGTGCAGGTCGGCAACGGTCCCGGTCCGCTGGCTCTTTCGAGCGACGGATTCCTGCTCCTCGCCGTCGACACGCTTTCCGGCGACGTCTCCGTGCTGCGGACGCTCAGCTACACGCCGAAAGGCGCGCCGGTCACGGGCTCGCTGTTTACCGTGCTCGCCGCGGGCAAGCAGCCCAATGCCATCGCTATAAAAGGATTTCGCGTTCGCTGATCGCGAATTTCGTGCCGGCCACGCCCGCTGGCCGCGTCGACTTTATCGACGAGTGCGGGAGAGGCTGGGTTTGGAGTTGCGCCACGCGATGGACAGCTCTTCGCGGTCGAGAATCTTGCGCGCCTGCAGCCGCGCATGGTTGGCCCACGGACCGATAGGGTCGAGCCTGGCGTAGGCCTGCCAGTGGCGCAGCGCCCGCCGCCGCTCGTTGGAGCGCTCGTACGCCAGCGCCAGATTGTAGTGCGCATCGGCGTAGCTCGGCGCCAGCCGAATCGCTGTTCGATACGACTCGATTGCCTCCGGCAGCCGCTGCAACTCGTCCAGCGCATTGCCCAGATCGAAATACGCCAGCGCGTAGTCCGGGCTCGCGACGGTCGCGCGCCGGTATAGCTGCTCGGCGTGCTGGAAGTGGCGCTGGTTGTAGAGAATCGTTCCCAGGTTGATCGCAGCCGGCGCGTGTTCCTCGATGGCCAGCGTCTGCTCGTAGAGCGCGATGGCTTCCGCAAGCTTGCCCTGCTCTTCGCAGCGCACCGCCGCCATGAACAGCTCTCCGATCTCGTTCTGCCGCTGCGCGTGGGAAACCGCGCCCTCATTCACGGCCGCCAGCCGAGGCCCGCCCGCTTCGAAATCGAACTCGAACTGCAGCGCTACCGGGTCCATGGCCGCGCCCGAATGCCGGAAGACCAGCCGAGGTCCGCGCCGCGCCACTCCCGCTTCCAGCAACGGATTGGCCATGCCCGACACGGCTCTCATGGCGCGCACGCTGGCGCGAATGCTCGACACGGAAATCCGCTCGGCGCGCAGATTGCGAAGTTTTCTTAGTTGCACCAGATCGTCAAAGCCGTAGTCGTCGGCGGCGGCAACGAGTCCCGATCTCTCCCACGCGCTCAGTTGCCGGGAAGAGATGCGCAGTATGCGGAGAACATCCTGGCGGCTGTATCGGTCCACTCGGCGGAGCATCGCTCCTATGTTCACCCGATTATCCCAGGCACAGAGGGCAAGAGCAAGCACACTACGGAAAATTTCCGTGGATAAGCAGGTACGAAACAGGTACGTGCCCAATGAGTTCCGCGGCTTTAACGAGACCGCATCGCGATCTTCGTGCGACGCGGAGCCGGCGCTTAATCAGTTTCCAGTGGCTGCGGGTGTCGCCGTCCCTGCCGTCGCTGTCGGCCGGATCAGCACTGCCGTCCGCGGAAACGTGAACGTCCCGCCCGCGTCGTCGATCACGTTGATCTGGCAGATGTAGGTCCCCGGCTTCAGGCTGTCCAGCGGCAGATCGAACTGGAAGGCAATCGCATCGCGGTCCGGCTCGTTGAGGCGTATCGCCTGGATCACCGGCGTTTCAAACACCTTCGCCGAGCCGCTCAGGAACTCGATGCTGGTCATCACCCGCACCGGTTCGCCTTCCGGCTTCGCATCCTTCGCAGGTTTGGCTTCCGCTGTCTTCTCGAGCGTCGCGTGCGCCGGATCGTAAACCTCGTAGAGAAGGTAGAGATGCTGATCCTGCCGGAAAACATGCGGCAGATTCGGCACCAGCTCCTCGCCGTCGCGCACCAGCAGATTGTCCTGCTTCTTCCCGGCCGGCACGCGCTGGCTGGCCAGCACCACCGAGCTCATCTTCAGCGGCACCTTGCGCAGATCGGGCACATACAGATCCGTCTCAAACGAGCCCATCCGACCCGTCTCGTTCTCGCGAACCACAAACTTCACGTGATACTTGCCCGTTGGCAGGTTGAATCCGGTGGTGTACTGCACATTCTTCTGCCGCACCTGTTCCGACTCGTTCACGGCCAGCTTCACCGTGTCGCGAACATCCCCGATGTCGTGCCCCGCCGTGTCGCGCACCTGGCCGATGATGTCCAGCGTCGCCTTGTCGCGGTCGCCGCCCTTCACAAACGGAATCGCCGAGCCCGGCACCACCAGCGAAATCGGCACGAAGAACCGTTCTGGCGCCAGGCGAAAATACAGCGCCTGCAGATAAACCGGCAGATCCGTATCCGGCAGCCCGCTCGCCAGCTCGTCTTCAAGCTCCTGCTCGCGCTCGTCCTTCGTGGAATGCTTAAAGTCCGCAGGCGCATAGTAGCCGCGCCGGTATTCGAGCTTCACATCCGGGCGATCCACCCTGACCGTCAGCCGCCGATATCCGCCGTCGCGCTTCAGATTCGTCGAGTGATAACCGATCACGTAATACGCCGAAGTGTCCTTCTGAATCTGGTCGAACGCCGGCGAGAAATCGTTGGAGTCGAAGAACGCTTTGCCGCCGGTATCTGACGACAGCGTCGCCATCACTTCCTGGGTATTGAAATTCGAGTCGAGATTGTTCTGCAGCGCCGCGCCGTTGTACGCGCTCGCCCCGCGCAGGCTCCCCGTGGTCGCGTCGCCAAGCGGCGAAATCGCCTGTAAACCGCGCGCGTCCACGCTGTAAACGGCGAGGTTCGCGCGCACCGCGGAGTTGATCGCCGCGTCCAGCGACGCCTGATTCTCGATGCCGTCCCGCTGGATGCCGCCCGAGAAATACAAGAGCGACTTCTTCTCGTCCAGATACCGCAGCGACTTCGCGATGTCTTCGATCGCGAACAACTCCCGGTCGGTATTGATGTCGTTGTACTCTTCCTCGTCCGGCGTGAAGGAGGTCGCGTCCTCCACCTGATTCGTCGTGCTCGTCGCCCCCGGCGCAAATCCCTGCCCCTGCGTTCCCGAGTAGCTGTTCACCGCGCGCAGCAGCAACTGCTTGTTCGCCGTGAAATCCTGGTCGAGCGACAGCGTTGCATCCAGAGAAACCACGGCCACCAGGTCCGCCGGATGCATCTGTTTGCTGATGTAGTCCCGCGCCGCTTCCTGTGCGCGCTCCACGTCTTCCGGCTGCATCGACGTCAGATCGAAAAAGATCACGATCAGCCGGTGATCGCGCAGCTCCGCCTGGGTTGCCGTTCCTGTCCTCGCGCCGAAGACGCCGTTGGGCGCGCTCGCATCGATGGTCGCCTCGTTCAGCGGCACGGCCTCGTCCACATTTTCAAAGTCGAAGCTGATAATCCGCTGCGGCTTGCCATCCTCGCTGATGCTGAAGTCCTTTTGCGTCAGCCCCCGCAGCAGTTGGCCGGTTTTCTTGTCACGCACGACAACGTTGGTCAGCACCAGATCGCTGTTCACGCGAAAGGTAATCGTCGTGTTGTTTGGCTGCGTCTGTTGCTGCGGGGCAGCCCCGCTCGTCAGCAGCAGTGCAGCAAGCGCCAATCCGGAGACGCGGGTTCTCATGCCATGCCTCCTCAAAACCGATACCGCCCCATGAACGAAAACTGCCGCATCTGCGCCGCCGAGGTCACCTGGCCGTAGCTCGCATCGCCCAGCGTCGTATCCACGCCGGAGTACTGCACTGTGTTGAAGACGTTATCCGCCGTCGCGCGCATCTCCAGGCTTTTCGTGTCGCCAAAGCGGATGCTCTTCGAGATCGACATATCCATTGAGACTGTTCCCGGCCCGGGAATGCTCAGGCGCGATGCGGTGCCGTACAGTCCGGCCGGAGGCGCAAACGCCGACTTGTTGAACCAGTTTCCCAGGCTGCCGCCGCCCGCCTGCAGCGAGACGCCCGGCACGCGGTCCGGCCGCAGCGTGTTTGTCGTTCCCGTCGCGACTTCCTGGGTCGTCACCTCGTAGTGCGGCGTCAGCGGATTGCCCGACGCGAACTCATACGTTCCCGAGAAGTTCATATTCGCTAGCACATGGCCGAACCAATCCGCCGTCAGCAGGTGCGTGTCCGGCCCGAAGGGCAGCTCATAGAGAAAGTTTCCCCTCACCATATGCCGCACGTCGAAGCTCGAGTTCGATTCCTCCGCTCGCAGGTTTTGCCAGTTCTGCGCGAGACAATTCCCGCCGCAGGTCGTGCCGCCGTTCCCGCCCACAGAGCTCGCATCGTCGATCGCGTGCGAGTACGTGTAGGTCGCCTGCAGCGAGATGCCCCCGCTCAGCCGCTTGCGCACGCTCAGCGTCCCCGCGTTGTAGCTCGAAAACGCCAGCGCCTGTTCGTAGTCGTAGGGCACCGTCTGCGCGGGATTGTTATACGCCACCGGCTGCGTCGTGGTCAGCGATCCGTCCACAGTCGTCGGATACCGCCCCGGCGCATCGACCACGTCGAGCCGGTTTCCCTTTTGCCCGTTGTAGCCGGCATTGATGACGATGTTCCACGGAATCGTCCGCTGCACGTTCAGGTTCCACACCTGCACCCAGGGCAGCCGGTAATTCTTGTCCACCGAATAGGTGCCGATCTGCGCGCTCTCCGGCACCGGGAAGCCGTTTGCCAGGCAGAACGAGCTGCAGCCGATCACCGCCGACTCGCCCGCTGTGCTGTCCACCAGATTGTCCTGCACATTGGCAAACGGCGGCTCGAAGGCGAAGTTCTGCACGAACTTCACATACTGCCCCACCGTGAAATTGGTCCCGTAGCCGCCGCGAATCACCGTATCGCGCCACGGATGCACCGCGAGTCCCAGCCGCGGCTCGAAATTATCTTTCTCCGGATACACCAGGTCCCGCGGATATTTCCCCGTAAACGGTCCCACCCCGTTCGATGTCACCGTGGCCACCTGCGCGAAGCCATCGCCCGCATCCAGCGTAGCCAGCCGGTCGTGCTCCTCCGAATACGGCGAGAAGTACTCATAGCGCACGCCAAACAGGACGGTCATGTTCTTCATGGCGCGCCAGTCGTCCTGCGCGTAGCCGTCGATGGCGTTCTGCCGCAGATGCGTCTCCGCATTCGCCGCCTGGATGGTCGTCTCCTGCGGCATGCCCAGCAGAAGATCGGCCAGTGACGAGCCCGTCGACGGCGTTCCCGTGAACCCGCTGCTGCCCAGGTTTCCCCCAACACACGATCCCGGCTGCTCCGTGAAGCATCCCGTGAACTCGAAGGTTCCCGTGGAATTGGTGTTGCCGATCTCGTCCGAATACACGCGGCGAAAATCCGCGCCCGCGCGAATATTGTGCTTGCCGTGAATCCACGCAGTCATCTCGCCCAGCGAGACCGTTTCCTGCAGCTCGAACTCCGGCTGCTGCTCGTTCAGCCCCGTGAACTGGTTCAGCGTCACGTTCGGCAGGCCCCATAGCTGCGGCGAGGTCGGCAAGTCGCTCAGCCCGAGCGAAGGCGCCACGTCCGTCACGTTGCTGAAGTAGTTGCTCACCTGGGTGTGGGTTTGATTCCAGCCTCCGGTCAGCGTGTTCGTCAGCCGCCCCTTGCCGATCGAATACCCCAGTTGCAGCGATTCCTGGTGGGTTTGATTCTTTCCGCCCAGCGGCGCAAACACGTTCAACGAATCCGACGCCGAGTGCTGGTAGTTGTAGTTCAGGAACATGCTCTGCGTGATGCCCGGAGTGCCCGCGCCGAGGAACTGCCGCGCCACGCGGATGAACGGATTGGCCCCGCCGGAGCTGCCGAACGTGTGCATGAAACGCACGCCCAGTTGCGTCGTGTTCGTCCCCGCGGTCGTCAGCCGCTGATAGTTTTGGATCGTCCCCGGCAGATTCGGCGCGGGTATGTAGCTCAGCAGCGCCGCCGCCTGCCGCGAAATACAGCTCGCCGGGATCACGTTCCCGACGAACTTCTGTCCCGGGGTATTGCCGTTGGCGGTGCACGGGCCCGCGCCCGGCGAGCTCTGCGGATCGTACAGCGTGATCGGCGTCCCGGTCTGCGTGGTCAGCGCCGAAAAATCGCCGCTGCGCTCGGCCAGCGTCGGCACCGTCGCATAGGTGTCGAACGGCTGCGACGAATGCTGCCCGGAGAGCGTGAAGAACACGATGTCGTTGGTGTCGTGCGTCAGCAGCTTCGGAATATACGGCGGCGCGAACAGCGTCGCTCCGAAGTGGTTCATCATGTACGAGGGCTCCTGGAACGACTGCCCGCGCAGCGCAAAATCCTCCGCATTCAGCGCGCTGTTGTCCCCGTTCCAGAAGAGCGCGCCGTGCGGCTGGTTCGGCTTGAAGTTGCGGAAATTCCCGCCGCGAAATCCACCACCACCGCCTCGGAATCCTCCACCTCCCCCACCGCCGCGAAATCCTCCACCACCCCCGCCGCCAGGTCCGCTACGTTGGCCTCCACTCAGCGACTGGTTCAGCTCCGCGTCCTCCCGCATCTGGCTGAAGTCCATCCCCGCAAACGGATTCGTCGTGCCGGTTTGTCCGTTCACCGCGACCGACTCGCCCGACGAGAAGTCGGAGTTCTCCGCCAGCGATGGCAGCTCCGCGCCCGCCTGGCCGCCGCTTCCTCCTGCCTGGATCAGATCCGCCGCCGAGCCCAGCAGGCTCAAGCTCTGCGTGCCGGCCGCGCCGCCATACTGCCGTGCTCCCGCCTCTTCGCGCGCCTCCTGCTGCGCGGCCCGCGAAGCCAGCTCCAGAGGGAAATCCACCGTCTGCGCATGGGTTGTCGCGTTCAGCAGCGCCTCTTTGGTCGCGGGCGCAAATGCTGTCAGCTCGGTCCGCAGCACATAGCGCCCGTTCTCGGGAATCGTCAGCGTGTAGCTGCCCGTGATGTCCGTCGTGGTGCTGTATTTCTTGCCGGTCAGCGTGTTCTCCGCCGTTATGCTTACGCCCGGCAGCGGAACGTTCCCCGCCTTCACCACGCCGTGAATGGTCCCGCCCGCCTGGACCGTCGTCGCCGCCGGTGCGGGCACAGCTGCGGTTTGAGCAAGCGCCGCCGACCCCGCCCACAGGAGGGAGACAAGTAGAGCAGCGTGCCTGGTGCTGAAGTTCATGGGATTCAGTTCTGCGGCCCGTTCGGCTGCGGCTGTGGTTGCGGCTGGGTCGTGCCCGGGCCGCCCTGGCCTGGCTGCCCGCCGAAACGTCCCTGGCCGCGCTCGCCCGGCACCATCACCGTTACTTCCGTCGCCACAAACGTGTTGCTTTGCAGGGCTCCCCGCGCCATAACACGGTCGCCTACTTTGATGTCCGGAAACGCAATATCCTGCGGACCGCCCTGTCCGCGCTTGCGAAACTCGGTGTTCTCATTCACCGTGATCGTCTGGGTCAGCTTGTCGGGCCGCTCCACGGTCAGCGTCAGGTCCCTGATCGCCGTCACCCTGCCCGTAGTCCACGTCTTGCCGAATTCCGCGCGCATCTGCTCCATGCGCGCCGCCTGCTGCGTATCCAGCACGATCACGAACATCGCGCCCAGGGTTTTCGACTGGTCGTCCATGTTCCCCATCGCCACAACCACGTCGCCCGCGTGCAGGTCGGAGAGCTTCGCTTCCTCGCGCTCCTTGCGGAAATGCGTGTTCGGGCCGGTTTCAATCTTGTAGACCTGGCCTTCTTCATCTTTCACCGTGATTTCGTTGCCGGAGATCGCGGTCACGGTGCCGTGTACGCCGTTGCCGCCCATGAACATGCCCATCCCTCGCCTGCCGCCGCCCTGTCCCTGCTGCTGCGGCGGAGGACCCTCCTGCGCCCGCAGCGAGGGTACCGCGGAGGCCGAGGCGAAGAGCACGCAGAGCGCAAGCCCTGCACGAGGAAGAAAGCGCAATTTCATGATGTCGATTCCTGGGCGCGGCCAGCCGCCGCGTGGATTGTGACGACCCCTCAATTCTCCCAGATAGACGCGCCTCCTGCCGCCAAAGACGCGAAATGCCAGAGGTTCCCCGGTGCCCGCTGCCACGCCGCTTTTCTACACTGGAACGGGAGGGGTCTCATGCTTGCCAGTTTTTCTGTCGTTCCTATGGACGTGCCCGGCGGCGTAAAGGCGCTGGTGGCCGAAGCGCTGAAGATTGTGGATGAATCCGGCCTGCCCTACCAGCTCGGCGCCATGCAGACCAGCATCGAGGGCGACCCGGATCGTGTAATGGACGTGATTCTGCGCTGCCATCGCCGTGTGCTCGAACTGGCCCCGCGCGTCCTCACCAGCATCGTCATCGACGAGCGCCGCGGCGCCACCGGCCGCCTGGAAGGCAAGGTCCGCGACGTCGAGGAAATCCTGGGGAAACCGCTGCGCCGGTCCGCCCCGAACGCCGAAAAGTGAACCGCCAGCTGGATTTCCGGCATCCTTTCTTTTGTCCTTTTGCGAAAGTGCTACTCTGGCGGTCATTACCCAGCCCTTCGCCGCTCTCTCGTACCCGGAAGGACGTGATTCCAGCAAGAGCCCGGGAGGATGGGCTTCATGAGCGTACTCACCCCGACGACATCGGTTGAAGCCTTCGCGACCGTGCGACGTCAGAGCCTCGAGCTCTGCGCCCCGCTGACTCCGGAAGACATGATGGTCCAGTCCTGCGCCGACGCGAGCCCGGCCAAGTGGCATCTTGCGCACACCACCTGGTTCTTCGAGACCTTCATCCTCCGCGAGTTCGTTCCTGGTTATCGCCCCTTCCATCCGGACTTCGTCTGGCTCTTCAACAGCTACTACAACGCCGTCTCAGCGCAGCCTGAAAAGAAGCTGCGCTCCTCGTTCTCGCGCCCCAGCGCCGAGGAGATCCTCGCCTATCGCCAGGCTGTCGACGGCGCCATCGACGACTTTCTCGCCGGAGAGATTCCCGGTGACGCCCGCACCCGCGTCATCCTCGGCCTCAATCACGAGCAGCAGCACCAGGAGCTGCTCCTCACCGACATCAAGCACGCCTTCTGGTCGAACCCGCTCCACCCGGTCTACGCGCCTGGCCGCCTGCCATCCGCAACCGCAGCGGCGCCGCCCTCCTGGGTCGACTTTCCCGGCGGCCTCGCTGAAATCGGACACGACGGCTCCGGCTTCTGCTTCGACAACGAAACCCCTCGCCATACCGTCTTCCTCGAGCCCTTCCGCCTGGCTTCGCGCCCCGTCACCTGTTCCGAATTTCTCGATTTCATTCAGGACGGCGGCTATGCCCGCCCCGAGCTGTGGCTCTCCGAGGGCTGGGCGACCGTGAAGAACGAAGGCTGGGAGGCCCCGCTCTACTGGCGCCGCAACCCCGATTCTAACGCGTGGGAAGTCTTTACCTTGCAAGGGTTTATCCCGCTCGACGAGCTGCAATCCACCCCCGTCTGCCACATCAGCCAT
>JASIAO010000209.1 GCA_030041955.1 Acidobacteriaceae bacterium | reverse complement strand
GCGCACATCGTCGAAGGCGTGACCAAAATCGACAAAATCCAGTTCGCCAATCGCGAAGACCGCCAGGCGGAAAACGTCCGCAAGATGCTGCTGGCCATGGTCAGCGATGTGCGCGTGGTGCTCATCAAGCTCGCCGACCGCCTGCACAACATGCGCACTCTCGAGCACCTCGCGCCCGAGCGGCAGCGCTCCATCGCCCGCGAAACCCTCGACATCTACGCGCCGCTCGCACACCGCCTCGGCATGGGCAAACTGCGCGGCGAGCTCGAAGACCTGGCCTTCCGCTACGTTGACCCCATCACCTGGGAGCAGCTCCACGAAGCCGTGGAAGCGCGGCGCACCGAGGGCGAGCAGTTTCTTGCCGGCGTGGAAGCACTCCTGACGGAAAAACTGAACGAGAATAACATCCAGGCTCGCGTAGAGTGGCGCATCAAGCGCCTTTACAGCATCCACCAGAAGCTGGTGAAGTCGCAGACCTCCATCGACCAGGTCTACGATCTGCTGGCGCTGCGCGTCATCACCTCGAGCGTGCAGGACTGCTACGCGGTCTTCGGCCTCATCCACAGCATCTGGCGCCCGGTGCCCGGCCGCATCAAGGATTTCATCGCCATGCCGCGCCCCAACCTGTACCAGTCGCTGCACACCACGGTGATGGGCGAGGGCGGTCATCAGTTCGAGGTGCAGATCCGCACCGAGGAAATGCATCGCATCGCCGAGGAAGGCATCGCCGCGCACTGGAAGTACAAGGCCGGGGGCTCGCCGGTGAGCGCGCGCGACGAGCAGCGGCTGGCGTGGGTTCGCCAGCTCGTCGAGTGGCAGCGCGACATGACCGACCCCAACGAGTTCCTGTCGACGCTGAAGATCGATCTCTTCCCCGAAGAGGTCTACACTTTCACGCCCAAGGGGAAAGTAGTCGTCGTCCCGCGCGACGGTTCACCGCTCGATTTCGCTTACGCCATCCACACTGAAGTCGGCCACACCTGCATCGGCGCACGCGTCAACGGCCGCATGGTGCCGCTGCGCACCAAACTCCGTAACGGCGACATCGTCGAAGTCATCACCCAAAACGGGCACACGCCCAGTCGTGACTGGCTCACTTTCGTCAAGAGCAGCCGCGCCCGCAACAAGATTCGCCACTGGCTCAACGAGCACCAGCGCGAGCGCGCTATCGAGATCGGCCGCAAGCTGCTGGAACGCGAAGCCCGCAAATACAAGGTGCCGCTCTCGCAATTTGAAGAGGCTGACTACGCGCGGCTCGCCACCGATTACAGCCTGCCCACGCCCAACGATCTGATGGCGTCGATCGGCTTCGGCAAATATTCCGCGCGCCAGGTCCTTAACCGCCTCGCACCCGGCCTGGTGCACCAGCAGCCGGAGCCGGAGATCACGCCCGCCACGCCCGGAGCCGACGCTGTCCGCCGCGTCTCCGCCACCAGCGGATCCGATGCGCTCGTGGTCGAGGGCCAGAACGAGCTGCTCGTCTATCGCGCGCGATGTTGCAATCCCATTCGCGGCGAGGAGATCATCGGCTACGTCACGCGCGGCAAGGGCGTGGCCGTGCACGCGCGCAACTGTCCCAACGTGCAGAACCTCCTCTACGAATCCGACCGCCGCATCGCCGTCGATTGGGAGCGCGCGCCCGAAGCCGCCGCTGGACGGCGCCCCCAGACCTACCCCGTCAAGCTCACTATTCACTGCGACGACCGCGCCGGCATGCTCAAGGAAATCACCGCGGTCATCAGCGACGAAGAGGCGAATATCCGCACCGTGGAAACCCATCCTGGCGACGCCGGCGATGCCCTCATCGAATTTGTCCTCGACGCCGAAGACGTGCGCCACCTGAACCGCCTGGTCCAGGGCCTGCGCCGCCTGCCCGGCGTGCGCGACGTGCAGCGCGCCCAGAAGCTGTAGCCAGATTGGCTTCCGGAGTTTGCTCTTTTAATTGACGCCGGCCGGCCCAACAACCGCCGAAATCTCCGCCTCAGGCCTGCGCCCCATGATCCACACGCCCGCGAGCACCAGCACTCCGCCGACAATTTCGAGCGGTGTCATGCGCTCGCCGAAGGCGAGGAACGCAAACACCGCCGTCAGCGGCGCAATGGCCAGCAGCAGGATCGCCGTCACTGTGGCCGGCAAATGACCCAGCGCGTAGGTGAGGCAAAAATATCCGCCCACCTGGCACACCAGCCCCAGTCCCAGCAGAGCCCACACGGAGCCCCCGCCCGGCACGCGCAGAGAGATGTGCGCTCCCAGCGTGACGATCAGCAGCGTCACCGCGCTGGCGCTGGTTGAGACCGCCAGCAGCGCGGCCGAATCCCACCGCGCGCGCAGGCGTCCGGTAATGACGAGGTAGAGCGCGAAGCAGACTGCGGCCAGCACCGCGAGCCCGTCTGCCGAAGAGCGCGAGAGTGCCGTCCGCACGTCCGCCGCCACGATGCAGCCACTCCCTGCGAGGCAGATCAGCAACGCGGTCCAGAATCGCCCTGAGGGCAATCGGCGCGTCAGCGCCCACGTAACCAGCCCCACAAATAATGGCGAGCAGTTGCTGAGGAAGGTCGCGTTTCCGGCCGAAGTGTGCAGTACAGCGACATTCCAGAAACCCACATCACCGGCAAAGAAAACGCCGCCAGCGGCTGCTATCCAGAGGTCCCGCGCGATCAATCCCCGTTGCACGCGGCCGAAGAGCACCAGCATAGGCCACAGGACCGCTGACGCGACGACCATGCGATAGAACGCTGAGCTGGCCCCGGGCATTCGCGCCCAGCGCACGAAGATCGCCGACCACGAGATGGCCAGCACACCTCCGGCCAACGCCGCCAGCGCGGCCCACCTGTGTTCGGTTCGCATATCGGCAGGATACGCAACCCGCCGCGTCACTCCACGCCAAGCTCGCGCTTCACCAACTCGACGATCGTTGGCCGGCTCTCGAACCACGCCTGCCACACCGCCTCGCACCACGCGTGGATCATCGTATCGCGCGCCGGCCCGGGCTCGGCGGCCAGCACATCAGCAACCTCGACGTTGCCGCGATGTTGCGGCTGCGGCAGGCTCGGCCACGTCTTTGGAACCCGCGCCAGCCGCATGTGCGCCTGCTGCACCTGCAATCCGGTGAAGCCGTGCTCCACAACCAGATACAGCCCAAGCAGCGCGAAGATCACGGCCATCGGCCTGGTCGTCTCATCCGCCTGCTGCGCCGTGAATGCGTCAATCGCAAGCTGGTGAATGAACGGCGGACGC